>JAEYSR010000300.1 GCA_023434535.1 Actinomycetes bacterium
CACCGGATCCGGCAAGTACTTCCACTTCCGAGCCACCACAGACCTCCTCGAGTCGCTCCAGTCTCGACGAGGGTGTTGCACTCACCAGTTGAGGACGCCGACAGTTCTCGGTCGGTTTCGACGAACAGAGCGGGCCGCCGGGAGGGAGCGTCGGGGGTGGGTCAGGCGATGCGGTCGAGGTC
The DNA here is from genome assembly GCA_023434535.1 of Actinomycetes bacterium. GTDB lineage: Bacteria > Actinomycetota > Acidimicrobiia > Acidimicrobiales > Microtrichaceae > Dermatobacter. The sequence continues at coordinate 183 of JAEYSR010000300.1, forward strand.
GGCGGCGGTGACCGGGTAGCGGGGCGGTTCGCCCGCGGCCCAGCGCTCGACCTCCTCGACGGCCAGCTCGGCCAGGCGGACCATCTCGGACCCCGCGGCGCCGGCGACGTGCGGGGTGAGGAACACGTTGGGCAGCGTGCGCAGCGGCGAGTCCGCCGGCGTCGGCTCCTCCACCGTCACGTCCAGCACCGCGGCGATCCGGCCCGTCTCCAGCTCGGCGACCAGCGCCGCCTCGTCGACCAACCCGCCGCGTGCGGTGTTCACCAGCGTGGCCCCGTCGGGCATCGCCGCCAGCTGAGCGGCGCCGATCATGCCCTTGGTCGCCTCCACCTCGGGCGCGTGCAGGCTGAGCAGCTCCGCCCAGGCGCACAGCTCGTCGAGCTCCATGTGCTGCACCCCGAGGGCGGCGGCGTCGGCGGCCGACAGGTACGGGTCCGCCACGGCCAGCTCGAGGTCGTACGGGCGGAGCAGCTCGATGACGAGCCGTCCGACGTGGGACGCCCCGACCAGACCGACCCGTCGACCGACGTTGCCGATGCGCGTCGGGTCGAGCGGGACCCTGGCATCCGGATCCCGCTCTCGCGCTGCGAAGGAGAAGACCCCTTTGTTGGCCCAGAGGATGGCGGCCACGGTGTACTCCGCCACCGGCACCGCGTTGGCAGCGGCCGCGGAGGTGACCACGACGTGCCGCGCCCACACGGCGTCGGTGACCTGCCACTTCACCGTCCCCGCCGCGTAGGCGAACAGGGCCAGCCTCGGCGCGGCGACCATCACGGCCTCGGTCAGCGTCGGGCACCCCCAATGGCCGACCAGCACATCCGCGCGACCGAGCAGCTCCGCCGCGTGCGGGGAGCTCAGCTCCTCCAACGGCTCGCCGTCGTTCAGCACGTCGCCCACCGCCGCCAGCCGGCGACGCTGGTCCTCCGTGAACGCGTAGTCGAGGAGGCCCGGCATCATCGCCAGGAGGATCGTCGGTCGCTCGCTGCGCTGGCCCATCACGCCATGTTGTCAGGCGCCGCGTCGTCGGACCGCGACGGACTCCCGGGTCGGCACTTGTGTGGGGCCGGTAGGTTGCGGGCGGTTCCGGCCGAACGAGCCGGGCCAGGGGGCGGACGATGACGTACCGGGTGATCCAGTGGAGCACGGGCAACGTGGGGCGCCACGCCACGCGGCTCATCGCCAACCACCCCGATCTCGAGCTGGTCGGCCTGTGGGTGAGCAGCGCCGACAAGGTCGGACGCGACGCCGGCGAGCTGGTCGGCATCGAGCCGCTGGGCGTGACGGCCACGAACGACGCCGACGCGCTGCTCGCGCTCGGCGCCGACTGCGTCTCCTACACGGCCACCGCGGACCTCCGGCCGACCGAGGCCATCGCCGACATGGCCCGGATCCTGGCCTCGGGCGCCAACGTCGTGTCCTCGTCGGTCGTCCCGCTGCTGTTCCCCGAGCACGTCGACGAGCACATGCGGGCGCCGTTGGAGGACGCGTGCACGACCGGCGGCACGTCGTGCTTCACCTCGGGCATCGATCCGGGCTTCGCCAACGACCTGCTCCCCCTCGTGCTCACCGGCACCGCCGAGTACGTGAACTCGGTCCGGGTCATGGAGATCGTCAACTACGCCACCTACTCCCAGCCGCAGGTGCTGTTCGACACGATGGGCTTCGGCCAGCCGCTCGACGCCACCCCGCTGATCCTCATCCCCGGCGTGCTCGGCTTCGCCTGGGGTGGTGTCGTCAAGGCCATCGCCGCCGGACTGGGCGTCGAGGTGACCGAGCTGCGCGAGGTCAGCGAGCGGGTCCCGACGCCGGTCGACATCGACCTCGGCTTCGGGGTGGTCGAGGCCGGCACCGCCGGCGCGTTGCGCTTCGAGATCCAGGGCATCGTCGACGGCGAACCGAAGATCGTCGTCGAGCACGTGACCCGCCTGGCCGACGAGCTGGCACCCGACTGGCCTCGGGCCCGCGGCCACGACGGGTACCGCATCCAGGTGGACGGCAACCCGAGCTACACGCTGGACCTGCAGATGATGGGCGACGACGGCGACCCGAACACCGCCGGCCTGGCCGGCACCGCCGGTCGCATCGTCAACGCGATCCCCGCGGTCTGCGAGGCCCGGCCCGGTCTGCTGTCGGTGCTGGACCTGCCGCTGATCACCGGCGCGGGCCTGATGCGCTGACCGGCGCCCGGCCGCCGGCGCGCACCCCGCTCCGTTCCCCGAAACCGACACTTCTCGGTCGGTTTCGACGAACAGAGCGGGGCGGGAGCAGAGCGACTCAGGGCGTGACGATCGGGAAGAACAGCTCGAACTCGTCGAGCAGATCCGACAGCTGCGACAGCACCTCGACCCTCCCGTCGACGGAGCTGTCCGGGCCGTCGGCGAGCTGCTCGAGCCGCCCCGAGGTGATCGCGGCGACCAACGCCGCGTGGGTGGTGGTCACGGTGACGTCGGCGCCGGGGTGCGGCCCGCCCTCGGAGTGGTGCACCGCACCGTTGACGACGCCGACCGCGTGCGTCTGGCCCGGACCACCTGCGCCGCCGTCGGCGGAGGCGTCGGTGACCTCGAGGGTGATGGCCAGCTCCACGTCCGCGGCCGCCGGACCGTTCAGGTGGACGCCGACGAACTGAAGGAGCATGTCGACGGTCATGGCCGCCATCACGTCGGGCTTCTCGGCGCTCTTGATCACGATCGGGGGCGGGCCGCTGCGCAGCTCCTGGGCTCCGGTCAGGTAGAAGGAGCGCCAGGGTCCCGACTCGGACTGGTAGCCGAGCTGCTCGAGGGCGTCGGCCTGCAGTGCGCGGGCCTCCATGTTGTCGGGCTCGGCGAACACCAGGTGGTCGACGACCTGGGCGACCCAGCGGTACTCCCCCGCCTCGAAGCTCGCCCGCGCCCGCCGGAGCAGCTCGTCGGCGCCGCCCATGAACTCCACGTACCTCACGCCGGATTCGACCGGCGGGAGCGGATGCAGGTGGGCCGGGTTGCCGTCGAAGAAGCCCAGGTATCGCTGGTAGACGGCCTTCACGTTGTGGTTGAGCGTGCCGTAGTAGTCGCGGTTGAAGAACTCGTCGCCGAGCGAGGACGGGAGCTCCAGCTCCTCGGCGATCTCCAGGCTGGTCAGGCCGTGGTTGGCCAGACGCATGGTCTGGTCGTGGAGGTACCGGTACAGGTCGCGCTGGCTGGACAGGTGGCCGCGAAGGGAATCCGTTCCCCAACGCGGCCAGTGGTGGCTGGCGAAGCTGACGTCGGCCCGGTCCGCGTACAGCTCGATCGACTCGTGGAGGTAGGTCGACCAGGCGAGCGCATCGCGGATCTGGGCGCCACGCGGCGTGTACACGTTGTGGAACACCGCCGTGCAGTTCTCGGCCATGCACAGCGCCCGGTGGTCGGGGAACAGGAAGTTCATCTCCGCCGGAGCCTCGGTCCCCGGGGTGATCTGGAACTCGATGCGCACCCCGTCGACCACCAGCTCGGTCCCGGTCTCCGAGACCAGCTCGGTGGGCGCGATGAGGCCGAACGTGCCAAGCGGCGTCGTCTGACCGAGGCCGCTGCCGACGAGCCCCTGCGGCCCGCGCGGCAGCAGGACGCCGTACATGTAGCTGGCGCGACGGGTCATCACGTTGCCGGCGATGACGTTCTCGGAGATCGCCGCCTCCAGGAACCCGGCCGGAGCGATGATCCGCACCCGACCGGAGGCGACGTCGTCGTCGGTGACGATGCCGCGCACTCCGGCGAAGTGGTCGACGTGGCTGTGGGTGTAGATGACGGCGACGACCGGGCGCTCGCCGAGCTCCTCGGTCACGAGGTCGTAGGCCGCCTTGGCGGTCTCCGCCGAGGTGAGGGGATCGACCACGATCCAGCCGCTGTCGCCGCGCACGAAGGTGACGTTCGACAGGTCGTAGCCCCGGACCTGGTAGATGCCGTCGACCACCTCGAACAGGCCCTCGATCGCGCACAACTGCGACTGCCGCCACAGGCTCGGATTGACCGAGTCGGGTGCGTCGCCGTCGAGGAACGACCAGGAGTCGAGGTCCCACGTGACCCCGCCGAGCTCGCCGGTGACCTGGCGACGCGGCGACGCCGCCAGCCGACCCCGCTCGGCGAGCTCGAAGTCGGTCCGGTCAGCGAACGGGAGAGCACCCAGGACGACGGAGTTGGCCTCCGCGGTGGACGGGGTGGCGGGCTTGGACGTCAGGTCGGGTTCGCTCAACGGATGCTCCTGATGCGGGGGACGGATGGGGACGGGCGACGTGACGTCACGGTCGACGGGTGGTGCCGGTCGGCCGGTTCACACACCGGCCCCGCCGCGACCGGCGCCACCGGCGAAGCGAGCCGCGCCCGCTGCGGTCTCGCCGGAGTTGATCGGCACCAGACCCAGCTCGGTCTCGTGGCCCATCGCCTGCTCGAACGGAAGGCCCCACTGGTCGTAGCTGGAGCGTCGATCGGTCCGCAGGCACTCCTGCGGGAAGGCGGCGAGGTGACGGGCCAGCTCGACCGCCTCGGCCAACGCACGCGCGGGAGCGCACAGCCGGTTGGCCAGCCCCATCGCTCGGGCCTCCTCACCGGCGACGCCTCGACCGGTGAGGATCAGGTCGAGCGCGTGGCTGTGGCCGATCATCCGCGGCAGTCGAACCGTGCCGCCGTCGACCAGCGGCACCCCCCATCGACGGCAGTACACGCCGAAGACGGCGTCCTCGGCCGCGACGCGCAGATCGCACCACAGGGCCAGCTCGAGGCCGCCCGCCACCGCGTAGCCCTCGACCGCGGCGACCACCGGCTTGGACAGCTGCATCCTGGTGGGCCCCATCGGGCCGTCGTGCGACATGTCGGCGGACACCCGGTTGCCGCGACCCTCGGAGAGGCCGACCAGGTCGGCCCCGGAGCAGAAGGTGCCGGCGGCGCCGGTCAGGATCGCGACCGAGGCGTCGGCGTCCGCGTCGAACGCCCGGAAGGCGTCGGCGAGCAGGCGGGCGGTGGGACCGTCGACCGCGTTGCGGACCTCCGGCCGGTCGATCGTGACGATCGTGACGGGGCCGTCGTGCTCGACCTCGACGGCACCGACCGGTTCCCCTGGCATGGACCGACCATAGCGCCGGGTGGGATTCGGGGATCCGGTCGTTACCGTGGAGCGGTATGACGCTCGACGCCGATCTCTCCCGCCCGCCCGCCGGCGTGTCGATCCCCCGATGCCCGGTCTGCTCGGCGGATCTCCGCCTGGGCGGCTCGCCCGGCGTCGATGGCAGCGACTCGTTCGACGCATGGACGTGTCCGAACGGCCACGGCCTGGCGATGACGTTGAGCGAGAGCTACGAGCGCCTGCAGTCCGACGAGATCGCCCAGATCTGGCAGCAGGCCCGGGCTGCGGCGCCCGGCCCGCTGCCCAGTCCGTTCTCCGGGACGCCGATGGCCCGGGTGACCGTCGAGGCCGACCAGGACGAGGTCCCCGAGGGAGAGCCCGGCGACGGCCCGACCACCGCCACGATCGTCGTGGACGTCGACGTGGACAACCAGTTCATCTGGCTCGATGCCGGCGAGCTCGAGGAGTTCCCCGAGGACATCGCGGATGCCCAGCCGTCCGCCGAGGAGCTGGCGACCGAGCGGGAGATCGTGGCCCGCTTCGGCGAGTCCTACGCCGACGCCGTCGAGGACCGGGAAGCCGACGAGCTCACCGAGCGCCTCTACCGACGGGTCGCCCGCCACCCCGGCGCGCTCTCCGCGCTCGACTCCATCGGGCGGGGCCTCACCGCGTACTGAACTCGCCCGACGGGCCACTCCGGCGGCATCCCAGCGGGTGTGTGCGCGGGCGTTCGGCGCGGGGCGGGCGGGTCCCCGCGGGCCGAGCGATCAGGAGTCGTCCGCGTCGGGCCAGGCCCCGAGCGAGTCCAGGATCGTGTCCAGGTGCCCGTCGATGTGGTCGTCGTCCTCGGCCGAGTAGACCGACGAGGCGAAGGCCTCGAACCCGTCGGCCACCGACCCGTCCTCCCGGTACGGTCCGGCGGCCCCCACCATCCAGCCCCGTGCCGAGGACCAGTGCGGTGCCCGGAGTCGGAACCGGAACAGGTGCACGACACCGTCGTCGGGGTGCTCGCCCGCCGCGAGTCGCTCCAGGTGCTCCAACTCGTCGGGCCGGGATCCGAGCTCCGTGTCCGCGGACAGCCAGCGGACCAGCTCGGCCTCGGCGCGGGCCTGACCGCTGCGGTACTCGGGCGACAGCTCGGCCGCCCGATCGAGGTCGAACAGGCCGTCGAGCAGCTCGGCGCGGGCCTCGGGGTCACGGGCCACCAGGTCCAGCCGCTCGGGAGCGATCCTCTGCCCAGCGGCGACCAGCGCTGTGGCGCCGAGCGCGCTCACCCGTGAGTCCGCCGAGGCGAGCACGCGGCGCAGGACCGGCGCCGCCGCGTCGGGCGGGAGCGCACGGAACAGCGACACGAGGGATCGCAAGCGGTAGCGGTCGGCCCGGGTCCTGTCCCGACCGGCCCGCTCGGCCGGGTGCTCGAGGGGCTGCCGCACCGGTCCGCCAGCGCCGACACGGTCCATGCCCTCGGGGCCCTGATCGGAGGTTCGGTCGTTCGCCCCGGCTCGGACCGCCGCGACCACCGGCGCCTCGATCATCGCCCGATCGCACGCCTCCACCAGCGACGACACGACAGGGGCGAGCCGCGCCGCGACGTGCTCCTGCTGCGCCGCGTCGAGGCGCCCGCTGACGACCAGGTGCTCGAGGAGCTCCGCGGCGTGCCAGGCCCAGCCCGTCCGGCCGGCCACGTGGACGAGCGACGGCACCAGCTCCGCCGCCTCGTCAGCTGCGAGCGCCGGGCTGAGCAGGCCGCCGGTCGGCAACGGCAGGAGGTCGGTGGGCCCGTCGGGGCCGATCAGGAAGGCCAGGGCGACGGTCCCCTCGGCGTCGCGCCGCAGCGCCAGGAGGTGGAGCAGGACACGACGGACCCGCTCCGCCGACATCAGGTACGCCGCCTCGACGTCGCGGACCTTCACGGACCGCGGCGCACGGCACAGGACGCGGGCCAGCCGGATCGCCGGATCGGCCCGCTGGCTGCGCACCCACGGGTAGGCGACGGTCGCCGCCTTGAGCAGCGCCTCGGCGCTCGCCGGACCCGGACGTCGCTCCCCCCAGCTGTCGATGAGCTCCAGACCGGCGAGCCGTGAGGTCTCGTCGGAGCGGCGCAACAGCGCCCTCACGCGGTCGACCTCGTCGACGGTCAACACGGGAGCCCCACCGGTTGCCTCAGCCATGGGGCCATGGTGTCGGAGGGGCCAGATCCCGGCAATCCGCAGGATCACCCAATGGCCTGTTCGACCTGGGCAATCCTTCCCGACCGCTGCACCGGGACCTGGGGCGCAGGAGCTCGGCCGGTCGGGAACGGGGCCGTACACTGCCGCGGCGTGGAGCCGCCGGATCCGAACGACCCGAAGCCCGCCCGGGCGCGGGCGACGATCCGCGGCGTGCTCCTCCTGCAGGCCCTGTCGAACGGCCTCGGCGTGGCGGCGGTCGCGGCGTACTTCCACTTCCTGCTCCCGGGATCCGAGGGCGGCGAGCTGGAGTCCACCACCATCAACCTGGTCGCGTTCGGCATCTACGTCGGGGTGATGGTCGTCCTCGCCGTCCCGGTCAACGCCATGCTCCTGCGCCGAGCGGTGTCGTGGGTCCGGCTCGGCAACCCACCCACCGAGCGCCAGCGTCGCTTCCTCTTCAGCCTGCCGACGTTCGAGACGCTCACGGCTCTCGTGTCGTGGTTCGGCGCCGCCGTGCTGTTCGGCGTGATCAACTCCGACGTCGCCCGGATCGGGTTCGGCCTGGCGCTCGCCGGGATCATCGTGTGCACGATGCTGTACCTGCTGCTCGAGGGCTACTTCCGCCCGCTGTACGCGCTGGCGCTCGTCGACGCCGAGCTCCCCGAGGACCGACGCGACGTCCTGCCCCGGCTGATGCTGGCGTGGCTGATGGGCAGCGCCGTGCCGCTCGTCGCGATCGGGCTCAACCCGCTGATCGCCCCGGTTCCCCTCGGCGGCGACCGCTTGGCGTGGATCGCCGTCGTCGGAGCGCTGGCGGGCGGGATCGTGATGGCGATCGCGTCGATCTCGGTGTCGCGCCCGCTCAACCGGGTCCGCGCCGCGCTGCGCCAGATCGAGCAGGGCGACCTGGACGTGCACGTCCCCGTCGACGATCTCGGCGAGCTGGGCCGCCTGGCAGAGGGCGTGAACGACCTGGTGGCGGGGATCCGCGAGCGGGAGGCGCTGAGGGAGGTGTTCGGTCGTCAGGTGGGTCAGGCCGATCTGGCGGATCTCGCCATGTCGCACGACGAGCCGACCGCGACCGGCGAACGGCGGCAGGTCACGGTCCTGTTCGTCGACCTCCGCGGCTACACCCGGTTCTCCGAGCGCCACTCCCCCGAGGACGTCGTCGGCATGCTCAACCGGTTCTTCGCCGTCGTCGTCGCCGTGGTCGCCCGCGAGGGCGGCTGGGTCAACAAGTTCGAGGGCGACGCAGCGCTCTGCCTCTTCGGCGCGCCCCAGGACGAGCCGGACCACGCGGCGCGGGCGCTCAGGGCGGCGGCCGCCATCCCCCGTGAGCTCGCCCACACCGACGCCATGCTGCGCGCCGGCATCGGCGTCGCGACCGGCGAGGTGATCGCCGGGTTCGTCGGGACCCCCGACCGCTTCGAGTACACCGTGATCGGCGACGTGGTGAACGTGGCGTCGCGGCTCTGCGACCTGGCGAAGGACGAGGGCGCCGGCGTGCTGGCCACCAGGGCGACGGTCGACGGCGCAGGGAGCCCCGAGGAGTGGCACGCCGCCGGACGGATCGCGGTCCGGGGGCGCAGGGAGAAGGCCGAGGTCTACACCACCGAACCCGACCGGGGACCGTGGTGGTCGAGGATCGCCCCCCGCTCCACCAGGGCGGAACGCAGCGCCCCGTAGGCGTGGACGCCCAGGTGCCGCCGCCACAGGAGGCACAGGGCGTCGACGAACCGCGGTCCGTGCCCCGGCTCCGCCTGCCAGCGACCGGGTCGGCGCCAGGACCCGGCGGCCACGTGCGCCAGCTCGTGGACGACCGTGACGGCGTCCCAGGATCCGTCACGGATCCAGATGACGGCGTCCCAGCCGTCGTCGGTGACGTGCGCCGCCGAGAAGGTGGCGCCCCGGGAACGTCGGTGCAGCTCTGCCGAGACCGGCGCGTCGGGGAAGTGCTCCTCCCACCACGACTCGGTCATGGCGAGGTGGACGAACGCCTCGATCTCCGCGAACCGACGGATCCGACGGCCACCCCCGGGCAGAGCGACGTCCTCGGCGTCGTAGACAGCGAGACGCAGCGGATCTCCCTGGACGGTCCGTCGGCGCGATCCGCCGGGGCCCGGCCCGTCAGCCACGGGGCAACGACCGCCGGCCTCCGACCGAGTCACGCGTCAGCGCCGCGTCACGTCCGGCGGCCCGGCCGGCGTGGTGGCCCGCCCTGGACCCACCCGTCGAGGCCCGGGTGCTCTGGGTGTACGGGAAGCGCTTGCGGAACTCGTCGCGGACCTCTTCGGAGCGCTCCACCAGGACGAGCGACACCGAGTGGCCGCTGCGGTCGCCGCCGCGCGACGTCCGTGTGGTGGCGTCGGCCTCCCGCGCCGCGACCTCCCGGTCGGCCTGCAGCCGGGCGCCGACCTCCTCGCCGAAGCCGATGATGAAGCTCCGACGCCAGCCGGCCGACTGAGCGGAGCTGAGGCCCCGTGGGCACCCCGCGAGCATGGCCGCCGTCAGCTGCACCAGGAGGCTGGTCACCAGGGTCTCCACCCATCGGAGGTCGGTCGGGAAGCCCACGACGGCGACGATCTCACCGCCACGGGCCGAGCCGGAGCCGAAGCGGATGGCCCGGCAGCCATGGGCGCTGGCCACCCGCGCGACGAGGACGGACTTCTGCGCCACGTACGGGGCGTGGACCACCAGGCGCAGCTCGGACGGCTGCTCCCGGCCTCTGCTCACGGTGGCCCAGAGCAGGGCCTCGTCGACCGAGTAGCGGGCGATGAGCTCCGACGCCTTGTTGAAGAACGCCTCGGCCTCCTCCGGGAACTCCGTGGCCTCGGCCTTGGCGAGCAGGCTGCGGATGGTGGCCAGACGGCGGTCGTCGGTGCCGTCGCCCGTCAGGTCGATGGTGTCGTCGCTGGTGCGATCGTCGCTGCGGTTCCCACGCTCGGAGGCCATGGGACCCAGACTGGCACGGCGCAGCGACAGCGGGCACCGGGGACCGCGACCCGCGCCGACCGGCGGGAACGGGCACCGACGAGGGCGCCCTCGGAGGTCACGACCCGAGCAGCTCGTGCAGGTGGCGCCGGAGCTTGGGCCGATCGAACTCCGACCAGGCGTCCCGGCAGTGGGCGTGCGCGGCCTCGGCGTCGCGGTGCAGGGAGTCCGCCAGCACGCCGGCGGCGAGCGCCGCCCGACCGCCCTCCTCGACGCCGACCTGTTCGATCAGCGCGGCCTGGACGTGGTGGTCCTGCAGCCGACCGAGCGTGTCCTGGAGGTCGGCCAGGTGGCGGAGCACCTTGCGGAAGCTCCCCTTCGGGTACATCGGCGAGAACGCCGCGACCACGTAGCGGAACCGCTTGATCGCCTTGCGGAGGTCGTGCCACGCCTCGAGGTCGTCGCTCTTCATCGCCCGCTTCCCCCGCTTGCGCAGCCGGCGGAACGCTGCGAGGACGAGCTCGTCGGCGACGTCGCCCATCGGTCGCCGGGCATCGGGCCCGGGATCGCCCCCACCGACCCGGAAGACGGTCGACATCGCCTGCCACCGGCGCAGCAGGACCGGGTAGCGCTCGCCGTCCATCGCCTCGACGAGGGCGTCGAACGACTGGTCGCGGCGCCGCTGCAGCGCGACGTCGAGCGCGTCGACGGCATCGCCCAGCTCGGGGACCACACGGCCCTCGAGCGCCGGGAGGTCCTCGAGCAGGACGTCCAGGTCCCGGACCGGCGAGGTGACGTTGGCCATCCACGACGCCAGCGCCATCAGGAGGACGAGCTCCTCCGACGGGAAGACGTCCGCGCCGACCGCCATCATCGACCGCGCCCGTCGCAGGTTCACCCGGAACTGGTGCAGCTCCTCCGCGTCGTCGTCGGAGCGGACACCCGCCTCACGTTCGCGGAACGCGTCCAGGTAGCCGCCGAGCACCAGGGGCAGGACCCGGCCTGCCGGCTGGGCGCGATCCGCAGGTCCGAGCTTCCACGGCTCCGTGTCGCCTCCCGCCGTCGCACCTGACATCAGGACAGTCTCGCAGCACGACGGACGAATCCGACGCCATGGCCGACGCTCCGCGAAGAAGAACCGACCGTTCCGGTGCTGACTTCTCGTCAGAAGCGGCGGCGAGGGGTCAGGCGGTGACCTCCTCGTCGCCGAACGACGTGGACTGCGACTTGGAGAGGACGACCGATCCGATCACCACGACCAGCGCCGCAGCGGCGATGAGGTAGCGGGCGACGTCGTTGTCGTCGAGGGTCAGGATGGCGGGCAGGACCAGCAGCGACACCAGGTTCATCACCTTGATGAGCGGGTTGATGGCCGGGCCGGCCGTGTCCTTGAAGGGGTCGCCGACGGTGTCGCCGATCACCACGGCGGTGTGGACGTCGGAGCCCTTGCCGCCGAGGTTGCCCTCCTCGATGTACTTCTTGCCGTTGTCCCAGGCGCCGCCGGCGTTGGACAGGAAGTTGGCCATCAGCGCCCCGACCACGATCGTGGCGGCCAGGAACCCGCCCAGCGCGTAGGCGCCGAGGCCGAAGCCGACGACGACCGGCATCAGAACGGCGAGGAGCGCCGGGGTGGTGAGCTCCCGCAGCGCGGCGCCGGTGCAGATGTCGATGACCGGGCCGTAGTCCGGCTTCTCGGAGTAGTCCATGATCCCCGGCTTCTCACGGAACTGCCGACGGACCTCCTGGACGACGGTGCCGGCCGTGCGGCTCACCGCCAGGATGGCGAGGGAGGAGAAGAGGAAGACGACCGTGCCGCCGAGCAGCGCGCCGGCGAAGGTCTTGGGATCCGCGATGTTGATCGACACGGCGTCGAACGCCGCAGCCACGTCGAGCTCGCGCACGGCGTTGCCGATGCCCGTCTCGGCGGTGGAGGCGATCGTCTCCCTGAAGGAGGCGAACAGCGCCACGGCGGCGATGACGGCGGAACCGATGGCGAAGCCCTTGGTCACGGCCTTGGTGGTGTTGCCCACGGTGTCGAGTCCGTCGAGGATCCGCTCGGTCTCGCCCTCCAGCTCGCCCGACATCTCGGCGATGCCCTGGGCGTTGTCGGCGATGGGACCGAACGTGTCCTCGGCCACCACGATGCCGGTGGTCGACAGCATGCCGATGCCGGTCAGGGCGACCATGTAGAAGGCGAACAGCGAGCTGCCGCCGCCCAGGCCGAGGCCGACCAGGATCGCGACGGCGATCGCGACCACGGCCCACACGGCGGACTCCATGCCGGAGGAGATGCCCGAGAGCACCACGGTCGCCGGACCGGTGCGACCCGACTCGGCGATGTCCTTCACCGGCTTGAACTGGCTCGACGTGTAGTACTGCGTGATGCGGCTGGCCGCCTGGCCGAGCACCACGCCGGCCACGATGGCGACGAACATGCGGAGGCCGACGTTGCTGACCTCGGCGCCACGGGGATCGCCGACGTAGCCGAACGCGATGACGGCGGCGCCGACGAGGGCGATCACCGAGGCGATGTTGAGGCCGCGGTTGATCGGCTTGAGGGCGTCGGTCTCGCCGGAGCGGGCCTTGACCAGGAAGATCGACACGATCGAGGCGAGGAGCCCGACGCCCATCATGGCCAGCGGGAAGATCAGGCCCTTGGCGGCGTTGGAGCCCCCGATCCCGATCGCCCGGAACGCCGTGACGCCCAGGATGATGTTGGCGACGAGCACGACGCCGAAGGACTCGAACAGGTCCGACGCCATGCCGGCGCAGTCGCCCACGTTGTCGCCGACGTTGTCGGCGATCGTGGCCGGGTTGCGCTTGTCGTCCTCGGGGATGCCTGCCTCGACCTTGCCGACGAGGTCGGCGCCGACATCCGCGGCCTTGGTGAAGATGCCGCCGCCGACGCGGAGGAACAGGGCCAGCAGCGAACCGCCGAAGCCGAAGCCGACCAGGATCGCGGAGGCCGTGTTCTGGAAGACCATCACGATGAGCGTGGCGCCGAAAAGGCCGAGGCCGGCGGTGAACAGGCCGATCGTGCCGCCGGCGCGGAACGCGACCTGGAGGGCGGCGTCCATCGAGCCGGTCTTGGCGGCCGCCGCGGTGCGGACGTTGGCCCGGGTGGACAGCCACATGCCGAGGAACCCGATGAGGCCCGAGAACGCGGCGCCGGCCAGGAAGGCGAGGGTGCGGAAGATGCCGGACTCGACCCGGTCCAGGCCCTCCGTGCCCGACACGTTGAGGACCTCGGTCGAGGTCACGAACACCACGACCGCCAGCGGCACGACGATCATGAGGATCGTGCGGAACTGGCGCTTGATGTACGCCATCGCTCCTTCCTGCACGGCAGCCGCGATCTCGCCCATCTCGGCGGTCCCGGTGTCGTTGCGCAGGACGCCCTGCATCATGATCCAGCCGGTCACGAGAGCGATGGCGGCCACCGCCATCGAGAAGATCAACCAGAACCACTCGGAGCTCCCGAGCTCGAAGATCTGGTACCCGCCCTCGGCGGCGAACGTGTGCGTCATTGGATCCCTCGCGTCGTCGATGTCGTCCCCGTACCCGCCACGCGCCTCCGACCCCCTCGGTGCGACGCGTGAGCGGACCGGGAACGGGCCCGGTCCGATCGGTACGGGGGCAGTTCAGTGGACACCGGATGCCGGCGTCAACCAGCCGGACCGGCGAGCGCCGATCCGGGCGCTCACCCGGCGGTCTGGTGCTTCTTCTCCCGCCGGGACTTGAGGACCTCGAACACGATCGGCAGCACCGAGACCGCCACCACCAGGAGGAGAGCGATCTCGAGGTTGTCCTTGATGAGGGGGACGCCGCCGAGGAAGTAGCCGAGCAGCGTCACGCCGACGCCCCACAGGAAGCCGCCGAGCACGTTGAACCGGACGAAGGTCTTGTACTCCATCGCCCCGGCGCCGGCGACGATCGGGCAGAAGGTGCGGACGATCGGCACGAACCGGGCGAGCACGATGGCGCGGGGCCCGTGCTTCTCGAAGAACTCCTCGGCCGCCTCCAGGTGCGCCTGCTTGAAGAAGCGGGAGTTCGGACGCTTGAACAACGCCGGGCCGGCCTTGCGCCCGAAGGCGTACCCGACCTGGTCTCCGGCGACGGCCGCGATGAACACGCCCACCAGCAGGACCCAGATGTTGAAGTTCACGTTCGGGAAGGTGTCGGAGAACGTGCCGTGGGCGAACATCCCGGCGGTGAACAGCAGGGAGTCACCGGGAAGGAAGAACCCGATCAGCAGACCCGACTCGGCGAAGACGATGCCGAAGATCAGGAGGTAGCCGCCCCTGGAGATGATCTTCTCCGGGTCGAGCCACTCCGGCATGAGCGCGAACAGGGTCGCCAGTGACACCACGGTCGACCACCGTACCGTCCGGCCGCGGGCACGACCCAAGTGGGGCCCACCCGCGACGTCGAGCCCCGCGGAGCCCGGTCGCACATCCCTCCGCGGCGGGTCGACCCCGGCGGGCGAACGCCCCCCAGGCGGCGCGGGTCAGCCCGACGGGGGTGCGGTGGTCGTCGTCGTGGGAGCGGCTGCGGCCGCGGTCGAGCCGACGGTCTGCTGGAGGGCCCGGTCGGCTTGGCGCACCAGCTCCCGCGCCTCGGCCACCGTCGTCTGGTACCCGCCGAGATCGCCGGCCTTGAGCTTGTCGTCGGCCTCGGTGAACTTCGCGTCGGCCGCAGCCAGGAGCTCGGTCGCGCTGCGGTCGCCGTCGGCCGGAGGAGCGGTCGTCGTGGTGGTCGACCCGTCGCCCGCATCCGGCTCGGTCGGCGTGTCGGGTTGCGCGACGGCGCCCGAGCCGTCTCCGTCGAGGAGATCGGCCACGGCCAGGTCGATCGTCTCGCCGAAGCCGACCTCGTCGCCGTTCGCCACCGCGACCCTCGTCAGCGCGTACCTGCCGCTCTGCTCCGCCTTGGCGTAGATCGGCCGCACGTACAGCAGCGAGTCGCCGAACGGCAGGATCAGCATGTTGCCGTAGCGGACGCTCGATCCGCTGCGACCGACGATCGTCTGGTACTGCGACACCGGTGGATAGGTGACGATGTTCTGGTTGGCCTGCAACGGTCCGTCGACCTTGGGCGCGCTCGCTCCGTCCTCGCCGTTGGCCATCACGATCTGGCGCAGCTGTCCGTAGGACCCCGGATCGTTCGACGCGACCATCACGGCCGTCAGGCTCCGGCCGCTCTCGTCGTCGGACGCGAGGACGAACGGACGGGTCAGCAGGAACTCCGGTTGGGAGTCCGGCGTGAGCTGCATCATCTGGTAGTAGGGCTCGATGCGGGGCAGGTTGGTCGTCGTCTCGCCCGTGGCCGGGTCCGCCGTCACCGACGTCGACGCCGAGTTCGCCGGCTGCTGGGCGATGTTCCAGCGGTCGCTGTTGTTGAAGAACACCGACGGGTCCGACTGGTGGTACCGGCCCCACGCCGTGGTCTGCACCTTGAACATCAGCTCCGGGTAGCGGAAGTGCCGGCTGAGGGCCTCGGGGATCTCGGTCTGGTACAGGTCGGGGAAGGCCTTGGCGTACGCCCGGATGATCGGGTCCTTCTTCCCGCCGTAGAGCGTGTCGGTCAGGTAGAGGGTGACCGTCCCGTCGTAGGCGTCGACGACCGCCTTCACGCTGTTGCGCATGTAGTTGAACGACCCGGTGAGGGACGGGTCGATGGTCCGGGCCTCGACCGCCTCCGCGTACGGGTAGGTCGCGGCGGTCGTGTAGCCGTCGATGATGTACTTGATCCGACCGTCGATCATGACCGGGTACGGGTCGGTGTCGAGCGACAGGTACGGCGCGATCGTGCTCACCCGCTCCTTGACGTCGCGCAGGTAGATCACCTTGGACTCGTCGGTGAGGTTGCTCGAGATCAGCGGGTCGATCTCGCTGAAGCGGAGGGCGAAGGCGGCCCGGCGGAACACCGAGTCGAGGGCCACGCCCGACTTGCCGGTGTACTTGGTCGACACCTGGTCGGTGGACAGCTCCTTCTGGTCGGTGCCGACGATGGCGTATCCGCCCATGTCCTCGCCGTGGTAGATCTCCGGCCGCTCGAGCGGCGGCAGCCCGGTGGTCTGCGCAGGGATGCCGCGGACCAGGAAGTCGGGCTCACCACGGGCGTTCGTGGTGTTGGCAGGCGCCAGGGCCAGGCCGTAGCCGTGGGTGAAGATCAGGTGCAGCTTCTCCCACGTGGCGTCCTTGATGCCGTCGGTGTTGAGCTCCCTGGCCGAGACCACGACCGGGACCCGCGTCGGCGGCGTCGCCTCGCCGACCGGCGTGTCGACGACGTAGCGGTCCACGTCGACGTCGTCGAAGCGGTAGAACTCGCGCTCGAACTCCAGCTCCTGGATCGTGGGCTGGATCACGGCCGGGTCGAGCAGACGGGCGTCGGTGAGGTTGGTCCGCTGCCCCTCGATCGCCTCGGGCGTCACCGTCCGCTGGTAGTCGAAGTCGACCTCCTCGACCGACCCCAGGCCCAGCGCCTTGCGGGTGGCTCCGATGTTGCGCTGGATGAACTCGCTCTCCTTGGCCAGCTCGGCGGGCGAGACCTGGAAGCGCTGGACGAAGGCCGGGTACACCGTTCCGACCACCAGTGCGACGAGCACCCACAGGGCCACGACGATGCCGGGCATGACCCAACCCCGCCGCCAGATGTTGACGATGAGGAGCACGGCGACGAAGACGGAGATGAGGATGAGGAACTCGATCGCCGGGATCCGGGCGTTCACCGCGGTGTAGCCGGCGCCGTCGAACGACGGGCCGGGAGCGAACGTCAGCTCATAGCGCTGCAGCAGGTAGTCGACGGCCTTGACCAGCGCCGCCACCGCGAGGATCACCGACAGCTGGGCCTTGGCGTTCTGGGTGATGCGCTCCCCCATCGGCTGCAGGCGGATCGCGCCGTTGAGGTAGTGGACGATCGCCACGATGATCGCCGTCACCAGCAGGAACGCGAACAACCAGTCGACGACCTGCGAGAGGAAGGGCAGCTTGAAGATGTAGAAGCCGAGGTCGACGCCGAACTGCGCGTCGGCCTCGCCGAAGGAGCCGCCGTACCGGAACAGCAGCCACTCCTTCCACTGGCTCGCTGCGCCGATGCCGGGGACCAGTGCGACGAGCAGGGCCAGCCCGAAGCTCATCACCCGCTGCCGACCGGCGACGAGCTGGCGGTAGCGGATGACGACGTCGTCCTCGGGACCGGTCATCGGCCGGAACTTGGGGGCCAGGCGATCCGCGATCAGCAGGTTGACCCAGAGGATCACGAAGAACACCAGGGTGGCGCCGATGCCGAGCGTCAGACGCGCCGAGAGCAGGCGACGCCACACCGCCGTGAGGTCGAGCGAGTCGAACCACAGGTAGTCGGTCCAGAACGTCGCGATCGCACGCAGCGACAGGACGAGGGCGATCAGGACGGCTGCGAGGATCCCGACGATCCAACGGGCGCGGTTGGGTCGTGGGCCCCGCTCCTTGCGCCGCTCGCGACGCGACGGTCGGGGCATGTCATCGGGCATCCGCACGACGGGTGAGGTTACCGAGGAGGTGGAACCAGGATGCATCGGCATCCTGAGTGCGCTGGGGGGATGACGTCCCCCGTGGGGAACGCCGAACCGCACCCCGTCGGACCCGCGAGAGCGTTGTCCTCGGCATCGCTGCAGGGCAGGCCGCCGTTGTCCACCATCCAGCACCACGACGTGCCGTCGCCGGCCGCAGCCTGCTCGCCGAGGGCGAAGCCGGAGGCTGCCAGGTCCCCCGCGAGATCGGGCACCGAACGGGTGCGCCACTCCCGGTAGGCGGCACGGACGCTGTCGCCCAGCTCCGCGATGTCGGCACCCGAGCCCTCGGCGTGCTCGAGCGTCCTCTGGATGTGGGCGCGCCGCAGGCCGAGCAGCTCCCCGACGCGCATCTCGAGCCCGCCGTCGACGACGTCGGCGTCGACGAGCTCGTCGGCGGTCGCCTCGTCCCCTCCCGACTCCGCCAACCAGAAGCGGGCCCCCGCAGCCGCGGCGGCGCCGAAGTCCTTGCGGAGCGCCGCGGTGAAGGCGACGGCGTCGTCGCCGTCGGGGAGCAGGACGTCCAGGTCGGGACGACCGCGCCGGATGCGACGCAGCCGGTCCAGGACCTCGTTCTGCTCGTCGGAGACCAGGCGCTTGAGCGAACGCGCCAGCGACTTCTCGACGGAACCGAGCAGCTCGTCGCGTCGGTCGAGCGCCGAGGTGGCCGCCCTCACTCCGTCGACGTCGTCCTCGGCGACGGTGGTCAGGACGACCGTCTCGGAGACCACGATCTCCTCGACCAGCGTGACGCCGCCCTTTCCGCCGCTGCCGCCCGGTGGGACGACCTCGACCGCGGTCGTGTCGATCACCGTCGCGTCGATGACGGTCGCGTCGGACGACCCTTCGTCGGCCGGATCGGCCTCGGGATCGTCGGGCTGCTCCAGGACGACCACGCTGGCCAGCTCCGACGCGTCGTCGTCCCGCGGTGCGTCGTCCGGATCGGCATCGTCGAGATCGGCATCGTCGAGGTCGGCGTCCTCCAGATCGATGTCGCCCAGATCGATGTCGCCCAGATCGGTGTCGTCGAGCGAGGGGTGGCCCTCGGCCTCGCTGCGGCGCTCGGCGCGGATCCGCTCGAACAGGTCGTGAACGGTGGCGCCCGGGCTCGGCTCGCCCTCGACGTCCGCGGCCACGAGGCTCACGTCGACGACCTCCGCGGTCTCGCCCGGACCGGCCTGGTCGGTCGGCTCGGACACGTCCTCCGACTCCGGCTCGGAGGGGATGGCGACGGAGGCGTCGACCTCGGCCGGCTCCGTCGCGTCGCCGACGGTCTCCTCGACCTCCGCGTCGGCGCTGACCGCGCGCGCCGGACCGTCGGTCCGGGTGCCGACCTCGTCCGTGCCGCTGTCGGTCCGGACGTCGAGGCCGCCGAAGGTCAGACCGGTCTCCAGCTCTGCGACGACGGAGTCGATGTCGTCGTCCACCGATGCCGCGGCGCCGTCGGCCGCCCGCTG
>JAEYSR010000303.1 GCA_023434535.1 Actinomycetes bacterium
CCGCCGCCACGAGCGCGGTCCTGGCGGCGACGTCGAGACCGTCCAGCACGGTGCCGGCGTGGCGCTGCGCACCCGTCGCTCCGGCGACGAGCCAGGCCGGGATCCCGGCGGCGGTCGCGACGACCGCCTTGACCCGCTCGTCCGGGAGCGACGGGGCCACACCCCGGACCACCCGGCCGGCGTCGTCGTCGTCGAGTCGACCGAGCCGGACCTCCACCGGCTCCACCGCCCCCCAGGATCCGTACGCCTGCCGGACCGCTGCGGAACCGGGCGCGCCGGTGGCCGCGGTGAGGACGACCGGGACGCGGCCCGCCAGCTGACGGAGCAGAGCGAGCGTCGTGGGGTGCGCGAGGTGGAGGTCCTCGGCGACGAGGGCGTCGCGGCCCAGGCCGTCGACCGCCCAGGCGAGCACCCCCTCGGGCGGGCCGTCGGGAGCCCGGCAGCGCACGGCGGACTCGAGCACGAGGTACGGACGGAAGGACAGGGTCGCCAGGGCGTGACCGATCCGGAACCGGCCACGAGGGATCTCGGCGGCGACGGCGCTGCGGCCGATCCCGGGCGGGCCCCACACGGCCACGGGTCGGCCCTGCTCGAGCGCCGCCCGCGCCACCGCCAGCGTCTCGTCGCGCGCGATCAGGTCACGCGCGTCGCGCCGCGTCATCGGAACCCTCCGCCGCAACCATCGAGCCGAACGTAACGAGGGCCGTCGGGGCGATCCATGGATCGCGGCGCTGCGTCACCTGCCTTGGCACGATTCGGGGACGACCCCTTGGAGGCCCCTTCGTACGCTCGTCACGACGACCTGAGGACGAGGAGGGGCCCACGATGGACACCACCGGCAGCGACTACCTGAACTTCGACGACACCGACTTCGAGAGCGACATCGACGGCCCGGGCGATGCGGACGACTGCGGCGACACGGCATGCTGCGGCGAACCTGCCGACGGCATCGTGAACTACGACACCGACGGGAACGGGATCGTCGACCAGACGGCGTTCGACACGACCGGCGAGGGAGTGTCCGACACCTGGTACATCGACACCAACGGTGACGGCGTCGCCGACCAGGTCGCCGTCGACACCGACGGGGATGCCAGGGCCGACACCTGGAGCATCGACGTCGACCAGGATGGCGTCACCGACGCGGTCCAGCACGATCTGGACCGCGACGGCCGGCCGGACCAGCCGACCACCTCCGACCCGCTCCCCCAGGACCCCTTCGCAGAGGCCCCCGCTCCGGAGCCGAACCCGGTCCCGTCCACCGACAGCGACATCAACAGCGACAGCGGCATCAACAGCGGTGACGAGACCCTGGACTCGATCCTCGAGCGGGCGGAGCGGACCACCGATCCCGCCGAACGTGAGCGCCTGCTCGAGTTCGCGCAGACCTACCAGAACACGATGACGAACATGAGCCGGGTCTGGCTCTGACCACAGGTCGCGGGTCGGCGTCGAGAGCGCCGGCCCCGGAAGGAGAGGCACCACCATGGAGACACCGATCGACAGCAACGGCGACGGCGTGATCGACCAGGTCGCGGTTGACGAGGACGGCGACTGCCGGACCGACCTCTGGCGGATCGACGCCAACCAGGACGGGATCGCGGACGAGTACGCCGTCGACGCGAACCACGACGGCCTCGCCGAGACCTGGGTGCTCGACCACAACCAGGACGGCGTCATGGACGGCGCCGCCCAGGACACGAACCTGGACGGGGTCATCGACCGCATGGCCTGGGATGTCAACCAGAACGGGATCGTCGAGTCGGGCAACATCGACGGCGACGGCGACGGCGTGATGGAGACGGTCGTCTTCGACACGAACGAGGACGGCGTCTCCGACGGACAGGGGAGCCCCGGCACGTGGACCACCACGACGGGTTCGCTCCCGGGCACCACCCCATCGCCCGGGTCGGGCACCGGCTGGACGACGTCGGGCACGGGGCCGTTCGTCGACACTGCCCCCTCCAACGACACTGCCCCCTCCAACGACACCGATCCGTTCAGCGACGATCGGGATGCCGATTTCGACGGCATCCCCGACAGCTCGGACTCCTACCCCTACGAGGACCAGAAGCGGGACCGGGACAACGACGGGCTCCCCGACGTCGACGACAGCGACCCGTACGCCGACCAGCGTCGCGACTACGACCGTGACGGGCTCCCCGACGGCTACGACCGCGACAAGTGGGCCGACCAGCGCCACGACGACGACCTGGACAACGAGCCCAACGGGTACGACGCGGACAAGTTCGATCCCGACGAGAGCTGACCCGGGCGGGGCCCGACACGCCTGGAGCCGAGGCGGCCGACGCAGCGGCACCCGTCGAGCACGGGTGCCGCTGCGACGCGTCCGGACCGAGCCTCCCCGGACCCACGAGCGCTGCGAGCGCGACGGTCGTCCGTTCAGCCGAGCAGGTCGACGTCGACGAACCCCGGATCGGGGTCGACGACCGGCACGGCCCAGACGGCGGTCGACGCCTCGACGATCGGAGCACCTTCGGACCAACCACCGGGGGACGGCTCGTCGGCCGCCGCTCCGACGCCGGCGTCGAGCGCCTGGTCGAGGGCGGATCCGATCTGCTCGGCCACCGTGGTCAGCCCGGCTCCGATCTCGTCGCCCCCGCCCTGCGTCGCATCGCCATCGTCCGCTTCGTCGAGGTCTGTGTCGATGTCGAGGTCCGTGTCGATGTCGAGGTCTGTGCCGACGTCGAGATCGGTGTCGATGTCGGGGGATGCGTCGTCGTCGAGGGGACCGACGTCGTGGCCGTCACCCCACGGATCGTCTCCATCGTGGTGCCGTTCGCGGGGGCCGCGATCCTCGTCGGGTGCGTCCATCGGGCCGGGTCCGTCGTCGCCGGTCCCGGCCCCGTCGTCCGACGTGCCGTCGACGTCGACCTGGTCCATCACGCTCGGCACGCCGTCCGTCGCGGTGACGCTGTCGAACCCGGCGTCGGTGGAGTTCTCGTCGAGCGTCCAGGGGTCGTCCCAGTCCGGCCCACCGGCGATCTGCCCCGCAGCTGGACCGTGGGCGGCCGAGTCGAACGGGTCGGGATCTCCCTCGTCGGGGTTGATCGGATCGCGGAGCGGATCCGCCGTGTCCGGGTTCGGGTCGTCCGGACGAGGGAGGTGGTCGGAGCCGTCGTCAGACACCTGTGCCGTCCACGGTGAGCTTGGAGAGGTAGCTGTCGCAGGTGGAGATCAGCTCGTCCACGCTCGCGACCCGCTCCCGAGCCTCGGCCACGGCGGCGGACCGCTCGGCGGCGTCGCGCCGCGCCAGGGCGTCGAGCGCCGAGATCGACGACTCGAGCTCGGCGCGACGGCTACGGATCCACTCGCGGACCGCACGCAGCGCGAGGGTCTTGGACGTGGTCACCCGCTGGTCGATGACCGTCTGCATGTCCGTCCGAGCCTCGACGAGCCGCGTCTGCAGCCACTGCAGGCGCTCGTTCTGGCGGGACTGACGACGGGCGAACATCACCGCCGTCGCTGCGGCGGCGAGCCCGAGGCCGACCCCGGGCACGAACGTGAGCGGGATGCTGGCGAGGGTGGCGCCGCCGGCCCAGCCGGCCAGGCCGGTGAAGTTGGCGAGCATGAAGCCGCTGCTCACCGACATGACCAGCGGCATCGTCTGGGCCGGCTGCAACCGTCCCTCGGCGACCAGATCACGGCTCTCGCGGAGCTGGACGAGCTCCTCCGAAGCGGAGGCCTTCTCCAGCGCCGCCATGAACGCCGGGCTCTCCACGTGCTCCCCGACGATCGCACGCACCTGCTGGTCCGTGCCCTCCACGATCCGGGCGCTCGAGCGACCGGCCTCCTCCGACAGCCGCCGGTTCACCTCCTCGGCCATGCGGTCGGGCTCGACGGACTTGTCCTTGGCGAGCTGCTCCCCGAACGACTGCGTCTCACGCATCACCCGGTCCAGACGGTTCACCTCGGCCCCGCGCAGCGTCGTGAGGCTGAGGTCCAGGTCCGTCCGCCACTGGTCTTCGACCGACGCGAGCCGCTTGAGGTCGTCGCGCTCGCGGTCCAGTCGTTGCTGGACCTCCTCGGACGGGTCGTCCAGCACGGCCACCCGCTCGACAGCTCGCTGGCGCAGGAGGTCGGCGTCGGAGCGGATCTGCTTGACCCGGTTCGCGGCCACCAGCTCGTCGAGGCGGCCGGCCACGTCGTCGACCAGGTGGGCCCTCACCGCGTCGAGCCCCGAGCGCTCCCGCAGCACGGTGGCCGCCCGTTCGGACAGCCCGGGATCGAGCGAGCGCTCCGCGAGGGGCGCCGCCACCGGGAACCACGGCGCGTCGGCGAACGCCGGAGCGTGCTGGGCGACCTTCCGGCGATCGTCGTCGAGCACATCCCGCCACGCCGGGTTCTGGTCCACCTTGGTCAGCACGAACGCCACCCTCGCGATGGACGACGTCGCCTCACGCAGGAAGGCGAGCTCGGGCTCGGAGAGGGGCCGTGACCCGTCGGCGCAGAAGACCAGCGAGGTCGCGCCCGAGAGCGCCGCGAGGGTGGCCCGGTCGTGCGAGCCGTCGAACCCGCCGACCCCCGGCGTGTCGATGAGCGTGACGTGACGGAGGAGGGGTGCCGGGAGCGTGACCTCGACCGGCCGGGGAACGCGCGACGCCCGGGGGTTCTGCGCCAGCCCCTCGACGGAGGTCCACGACGCCACCTCGGAGACGGGCACCTCCACCGGAGCATCGGAGCCGTCGGGGTAGACCCTGGCGGCGGGCGGTCCGGAACGGATGGCGATGTAGGTCGCCGTCGCCACCGCGTAGTCCACCGGCGACAGGCCGGGGTGCTCCACCAGGACGTTGACGAGGGAGGACTTCCCGTTCTTCGGCTCGCCGACGACCACGACCGTCGCCA
The DNA here is from genome assembly GCA_023434535.1 of Actinomycetes bacterium. GTDB lineage: Bacteria > Actinomycetota > Acidimicrobiia > Acidimicrobiales > Microtrichaceae > Dermatobacter. Next base: position 4,867 of record JAEYSR010000303.1, read on the forward strand.
CCGCCGGCGGCGCCGCCGCGGAATCCACCAGGGTCACGCCGAGTCCGTCGGCGAGCGCCTCGGCCCTGCGACCCAGCCGCTCGACGTTGGCGCGGAGCCGTTCGTTCCGGTCCCTCACCGCTGCGGTCTCCATGGTCGGCCTCCTCCGCTCCGCGTGACGTCGGGTCGGTTCCCGTCGGGTCCTGTCGAGCTCATCCCCGTCCTCCGGGACCCGGCTCGTGGTGGTACACGACGACTTCGGGGAGCCGCAGCACGTGTCCTGCCGCGTCCTGGTAGCCCACACGTTCGGTGATGGCGACGGTCCGATGGCGGGCCGGGTCGTCGGTCCGGTCGCGGTCCACCGACCGGTGGCGCTCCGGGTCGAAGGCTCCGCCCACCGGATCGACCGTGTACCAGCCGGCGGCCTCCAACGCGGCGCCGACCCGGTCCGAGAGCGTCGGGTTGTCGATCCTGTCGCGGACCTCGACCAGCGCCTCCACGAGGCCCGTCGTCCGGCGGTGCTCCTCGGCGAGCTGTGCTGACAGGTGCTGCACCGCTGCGGCGTCGACGGATGCCTGTGACGGAGTCGGGGCCGACGGCGGAGAGGTCGGGACCGGTGGGGCCGCCGGTCGTGCCGTCGGGGTCGGCGCCGTCGACCGGGTCGGCGGAGCAGGAGCGGGCGCCGTCCGGAGCATCGAGGACCGGACGAGGTACCCGACCACCAGACCGACCGCCAGGGCGAGCAGGAGCCCGGCGCCGACGACCGGAAGCGCGACGCCCGAGGAGGAGTCCGTCGCAGCCGGAGCGTCGGGCGACGGCACGCCGACCGTCGAGGCCGGGACCACCGGGGTCGGCGGCGTCGGTTCGAACGCGATCGACTGCGTCATCGGAGCCCCTGACGTCGGAGGGAGAGCGTCCTGGTCACGGTCCTCGCCACGCGGCCTCCCAACGGGTCGGCGCACAGCGCCTCCTCGGAGCGCCAGCGGTCGATCGCGGCGTCGAGGTCGACGACCGACGACGGGTCGTCGAGGATGGCAAGCGCCTCGTCGCCGAGTCCGACGCTGAGGCGCGCACGCCCGGTCAGCACGTCGCCGCGTGCTGTGGTCTCGTCGAGCACGTGGAGAGCCGGGAGGGCCCGGAGTCGCTCGACCTGGTCACGGATCGACGCGCCGCGGACCCAGTCGTCGAAGCCCAGCTTCTCGGCGTCGGTCAACATGCGCGCCGCTCGGAGCGCGTCGGCGCGCCGAGCCAGTCCCGAGATCGCCCCGTCGAGCCGGCTGCGCCCGGACAGGTCGTCCAGACCGGCGGTGAGCCGCGCCGCGCCGAGGACCCCCGACCCCGCCATCTCGACGACGCGGACCGCTCCGGCGTGGCCGAGGATGTCCTGGAGGTGCGCCCGGGCGTAACGATCGACCGGCACCTCCTCCTCGACGAACAGCGATTCGGCCAGCAGCATCAGCTCCCGGTCGGTGGCGTCGAGACCGGCGACGGCTGCAGCGGTCGCCGCGTCGGACTCGCCGAACCGACCGCACGACACGCTCTCGGCCACGAGCGTCCACACCGGGATCACCTCGTGGACGTGACCTCGCAGCTGCGCCTCCAGCCGCTCGGCCAGGTCGGCCGCAGCAGCAGGGTCGCCACTGGCGACCAGGTCCGCCTTGCCCAGCACGCCGACCGCTGCGTCGGAGCGACCACCGGCGCCGGCACCGAAGGCCGCCAGATCGGCTGCCTCGTCGGACCGTCCGGTGTGGGTGAGGAGGTAGACCACGGCGTCGGCACGGGCGACCTCGTCGCGGCTCGCTGCGTCGAAGGCGAGGAACGCCTCGGAGCGTCCGCTCGCAGCCGAGCTCGACGAGACGCCCGGCGTGTCCACGAGCTCCACGTCGCGCAGCCTGCGGTTGGAGAGGAGGACCTCCAGGTGATCGACGGTCTGCACCGGCACCCCGAGGGAGGAAGGGATCCGGCCCTGGTCGTCGAAGGGGACGCGCACCTCCGAGCCGTCGTGACGGTGGACGACGACGCGCTCGTCCCGGCCGTAGCGGAAGCGGGCCACGACCTGGGTGCACTCCCCCGCGTCGGTCGGCGCCACCCGACGGCCGACGAGGGCGTTCACCAGGGTGGACTTGCCGGCCGAGACGCGACCGGCGACGGCGATGGTCGGTGGGTCGTCGGCCCGCGCCACGATGCGGTCCAGACGTCCACCCAGATCGTCGTCGACGGCCTGACGCAGCTGCGCCAGGCCGTCCGCGACCGTTCGGGAGGCGGTTCCGCTCACTTGTTCCTGGAGGCGAGCGAGCCGAAGATCCGGGAGGCCGCAAGGGTCACCGGGACGAGGACCCAGCCGGCCGGGTTGGAGAACAGCCGCTCGACCACCCCGTCGTCGCCGGAGCCGGCCCGGTCGAGGTCGCCCATGACGTCGCCCGACTCGGCACCGATCTGGATCGGGCTCTGCTGCTGAGGCGACTCGGCGAAGGGATCGGCCGGGGCCGGCTCGGTCCCACCGCTCTCGCCGGTGTCGGCGTCGTCGATGCCCGGATCGGCGTACGGATCGGTCGCCGGGTCGGTCGAGCCTGTGCTGTCTGTGGGGTCGACGACATCGGACACCACGAGCGACCGGTCGTACACGGCCTCCCCGTTCGCGTCGGTCCCGGCCTCCACCGTCCAGGCCTCGTCGAGGGTGTCGAGGGGGACCTCCAGCTGGTGCCCGTCGGGCGTCCCCGAGTCGGACAGGATCGCCACACCCCGGTCGACGTCGATCGCGACGATGCGCACGGCGTGGTCCGCCGCGTCGACGCCGTCGTCGGAGTCCGGCCAGTAGTCACCCGAGTCGACGGCCATCACGACCGAGCGACCCTCGGCCAGGTAGCCGGCGAGGTCGTCCCAGTCCTGGCCGTGCAGCGTGGTCGACGGGACGCCGAGCTCGGTGAGCACCTGCGAGACCGCGTCCACCTGCATCCCGCCGTCGTCGAGCAGGCCCTGCGACGCGGCGTACACCGAGACGTCGATCTCGTTGGGCAGCTCCGCTCCGGTGAAGTCCTCGATGATCTGCGTGATGGCCGACGGGCCGCACGTGTAGGCGGTCGACTGCTCGAACCAGTAGTCGGCGTCGGACACGTCGCCGATGTAGCCGTCCCCGTCGGCGTCGAGCCCCGCCATCCAGTCCCGGTACGACTCGGAGTCCGTCACCTCGTCGACGGAGGTGTACATCTCCGGGTCGGTCTGGATCGGCACCTGGGTGACGACGTCCTCGGGGTACACGGAGCCGTCCGGGTACGCGTCGGTCGACGGATCGGACGTCACGTCCACCTCGACGGGCACGTCGGTGCCGGTGTAGGCCCCGAAGTCCGACAGGAAGTCCGTCAGGCCGTCACCCGACATCTCCAGCACTGAGCCGTCGGCCTCCACGAAGGCCGCCTCGACGACGTCGCCCTCCGCGTCGTAGACGAGCGAGACCGACGAGCCGTCGTCGGCGACCTCGAGCACCGAGTAGGTGCCGGTCTCCACGTCCATCGTGATCGCGGTGTCGGCGACGCCGTCACCGGTGTCGTCGATCAGCATCGTCTCCCGGTACCCGTCGCCGTCGAAGTCCTCGATGCCGACGTCGTCGACCTGCGCGATCTGGTCCTCGAAGCTCATCGCCCCGTCCCCTCGTCCCTGACTGGCACCGCACGACCTGTGCAACTCGAACGGTACGAGAGGGCCTCAGCGGCCGAATCCCCTGATCGTGCCAAGCCCGCGTCCGGAGCTGACCCGTGACGACGCACCCCTGGCGACGCCGCACGGCAACGACGCCCCGTCGGCTCTCGGAGGGAGAGTCAGAGGACGAGGATCAGGGCACGTAGGCGACGAGCTGCGCCGTCGCGTCGCCGACCACGTCGGAGAGCGGGCCCGGGATGACGCCCAGGGCGATCACTCCGATGACCGCCAGGGCCAGCGCGATGCCGGCCGACGGCGGGATCCGGATGGCCGGGGCGTCGGCGTCGACCGGATCGGAGAAGTACATGCTCGCCACGATCCGCAGGTACATGAACGCCGAGATGACCGCGGTCAGCATGGCGATGACGCACAGCGCAGCCGCTCCCGCGAAGTCGCTCTGCAGCGCCGCCTCGATCACGTAGAACTTGGCCAGGAAGCCGACGGTGAGCGGCACGCCGGCCTGGCTCAGCAGCAGCACGGCGAAGATCAGCGCCAGGCCCGGACGGACCTTCGACAGGCCCTTGTAGTCGTCCAGGCTGTGGTGACCGTCGCCGGTCCGACCGACCACCGTGGTCACCGCGAAGCTGCCGGCCGCCATGAAGGTGTAGGCGAACAGGTAGAAGAGCGTCGCCGAGTTGCCCTCGGGGCTCGCGGCCAGCACGCCGAGCAGCAGGAAGCCGGCGTGGTTGATCGACGAGTACGCCAGCATGCGCTTGACATTGGTCTGGGAGATGGCGAACAGCGACCCGACCACCAGGGTCAGGACGGTGAGCGCGTAGAGCATGGGGCGCCACTCGTCGACCTGCGTCGGGCCGAGCGCCACCACGAACACCCGGATGAGAGCGGCGAACGCCGCGGCCTTGACCGCGGTGGCCATGAACGCCGTGACCGGCGACGGCGAGCCCTGGTACACGTCGGGGGTCCAGAAGTGGAACGGGACGGCGGCGATCTTGAAGCCGAACCCGACCAGCATGAAGGCGAGGCCTCCGAGCAGGAGCCCGTTGCTCGTGATCACGTTGGCCGACAGGTAGGACTGGATGTCGGCCAGGTTGGTCGAGCCGGTGGCGCCGTACGTCAGCGCGATGCCGTAGAGCAGGAACGCCGAGGAGAAGGCGCCGAGCACGAAGTACTTCATGCCGGCCTCCTGCGACGAGACCCGACGGGAGTGCATCGCGGCCAGCACGTAGACCGCGACCGACATGATCTCGAGGCCGACGAACAGGACGATGAGGTCGTCCGCGGTGGCCATGGTGACGGCGCCGGATGCCGACAGCATCATGAGCACGTACCACTCGGGGCCCTCCAGTTCCTCCCGGGCGAGGTAGCCCTTCAGGAGCAGCGCACCGAAGACGACGGCCAGGCAGACGTTGGCGGTGATCGCCAGGGAGAAGCCGTCGAGTCCGACCGCCCCACCCATCGCGGTCTCCGGACCGGAGTCCATGACCTTCCGCCACAGAGGCACGACCGCCACCGCGGCACCGAGGGCGACGAGCACGGTCCAGGTGGCGTGGAACCAGCTCGGCAGCTTGCCCTTGAGCAGCGACACGACGGTGAGCAGCAGGATGCCGCCCAGCATCAGGACCAGGTTGGGGGCGATCGCTCCCCAGCGGATGTCGGGCGTGGCGATGGGCGTGTCGGCCGCGGCGAGCACCGGGGCGGCGAGCGAGGACAGGGTGCTCATGAACCGTGCTCCTCATCGGTCCCGGACCCGGAGCCCGAGCCGTGCTCCTCGTCGGCCGAACCCTCGTGGTCCGCCGTCGCCTCGACCTCGGCCTTGGTGACGTCGGCCTGGTTGGCCCGGGCGTCGTCGGAGCTCTCCTGCACATGGGCGACCAACGCCTTCACCGACGGCTCCATGGTCTCGATCATCGGGCCGGGGAACAGGCCCAGGAACACGATCAGCGCGAGCAGCGGGGCCATGACCAGGAACTCCGACAGCTTCATGTCGCGCATGGTGGCGTTGTCGCCCGTGGCCTTGCCGTGGAAGGTCCGCTGGTAGGCCCAGAGGAGGTAGATGGCGGCGAGGATCACGCCGGTGACGGCGACCACGCCCCACCAGCGAGCGCCCTTGAAGGCCCCGAGCAGGGACAGCAGCTCGCCCGGGAACCCGTTCAGACCAGGGAGGCCGACCGACGCGAGCATCACGACGGTGAAGACGCCGGCGAGCACCGGCGCCGCCTTCTGCATGCCGGAGAGCTCGGAGATCAACCGGGTGTGGCGACGCTCGTAGATCATGCCGACCAGGAGGAAGAGGGCTCCGGTCGTGATGCCGTGGTTGACCATGACCAGCAGACCGCCGGTGATGCCCTGGGTGGTCAGGGAGAAGGTGCCGAGGACGATGAAGCCGAGGTGGGCGATCGACGAGTACGCCACCAGGCGCTTCAGGTCCTTCTGCATGGTCGCCGCGATGGCGCCGTAGATGATGCCGACCACCCCGAGCGTGAGCATCACGGGTGCGGCCCAGGCCGCGGCGTCGGGCAGCAGGTAGAGCCCGAACCGGAGGTAGCCGTAGGTGCCCAGCTTGAGCATCACCGCGGCGAGGATCACCGAGCCGGCGGTCGGCGCCTGGGTGTGGGCGTCGGGCAACCACGTGTGCAACGGCACCAGCGGCACCTTCACGGCGAAGGCGATCGCGAAGGCCACGAAGATCCACCGGGCCGCGCTGGTCGACACCGCCTGGTCCGTCGCCAGGGTGACGAGGTCGAAGGTCAGCGGATCGCCGGTCTCGCGCTGGTGGAGCACCGCCAGCGTGATCATGCCGACGAGCATGAAGGCGGAGCCGAGCATCGTGTACAGGAAGAACTTGGTCGCGGCGTAGACCCGCTCCCCGTAACCCCACAGCCCGATGAGGAAGTACATCGGGACGAGCACGATCTCGAAGAACACGAAGAACACGAGCAGGTCGAGTGCGCTGAACACGCCCATCGACCCGGCCATGAGCACGAGCATCCACGCGTAGTAGGGCTTCTCGTCCCCGTGGGGCTTCACGCCCAGGATCGCGATCGGGAAGATGACGCCGGTCAGCACCAGCAGGAAGAGGCTGATCCCGTCGACGCCGAAGTGCAGGCGCACCCCGAGGTCGGAGATCCACGCGTGGTCGATCGTGAACTGGAACGCCGCGGAGTCCCGATCGAACTGCGTGAGCATGTAGATCGACAGGGCGCCGGTCGCCACGCTCGTCAGGAGCGCCACGGGCCGGAAGAACTCCTGGCGGTTCCGGGGGATGATCCCGATCAGGGCCGCGCCCGCGAAAGGCAGCAGGATCATCACCGCGAGCAGCGGGAACGACGACGAGGATGCGGCCTCGTTGGCCAGCAGTGCGCCCATCAGAACGTCAGCTCCCTCGTCACCGTCACGACCGCCATCAGAACCCCATCCGCATGATCACGAACACGGTGAGCAGGACCGTGCCGACGGCGACGCCTGCGGCGTAGGTGCGCACCAGGCCGGACTGCACCGGCTTGATCGCCCGGGAGACCTTCTCGGTCCCCACGGCGATGCCGTTGACGGCCCCGTCCACGACCTTGCCGTCGAAGTCGGCCACGCCCTGGAAGGCGGCCTCGCCCGGTCCGCCGACCACGGCGGCGTAGGTGTCGTCGATGTACCAGGCGTGGGCCAGCACGGGCTGCTCGATCTTGGCGGTGTCACCCTTGTGCTGCTGGTACACCCGATAGGCGAAGAAGATGCCGACGACCGCACCGGTGATGGCCAGGATCGCGAGCGCCCAGAGCATCGCTGCGGCGGGCAGCTCGTGCTCGCCGACGACCACCGGGTGGATCCACTCCTTCAGGAAGTGCAGCTGGTGGGAGAACGGCAGGTTGAGCAGTCCGCCGATGAGGGCCAGTCCGGCCAGGACCATGAGCGGCAGGGTCATGGTGATCGGCGACTCGTGCGGGGTGTGGTCGGGGGTCAGCTCGTGGTGGGCGTGGTCGTCGTGGGCGTCGTGATCGCTCGCGGCGTGAGCCGTGGCGACCGCCTCGTCGCCCTCGGGGATCTCGGGCTCGGCGTCGGCCTCGGTGGACGCGGTCCGCCAGTTCTCTGTGCCCCCGAAGAAGGTCATGATCACGAGTCGCGTCATGTAGAAGGCGGTGAGGATGGCGGTCACGAAGCCGACGGCCCACAGCGCGGGGCCGTAGTGGTCCATGCCCCAGGCGCCGGCGAGGATCTCGTCCTTGGACCAGAACCCGGCGAACGGCGGGATGCCGCTGATGGCCAGCCAGCCGATCATGAACGTCACGAACGTGATCGGGATGTACTTGCGCAGGTTGCCGTAGCGGCGCATGTCCTGCTCGTGGGCCATCGCCAGGATGACCGAGCCCGCCCCCAGGAACAGCAGCGCCTTGAAGAAGGCGTGCGTGATCATGTGGAAGATCGCGCCTGTGTAGTTGTACGAGCCGATCGCGATGAACATGAAGCCCAGCTGGCTGACCGTGGAGTAGGCCAGCACCTTCTTGATGTCGTTCTGGGCCACCGCAGCGCCCGCCGCGAGCAGCGCTGTGGCGGCGCCGACCCAGGCGATCACGTCGTTGCCCCAGCCGGCGTTCTCCAGAATGGGGCTGAGGCGCGTGAGCAGGAAGACGCCCGAGGTGACCATCGTGGCGGCGTGGATGAGCGCGGACACCGGCGTCGGGCCGGCCATGGCGTCGGGCAGCCACACGAACAGCGGCAGCTGGGCCGACTTGCCGGTGGCGGCGAGGAAGAACAGCAGCGTCACCGCGGTGGCCGTGCCGCCGACGATGAGGCCGGCCGACCGGCCGATCTCGACGTAGTCGATCGAGCCGACGGTGACCCACACCAGGAACATCCCGAGCATGAAGCCGAAGTCGCCGACGCGGTTGGTGACGAACGCCTTCTTGCCCGCCGAGGCGTTGGCCTCGTCGGTGAACCAGAAGGAGATGAGGAGGTAGGAGCAGGCGCCCACGCCCTCCCACCCGAGGAACGTCATCAGCAGGTTCTGGCCGAGCACCAGCAGGAGCATCGAGGCCACGAACAGGTTGAGGTAGGTGAAGAACCTCGGGTACGCCGGATCGCCCTTCATGTAGCCGATCGAGTACAGGTGGATCAGCGCACCGATGCCCGTGACGAACAGGCACATCGTGATCGACAGCGGGTCGAGCAGGAACCCGAAGTCCACGTGGAACGAGCCGGCCGGCATCCACACCCAGAGGGTCTGGACGAACTGGCGCTCCTCCTCGGGCTGGGACATGAGGTCGATCGCCACCACGACCGACACCAGGAACGACCCGGCGACGGCGAGGGTGCCGACGATGCCGGCGAGCGGGTCGCCGATCTTCTTCCCGAGCGCGAGGAGCAGGACGAACCCTGCGACCGGCAGCGCCGGGATGAGCCACACCAACTCCACCGCTCAGCCCCTCATCAACGAGATGTCGTCTGCCGTCGCGCCCTGACGTCGGCGCATGATCGCCACGATGATCCCCAGCCCGACGACCACCTCGGCGGCGGCCACGACGAGCACGAAGAACACCACGGCCTGACCGCCCACGTCGTCGAGCGAGCGGGCGAAGGCCACGAAGCTGAGGTTCACGGCGTTGAGCATCAGCTCCACGCACATGAACATGACCAGCGGATTGCGGCGGACCATCAGACCCGTGGCCCCGATGGCGAACAGCAGGGCGGCGAGCACCAGGTACCAGGACTCGGTGAGGACCAGCTCGAGTGCGAGCATCAGCTGTTCACCTCTGCGTCCGCATCGGTCCGGCTCTGCTCGGTGTCGCCGTCGGACCCGTCGACAGCCCCGTCAGCGCCATCGGCGTCGTCCATCGCGGCGATCGGTCCGTCGTCGGAGCCGATCCCGTCGGGACCGTCGTCGTCGGGCTCGGGGAACAACGCGAGGTGCTCGATGGCCGGCCCGTCGGGGAACTCGGCCAGGTCGATCGGATCGCCCGCCGGGGGCCGGCGCGACAGCACCACGGCACCGACGACGGCGACGGTCAGGAGCACGGCGGTGACCTCGAAGGCGAACACGTAGTCGGTGAAGAGCACCTTGCCGAGGCGCTCGATGTCGGAGGACCCGTCGTTCAGCGGGGCGGTGGCCGACTCGGCGCCGGTGGTCTCGCCGCCACCGGCGAGCAGGATGACGATGCTCAGCACGCCGATCCCGAGACCGGCGATCACGCCGACGATCCGCTGGGCCGGCAACGGGTCCCGTTCGGTCGCCTCCACCCGGTCGACCCCGAGCAGCATGATCACGAACAGGAACAGCACCACGATGGCGCCGGCGTAGACGATCACCTGGATGGCGGCCAGGAAGTACGCCTCCTGGGCGATGAAGAGCACGGCGACGCCGAACAGGGTGGCGACAAGGCTGAGCGCGTTGTGCACCGGGTTGCGGAACAGGACCACGCCCAGTGCGCCGCCGAGGACGATCGCCCCGGCGATGAGGAACGTGAACATCTCGACGCGCATCAGTGGTGACCCCCGTGCGCGTCTGCGTCGTCGGAATGGGTGTGGTCGTCGCCGGCGGACAGCGCCGCGGCCCGGCGCTCTCTCTCCTGCAACGACGCGGCGTCGAGCGGCTGGCCGCCCTCGGGGTCGCGGGTGCCGAAGCCGAGCTCGCCGGCCCAGGCCACGATGCCCTCGAAACGGGCGTCGCCCGACGGAGCCGTGGCGCGCATCCAGCCGGAGGTGTCCTGCGCCGGGTCGAACCCGCCGTCCCAGTGCTCCCACGGCAGCTGCTGGGGCCGACCGTCGTCGCCGACCAGGAGCTCGTCCTTGGTGTAGATGGCGTCGTCGCGGTTGGTGAACGCGAACTCGAAGAGCTTGGTCTCGGTGATCGCCTCGGTCGGGCACGCCTCGACGCACAGGTCGCAGTGGATGCAGCGCAGGTAGTTGATCTCGTACACGAAGCCGAAGCGCTCGCCCGGCGACGTCGGATCCTGCGGGTCGTTGTCCTGGCCGCGGACGTAGATGCAGCGGGCGGGGCACACGCCGGCGCACAGCTCGCAGCCGATGCACTTCTCCATCCCGTCCTCGTAGCGGTTGAGGACGTGGCGCCCGTGGAAGCGCTCCGGCTTGGGGCGCACCTCCTCGGGGTACTGGATGGTGACGCGCTTGCCCGAGTCGGAGCGCGTGCCGGCCCACTTCTTGAACGTGACCTTGAACCCGTCGAGGTAGCCCATCAGAACCCTCCTCGCGAGCGGTCGGCGGACGAGCCGGGCGCGACGCCGCCGGAGAGGGCCGCGTCCGACAGCGGGTCCTCGGCCTGGTGCCGTGCCGCCGCGGCGCGGATCGAGGCCCGGAGCATGAAGCCGCCGACGACGAGGATCGCCACGGTCACCGCACCGGTGAGCACCGGGTTCCACCCGATGTCGTCCGCGACCTTGACCGACGTCAGCAGCAGGAACCACCCGAGCGCCAGCGGGATCAGGAGCTTCCATCCCAGGTCCATCAGCTGGTCGTACCGGAAGCGGGGCAGCGTGGCCCGGAACCAGACGAACATGAACAGGAAGATCAGCAGCTTGGCGAAGAAGTAGATCAGCGGCAGGACGTAGTCGGCCGCCCAGCCGGGAGCGCCCGACGGGATCGGCCCCGACGGGCCGCCCAGGAACAGCGTCACGATGACCGCCGACATCGTCACCGTGTTCAGGAACTCCGCCAGGTAGAAGAGCGCGAACCGGAACGACGAGTACTCGGTGTGGAAGCCGCCGACCAGCTCCTGCTCCGCCTCGACCAGGTCGAACGGAGGACGGTTGAGCTCGGCGG
>JAEYSR010000026.1 GCA_023434535.1 Actinomycetes bacterium
GGCGACGAGCACGGTCACTCCGGCGTAGATCACCGTCGCCAGCCGGACCCCCTCCTCGATCGTCCCCACCGTCTGCTGCGTCGAGGCGGCCGCGGACGTGAGGGCGTCGACCCGGACCGAGTCGGGAAGGGCCGACCGCAGCCGGCTGCGCAGCGTCTCCGGCCCGACGCCGGGCTCGGGGATGACCGTCACGCGGTCGACCCGGCCGACAGCGTCGAGCAGCTCGGGGGCGACCGCCGGGTCCAGGACCGCGTGCCCGTCCGCGAGAGCGACGGACACGCTCCCGCCGTCGAAGCCGGCACCGCCGGTCGGACCCGGGGTGGCGGCACCGGCGGACGCACCGTTCGACGCGGCACCCGACGCGGCAGTCGATCCCACCGGGGCGACCAGGCCGACGACGGTCACGTCGCGCGTCCCGGTCGGCAGCTGCAACCGACCCGAGCCGCCCACCTGCTGGTTCGCGACCAGGAGCCCGCCGGCGTCGAGCGCCACCTCGTCGGGCCCGCTCGGGGCCCGGCCCTCGACCACCGTCCACTGCTCGGGACGGAACGTCGACGACAGAACCACGCCCCGGAGCGTCTGCGGGCGGTCGACCGGGCCCCGCCAGCCGACGTCGAACGCGACCGGCTGGTCGTAGGCGCCCTCTGCGGACGCCACGCCCTCCACGTCACGGATCCGCCCGAGGAGCTGGTCGTCGAGAGCCGTCGCGGTCGCCAGACCCGATGTCTCGGCCGTGACGACGACGGTCCCCTCGGGCAGGGTGACGGCGGCCTGGGCCGAGTCGCTCGGGGCCAGGAGCCGGCTCAGCTGCTCGGAGAAGCCGAACGCCCCGGTGGTGAACGCCACCGCCACGACGACGGTGGCGAAGACCATGAGCACCCGACCGGGCCGGGCGCGGAGCTCGCGGCGCACGAGCGGGGCGGACATCGACGAAGGCTAACGACGGCCGAGCGGCTGCGGACGTCGCCCGGAGGAGGAGTTCTCGCTCCTCCTCCGTAGCGTGGTGGCATGAGCAACTCAGTCGCAGGTTCCCGCCCTCGTCGCACCGGCTTCGTCCTGGTCGCGGTCCTCACCACGTTCGCGTTCGTCGCCGCCGCGTGCGGCGGGGACGACGACTCCGCCTCCAAGAGCTCCGACAAGAAGGAGACCACCACCACGACGGAGAAGGCCGACTCCGGCCGGGCGCTCGAGGTCGGCCAGACCGTGCTCAGCTCCGACGAGATGGACACGATCGACTCCGACATGCAGACCTGCATCGGCGAGGCGATGATCGACGAGTACGGCGACGACGCCGAGTCGGTGGCCAAGAAGGCCTCGGGCGACGGCGCCGACCTCGACGAGGCCGAGACCAAGGTGGTGGTGGCAGCGGTCGACGAGTGCATCCCGGCGAAGGAGTTCTCCGACTTCTTCCTCGCCACCATCTACTCGGAGCTCGGCCTCGACGGCGCCACCGACCAGGAGATCGAGTGCTTCGCGTCGAACATCGACGGCAAGGTCGGCCAGTTCGTCGAGTCGCTCAACGAGGCCCCCGACGACGAACCGCCCGCGGCGATGATCTCGGCGCTCGACGAGTGCGTCTCGCCCGAGACGGTGCAGGTCGCGATCGAGGCCGGCCTCAGCGAGGTCGGCACGCTCTCCGACGCCCAGATCACCTGCATCGCCGAGGCCACCGCCCCGACCACCAGCTTCGGCAAGCTCGCCAGCGGCGACTCCACGCAGCTCGAGGCGGACATGCAGGCGGCGCTGGCCAGCTGCCCCGCCTGAGCGCGACCGCCGGTCGGCCCTCGAGCCGACCGGCGGTCCGACAGGCCGACCCGGGGGCACGGCCGGACCCCCCCCGGACAACGGCACCGGCGGAACGGCCCGCCCGTAGAGTGGGAGCCATGCAGAGCCGCAACTCCCTCTCCCGCACGAGCTCCGTGCTCCTCGCCGTCCTCGCGACCTTCGCGTTCGTCGCCGCCGCGTGCGGCGGCGGCGACGAGACCGTCTCGAAGAGCTCCGAGGAGCGGGAGACCACGACGACGGAGGACGCGGACCCGGGGATCGCCTCGGGCATCCTCGACCGGGCCACGAGCGGCGCGGGCTTCGACTCGGACGAGTTCGACTCCGACGTCGAGGAGTGCATCGGCGAGTCGGTGATCGACTCCGTCGGCGAGTCGGGCGCCGAGGACATGATGTCCGCGGACCCCGCCGACTACTCCTCGGAGCAGGTCGACGCCCTCGTCCAGGCCTTCAACGACTGCGTCCCCGGCTCGGCGATGGCGCCGAGCCTGGTGTCGTCGTTCTACGAGGGCATGGGCGCCACCGAGCCGTCGGACCCGACGATGGTCGACTGCGTCGCCGACGAGATCGACGGCCGCACCGGCGAGCTCGTCGGCGAGGGCCTGGCGGTCGAGGCCACCGACGCCTTCCCCGAGCTCACGCTGCAGGTCATGGACAAGTGCATGCCGCCGGAGGACCTGACCGCCCTCCTGACCGACGCCTTCGCCTCGTCGGGGCTGACCGAGACCCAGGCCAGCTGCGTCGCCGCAGCGCTCGAGGGCCAGATCAGCGTCACCGAGCTGGCCGAGGCCGGCATGGGCACCGGCTCCCCCGAGCTCGAGGCGAAGGTCCAGGCCGCGGCCGCCGGCTGCCAGTGACGGCCGCCGGCAGGCCGACTACTGGGCGTGCTCCAGGCGCGCCAGCGCCACGCGGCCCGTCCGCTGCAGATCGATGATGCCGTAGGGCCGGAGGAGCTCCTCCAGGTCGTCGAGGCGACCCGGGTGCTCGTCGAGGCTCAGCGTGAGCTCGTCGTGACCGACGTCGAGCACACGCCCGCCGTAGAGCTCGACCAGCTCGATCACCTGGCTGCGGACGTCGGGCGTCGCCTTCACGGTGCAGAGCAGGAGCTCGCGCTCGACGGAGTCCTGCGGGCTGAGCTCGCTGATCTTGATGACGTTGATCAGCTTGTTGAGCTGCTTCACGATCTGCTCGAGCGGCGCCTTGTCCACGTCGACCACGATCGTGATCCGACTGAAGCGCTCGTCGTCGGTCGGCGCGACCGCGAGCGAGTAGATGTTGTAGCCACGTCGGGCGAAGAGGTTCGACACCCGGGCCAGCACGCCGGCGCGGTTCTCGACCAGGACCGACAGGACGTGGTGGCGCGGCGGCGCCGAGGTGGCGGGCGGCGTGGCGGTCATCGTCCCCCCTCCCCGAGCGACGGGTCGACGACGATCTCGTCGTTGCTGAGGCCGGCGGGGACCATCGGGAACACCTTCTCGGAGCTGTCGGTTCGGAACTCGAGCACCACCGGCCGGTCGTCGATCTCGTTGGCCTTGTCGATGGCCGGACCGACCTCCTCGGGTGACTCGACGCGCATCGCCACGCAGCCCATGGCCTCGGACCACTTGACGTAGTCGGGCAGGTCGGGCGACAGGTACACCTCGGAGTAGCGCTCCTCGTAGAACATCTCCTGCCACTGGCGCACCATGCCGAGGTAGGCGTTGTTGAGGATCGCGATCTTCACGGGGATGCGCTCGGTGGCGGCGGTGACCAGCTCCTGGGCGGTCATCTGGAAGCACCCGTCGCCGTCGACGGCCCAGACCATGCGGTCGGGTCGACCGACCTTGGCGCCGATCGCCGCCGGCACCGAGAAGCCCATGGTGCCGGCGCCGCCGGAGTTGATCCAGGTGTAGGGGTGGTTGAAGTGCCAGTACTGGCTGGTCCACATCTGGTGCTGCCCGACGCCGCTGGCCACGATGCAGTCCTCGGGAGCCCGGTCCCGCAGCTCCTCCAGCACGTACTGCGGCTTGAGGAGCCCGCCGTCGTCGGACCGCTCGTAGACCAGGGGGAAGCGCTCCTGCCAACCCGAGATCGTCTGCTTCCACGGAAGCCGGTCGGGCTGGTGGGCCATCACGTCGCCGTCGGTGCGCTGGCGGAGGACCCGGACCAGCTCCTCGATCACCAGGCGGCAGTCCCCGACGATCGGCACCTCGGGGCGACGGACCTTCCCGAGCTCCGCCGGGTCGATGTCGACGTGGATGACCTTGGCGTCGGGGGCGAAGGCGTCGACCTTGCCGGTGACCCGGTCGTCGAAGCGGCTGCCCAGCGCGATCAGCAGGTCGGATCGCTGCAGCGCGGTGACCGCCGTGTAGTTGCCGTGCATCCCGGGCATCCCGAGGCACAGCGGATGGTCGTCGGGGAAGGCGCCACGGGCCATGAGAGTCGTGACGACGGGGATGTCGGTCAGCTCCGCCAGCTCCCGGAGCGCCTCGGCGGCCCGGGCCTTGAGGATGCCGCCGCCCGCGTAGATGACCGGTCGACGGGCCGACAGGATGAGCTCGACCGCCTCCTTGACCTTCTTGGGGTGGCCCTTGGTAGTCGGCTTGTAGCCCGGCAGGCTGGAGGCGACGTCGGCGTCCGACGGCCAGTACCAGTCCATGGCGGACGCCGGGTTCTTGGGGTCGACGATGTCCTTGGGGATGTCGACGAGCACCGGACCGGGGCGGCCGGTCGTCGCGATGTGGAAGGCCTGTCGGATGGCCAGGGGGATGTCCTCGGGACGGGTCACCAGCTCGTTGTGCTTGGTGATCGACCGGGTGATGCCGACGATGTCGCACTCCTGGAACGCGTCGGTCCCGATCGCGGGCCGGGGCACCTGGCCGGTGATGACCACCATCGGGACCGAGTCCATGAAGGCGTCGCAGATGGGCGTCACGATGTTGGTCGCGCCGGGACCGGAGGTCACCATGGCCACGCCGGGGCGCCCCGTGGCATGCGCATACCCCTCGGCCATGTGGCCGGCGCCCTGCTCGTGGCGCACGAGGACGTGGCGGATCGGGCTGTCGAGGATCGGGTCGTACACCGGCAGGATGGCCCCGCCGGGCAGGCCGAAGATGACCTCGACGCCCTCGAGCTCGAGGGACTTGATCAGGGCGGAGCCGCCGTTGGTGTTCATGCTGCTGTGCCGTTCGTGCTGCGGGCGTCCATGGTGCGGTTCATCTGTCGGTTCCTGCCTGTCGGATGGTCGGGCGTTCGAGCGACCGGCCCCGGAGGCGGGCTGCCATCGTGACGAGCGCCTCCGGAAAACCGGAACGACCTCCCGTCCGGGAGGTCGTGTGGCGCACGCGCGGCTGAGTCCGGTCGTGCGCCTAGGCGGTTACCACCACGAGGAGGTTCGGCACGAGGGTGCGACGGGAGATCAGCGTGTGCATCGTCGGCCAGTCTGCCGCGGGACGGGACCGTCCGCCAACCCCCTTCGGAGTCGTCCGACGCCGACGCGGCGCTCGCCGTCACGACGGGACGTCAGCCCGAGCAGGTCCCCGTGATCGTCAGGTCCTCGGGGCCCGGAGCGTTGTCGCCGTCGGCCACCGACATGATCCCCGTGACCTGGAAGGTGCCGTCCTGCTCGACGACGACCGACCGGGCCGCGCCCTCGCGGTCCTCCGAGCTGCCCCGGTACACCGCGCTGCCCGCTCCGTCCGTCGCGGTGACCGTGAGGGTGTTGCCCTCGCTGTCCTGGGCGGTGAGCGACAGCTGACCCGCCGCCTCGCTGGTGCAGGAGTCCTGGGTCAGCTCGACGCGGTCGCCGCCGATCGTGAGGACGACCGCGGCGTCGCCGCCGGCGGCCTCGCCGGGGTCCAGGGTGGTGGACGTGGCGCCGTCCACCGTGGTGGACGACGCCGTGGTCGACGACGCAGCGGCGTCGTCGCCGCTGTCGTCGCCGCATGCGACGGCGAGGCCGACCATCGAGACGAGGACCGCCACGACGGCGATCGGACGGACGACGGCTCGGTTCAGGCTCTGTCGGTGCACGGGCGCGACGCTATCGGCCCGGACCGCCGGGCGGACGGTCAGGGCGCCGGGACCGGAGCCGGATCCGACGGTCCCAGCGGGAAGGGGCACACGCCGCCGTTGGCGTCGCAGAGCGCCTTGTAGATCACGAAGAAGATGAAGTTGCCGACGTTCTGGTTCTCCGACGGCTCGGCGCTGCAGCCGACCCCGAACGACGCCACCAACGCGGTCACCACAGCAGCCGCGACGAGTCTGACCTTCATGTTCGCCCTCCCGGTGGCCGTCCCCCGACGACCAGGGAGTCAGCATGTCACGTCGCCGGGCGCTCCCGCACGGATCCGTCGATCAGGGGCAGGACCAACGCGAGCGAGTCGGCGACGAACTCCTCGGTCCGCACCATCTCGGTGAGCTCCGCGATCGTCACCCAGCGGGCCTCGACGACCTCGCCGTCGTCGAAGGAGACGGGCCCGTCCCAGGTGGCGCTCCAGACCCGGGCCAGCTCCGACACGTCGCGGTCGTCGTAGGCCACCGGTCCGTCGACCAGGGGTTCCAGGACGGCGCCGGTGACGCCCAGCTCCTCGGCCAGCTCGCGGACGGCCGAGAGGTCCCAGTCCTCCCCCGCCTGGACGACGCCGCCGGCGGCCAGGTCCCAGCGGTCCGGCCACATGTCCTTGTGGGGGCTGCGCCGGTGGACGAGCACCCGGCCGTCGGGATCGCGGAGCACAACGAACGTGCACCGGTGCCGCAGCCGGCCCGACCGCATCTCGGCGCGGGTCACGGTCCCGACGACCTCTCCGTCGTCGCCGAGGACCTCCACCATCTCGCGCTCCGTCATGCGCCCGTCGTCCATGCCCCCATGGTCGCCCACCACGCCGCCGGCCGGCGCGATCCACCGCGCCGCGGCCTTGCTCACGTCGCCGCATCGCTCAAGTGGACGGCGGATCGACCGATCCTGAGCAGGTGAACGCACCGCCCCCCACGATCCGCCGCACCGTCCGCACCGCCACCGTGCTGGTCGCCGTGGCCGCCGTCGGAGTACTCGCCGCCGCCTGTCAGACCGGCGTCACCATGTGGTCGGCGTGCTCGCCCGCCCGCGACGGGAACCCGACCGGCACCGACGGCACCTACGTGCTCGCCTGCCGCGGCGGCCGCTGGGAGCCGTTGATGACCGTGGACGAGTACGTCCGCCTCCGACAGGGTCGCAAGCTGCGGATCGCTCCGCTTCCCACGGCTCCGACCACCACCGCGCCCGCGCCGCCCAGCACGACGAGCACGACCAGCACGACGGTCGCACCGGCGGTGGCGACGGTGGACGTCGACTACCAGACCGCGTCGGCCGGCACCTACGAGGTCAACTACTGCGACGAGTACGACCCGGACAACACGCGGACGGTCGCCCAGACCTTCGTCGCCGGCCGGACCGGCGAGCTGACGGAGGTCGACCTGTCGGTCCAACCGATCGGCGCTCCGGACCCGATCTCGGTCAGCATCAGGACGCTCGACGGCGGGGCACCGGGCAGCACCGTGCTCGGTGCCGGCACGTACTCCGGGCCGGGGGCATCCGGCGACGCGCTCGTGGAGATTCCCCTCGTGACCGCCGCGCCGGTCACGGCCGGCACGTCGTACGCGATCGTCATCGATCCGGCTCCGTGTTCGGAGGACGCCTGGAGAGCGAGGGCCGCCTCCCCCGGCCTGTACGCCGGCGGCAACGTGTTCAACGGCCCCAACGGGGGTGGCTGGTCCCCCGAGCCGGTGGATCTGCTGTTCCGGACCTGGATCCGCTGAGCTCCGCCGTCCGCGCTCCCGCGGCCACCGCGGCTTGCGCCGCCTCCGCGGCGCTCCCAAGCTGGCGTCGTGGCGATCGGCGTGTACCCCGGGACCTTCGACCCCCTGACGATCGCCCACCTCGCCGTGGCCGACGCCGCCGTCGAGCACCTCGGTCTGGAGCGCCTCGACCTGGCGATCTCCGAGGCGGCCCTGGGCAAGGAGCACCTGGACGAGACGTCGATCACCCGACGCGTGGACGGGATCGTGACGGCGGCGGGCGCACGCCCGTGGCTCGGCGTGGTCGTGGTCCGGGCCCGGCTCGTCGTCGACGTGGCCGAGGGCTACGACGCCGTGGTGATGGGCGCCGACAAGTGGGCCCAGGTCAACGACCCCGTCTGGTACGGCGACGACCCGGGCAGTCGGGACGCGGCGCTGCGACGGCTGCCCCGCGTGGCGGTGGCCCCCCGGGCCGGCCACGACGTGCCACCCGAGCTGCTGCTCCCGGTCCCCTCCGGGTTCGAGCACGTGTCCGCCAGCGCGGTGCGCAGCGGACGCGACGAGTGGGCAGCGCGATGAGCGGTTGGTGGGCGGCCCTCGGTGCCGTCGCGCTGGTCGCCGTCGTCGCGGCCCGCGAGCTGGCCCGCTGGCGCGGTCGCCGCTGGTGGGGAGGGCTGCGATCCGGAAGTCGTCCCGACGATCCGGGCGCCTCCGACTGACCCGGTTCGTCTGACGATCCACGACGCATGTGTCGTCGATCGTCGGACAGAGCAGGTCAGGTGGGGCGGTGCGTGGTGGTGATCTGGCTGAGGTCGCGCACTGCGCCGCGCGATGCGGACGTGGTCATGGCGGCATACGCCTGCAGCGCCACCGACACCTGACGCTCACGTCCGTGCGGGGTCCACGCCTCGGCACCGCGCTCGACCTCGGCCTCGTGGCGACGGGCCAGCTCGGCGTCGTCGACGGCCAGGTGGATGGTCCGGGCGGGGATGTCGATCTCGATCAGGTCGCCGGTGCGCACCAGCCCGATGAGGCCGCCCTCGGCCGCCTCGGGTGAGGCATGACCGATGCACAGGCCGGACGTGCCGCCGGAGAACCGCCCGTCGGTCAGGAGCGCGCACTCCTTCCCGAGGCCGCGGCTCTTGATGTAGGTCGTCGGGTACAGCATCTCCTGCATGCCCGGTCCGCCCTTGGGGCCCTCGTAGCGGATGACGACCACGTCGCCGGCGACGACCTCTCCACCTTCACCGTCGCTGCCCAGGATCCCCTCGACCGCGGCGTCCTGGCTCTCGAAGACCCGTGCCGGACCCGAGAACGTCCAGATCTCCTCGTCGACGCCGGCGGTCTTCACGATGCAGCCGTCGGGGGCCAGGTTGCCGTACAGCACGGCGAGGCCGCCCTCGGTGGCGTACGCGTGCTCGACGTCGCGGATGCAGCCGTTCACGCGGTCGTCGTCGAGGCTCGGCCAGCGCGTTGACTGGCTGAAGGCGACCTGCGTGGGGATGCCGGCGGGACCGGCCAGCCAGAACTGCTTGGCCTCGGCGGTGCACGTCGGTCGGGCGATGTCCCACTCGTCCAGCGCGGCCGACATGGTCTCGGAGTGGACGGTCGGCGCGGCGGCGTCGATCAGTCCGGCCCGGTCCAGCTCACCCAGGATGGCGGGGATGCCGCCGGCCCGGTGGACGTCCTCGATGTGGTACTTCTCGGTCGCCGGGGCGACCTTGCAGATGTTCGGGAGTCGACGGCTGAGCTCGTCGATGTCGGCCATGGTGAAGGGGATCTCGCCCTCCTGCGCAGCGGCCAGGAGGTGCAGCACGGTGTTGGTGCTGCCGCCCATCGCGATGTCGAGCGAGATGGCGTTGGAGAACGCCCGACGATCGGCGATCGATCGGGGCAGGACGGAGTCGTCGTCCTTCTCGTAGAACCGCCGCGCCAGATCGACGACCACCCGACCGGCCCGCAGGAACAGCTGCTCCCGGTCGGAGTGCGTGGCGACGACGGTGCCGTTGCCCGGCAGGCTCAGTCCGAGCGCCTCGGTCAGGCAGTTCATGGAGTTGGCCGTGAACATCCCCGAGCAGGACCCGCACGTGGGACAGGCGGAGCGCTCCACCGCCGCGACGTCCTCGTCGCTGACGTTGCGGTCGCCGGCCTTCTGCATGGCGGAGATCAGGTCGACCTTGACCTCGGTGCCGGCCAGGCGGGTCTTGCCGGCCTCCATCGGGCCGCCCGACACGAAGACCGTCGGGATGTTGAGCCGCATGGCGGCCATCAGCATGCCGGGGGTGATCTTGTCGCAGTTGGAGATGCACACCAGGGCGTCCGCGCAGTGCGCGTTGACCATGTACTCGACCGAATCCGCGATCAGGTCCCGGCTCGGGAGGCTGTAGAGCATGCCGCCGTGGCCCATGGCGATGCCGTCGTCGACGGCGATCGTGTTGAACTCCTTGGCCACGCCACCGGCTGCGGCGATCTCCCCCGCCACGAGCTGGCCCATGTCCTTGAGGTGCACGTGGCCGGGCACGAACTGCGTGAACGAGTTGGCGACGGCGATGATCGGCTTGTCGAAGTCGTCGTCGGTCATCCCGGTCGCCCGCCAGAGGGCGCGGGCGCCGGCCATGTTGCGGCCGTGGGTGGTGGTGTTGGAGCGGTACTCGGGCACGTCCCGAGGCTATCCGCCGGGGTGCCGGCCCCCGCAGCCGGTTCCGCGAGGCGCCGGGCCCGGCGCGGTCCCCGGCTCTGTCCTGCAGGGCACACCCGTTCGGGTGTGCCCTGCAGGACAGAGCTGGATCGGTGGCTGGGTCAGCGGGCCGGGGTCACGCGGGCGACCAGCTCGGCCTCGCGGCCGTCGATCATCCCGCCGGCCAGGCGGAGGCAGCCGTAGAGGACGCCGGCGCCGACCAGCGGCCCCGCCACCGACACCGCAGCGGTCAGCGCGGCCGACTGCGTCGAGGCCCACCACACCAGGAGGGCCACCGGGGCCGACACCAGCCCCAGCACGACCATGTCGATCAGCAGCACCAGGCTGGCGACGCACCCCTGGCCCGTGTCGCCCGCCGCGAACGGGTTCGGGCTCTCGGGCACCGCGAAGGGCGCCAGCGTGGCCGACACCACCGACGCCCCCGTGGCCAGGAGCACCGAGCCCGCGGCCAGCAGCAGACCGGCCGGAGCCCACTGCCACCCGCCGTGGATCGCCGAGAGGGCCAGCACCAGGAGGACGGCGAACGGGGTCATGGTCGCGATCGAGGCGACGGCCTTGCCCCGGACGAGCACGGAGCCGTCGGCGCCGGCCGCCACCTCCATCCACAGGGGTGGCCCGTCGAAGCCGAACGCGTTGGACGACTCGAACAGCACGGCGAAGTGGAGGAGACCTGCGGTCAGGACGATCCGGCCGTCGGGCGACCCGCCGAGCAGCGGACCCGCGATCAGGGCGCCCATCCCGAGGAGGAGGGCCACGACGGTGTTGACCGCCTCCCGGGGGGTGCGCATCTTGGTCCGCATCGTCCGGGCGCCGACCGCCGTCGCCCGTCCGGCGGGGAGGAACCGCAGCAGCCCGGCCCGCACGCCGACCCGGCCCGTGCTGACCGACCGGGCATCGGTCCCCGGTCGGACCGGAGCCGTCACCAGCCGGCCCGTCATCACGCCGTGGATCCACCACAGCAACGGGAGCCACGCCACGCCCGCCAGGAGGTGCAGGGCCGCCATCCCGGGCTCGGTCGGAGCCGACGTCAGCGCCCGCCCCAGCTGCCCCGGCGGGGTCCAGGCGAACGCCGAGGCCAGCTGCTCCCACCGCTCCCGGTCCCAGGTCTGGATCGCCCGAAGGCCCAGCTGCGCCCCGAACCACATGCCGACCGCGGCGAAGGCCGCCAGCGTCTGGGCGACGTGGCGGGACCGGCCGTTGGCCAGGACGCCGAGGACGCTGGCCGCCGTGCGGCTCGACAGGAGCAGGGTGGCCCACCAGCCGACCACGGCGCCGACGACCACGATCCGACCGGTGACCGACGTCGCGGAGGAGTAGCCCAGGTAGAGGCCCACGCCCGACAGGCCCCCGAGGATCGCCGGCGGTCCGATGAGAGCGGCCGTCAGCGCTGCGGCGCCCAGACGCTGGGGACCGATCGGCTCGCTCGCCAGGTTGCGGACGTCGATCGTGGTCTCGACGCCGGCCGCGGCCGACAGCAGGGAGATGCCGACGATGATCACCGGGAGGACGATCACCACCACGAGGTCCCCGTTGCCGATCGACCGGCCCATCCCGGTGAACGCGGCCAGGGCGAAGAGGCCGAGCAGCGTCGACGCGAGCAGCGAGATCAGGGTCTGGACCCGCAGCTGCATCCGGCCCCGCAGGCCGTTGAGCAGGAGGTTCCACTTGAGCGACGCCAGCGACCGGCAGGCCCGGCCGAGCGACACCTCCCCCGCCGTGCTCACCGGTCGTCCGTCCGCTCCGACAGCCAGGCCAGCTCGTCGTCGCCGACCGGTGCGGCGCCGACCATCTGGATGAACGCGTCCTCGAGGCGACGACCGGCGCGGACCTGGTCGATCGGCCCGGCGGCGAGCAGGCGACCGGTGGCCATCACCGCGACGTGGTCGCAGAACCGCTCGACCAGGTCCATCACGTGGCTGGAGAACACCACGGTCCCACCGGCGCGGCGGTAGCGGTCGAGCAGGCCGCGGATCGTCACCGAGGAGACCGGGTCGACGCCCTCGAACGGCTCGTCGAGGAGCAGCACGGCCGGTCGGTGCAGGAGGGCGCAGGCCAGTGACGTCTTCTTGCGCATCCCGTGGCTGTAGCTGCCGATCAGCTCGGTGGACGCCTCGGTGAGGCCGAGCACCGACAGCAGCTCGTCGCTGCGCCGGGCGACCTCGGGGCGACCCATGCCCCGCAGCTCGCCGAGGTGCCCGAGCAGCTCGCGGGCGGTCAGCCGGTCGAACAGGTGCAGCGGATCGGGCACCACGCCGAGCAGCCGGCGGACGGCGACCGGCTCGGCCCACGTGTCGTGGCCGGCGATCCAGACCTGGCCCCGGTCGGGCCGCTGCAGGCCCGACGCCATCCGCAGCGTCGTCGTCTTGCCCGACCCGTTCGGGCCGACGAGCCCGAAGAAGCTGCCGACGGGCACGTCGAGGTCGAGGGACCCGACCGCGGTCCGGGCTCCGAAGTCCTTGCCCAGCCCCCGCGCCACCAGCGCGGGCCAGTCGGGAACCGGCCCCGCCGGAGGTGCCGCGGTCATCAGTTCGGTGCCTCGACCCGGACGCAGGCGGACTTCGGCACGTCGACCGTCACCCCGTCCTCACGCACCCGGGCGACGATGCAGCGCTCGGTGAAGCCCGACCACCACCCCTCGGGCTGGAACCTCACGAAGCTGAGGTCCGCAGTGGCGCGGACGTTGACGAAGTCGGGCTGGTCGCGGACCTCCTGGGCCACGCTGCCGTCGCGCCGCACCCCGGCGTTGAAGGCCAGGAAGTCCTCGGGCGTGGCGCCCTCGAGCAGCTCGCGGATCTCGTCGGCCCTCTCCTCGGTGGCGGACTCGGCGGCGGAGTCGGCCATGAGCTTGGCGGTGACGACCGCGATGACCAGGAGCACGACCAGCACGCCGACGGTGGTGACGCCGGGGTGGTCGGCCAGCCAGCCGAGCAGGCCGCCGCGGCGCCTGCGTGATCTCTTGGTCGACCGCGCCATCGGCCCGCATATTCGCACGCCCCCGCGCCGCGGGCGTGACAGTCTCCCCGGCGATGCCGGACGATCGATCCGTGGCCGCCCGGCGGACCGACCGGGAGATCTGGCGGCTCGCCGGGCCCGCGTTCCTGACCCTCGCCGCCGAGCCGCTGTACCTCCTGGTCGACACCGCCGTGGTGGGTCGGCTCGGCAGCGACGCCCTCGCCTCCCTCGCCGTGGCGGCCACGATCCTCCTGACCGCATCGGGCGTGCTGGTGTTCCTGACCTTCGGCACCGCGGCGACCGTGGCCCGCTGGCGCGGAGCGGGAGAGCACGTCCGCGCGGCGGAGGCGTCGGTCCAGGCCGTCTGGCTGGGTCTGGGCTGCGGCGCCGTCGCTGCGGTGGCCGTCGCCGTGACGGGACCGGCGTTGATCTCGTGGCTCAGCCCCGACGAGGCCGTCGCCGCCGGGGCGCGCACCTACCTGTACATCGGCCTGCTCGGCATCCCGGCGGTGTGCGTCACGATGGGGGCGACCGGCGCGCTGCGGGGTCACCTCGACGCCCGGACGCCGCTCGTCGTCACGATCGTCGCCAACCTGGTCAACCTGGCGATCGAGGTCCCGCTCGTCCTGGGCCTCGGGTGGGGGCTGGCCGGATCCGCCGCCGGGACGGTCGTGGTCCAGTGGGGAGCGGCCGCCACCTACGTGGTGGTGCTCCGACGCCGCTACGGCGCCCAGGTGGGCCGGAGCGGACCCGACGTGCGGCTGCTGTCGCAGCACGCCCGCGTGGGCCGCGACCTGTTCGTGCGGACCCTCGCGCTACGCGGGTCGTTCCTCGTGCTCACGGCCCAGGCCGGACGGCGCGGCGCCGACTCCCTCGCTGCCTACCAGGTGGCGCTGCAGTGGTGGATCCTCCTGACGTACGTCCTCGACGGGCTGGAGGCGGCGGCCCAGAGCCTGGTCGGCACCGCCCTGGGTGCCGGACACGTGGACCGGGCCCGTGCGACGTCGCGGCGGATCCTGGGCTGGACGGCGTCGATCGGACTGCTCCTCGGCGTGGCGACGGCCATCTGGCGCGAGCCGATCGCCTCGCTGTTCACCGACGAGCCGGCGGTCCTCGCTCTCGTCGCCACCTCGCTCGTGTGGGTCGGGGCCCTGCAGCCGCTCAACGGCCTGGCCTCGTCCCTCGACGGCGTCCTGGTCGGCGCGGGCGACCAGCGCTTCCTCGCCGCGGCCATGATCGGGTCGCTCGGGGTGCTTCTGGTCGCCGCGCTGGTCTCCACCGCGCTCGGGACCGGCCTGGAGGGCGTGTGGGCGACGGTCGCGGTGTTCACCGCCTCGAGAGTGGTGCTCCTCGGCGCCCGGTTCCGCACGACGCGCTGGCACCGCACGGGGGCACCCGCCTGACGGTGACTCCCGCACGACCGGACGCTCGCCGACCGACAGCTCGCCGGCCGGTCAGAACTTGGTGTCGGTCCAGGGCGGAGGGTCGGTGTCGAACATGGCGTCGGCCAGGGCGAGGACCGTCGGGTCGCCCTGGATCCGTCCGACCCGGCCGAGCGCCCTGAACGAGCCGTGCCCGAGCACCCGCGACCCGAGGTCGGCGAGCCCCACGGTCAGATCCGCCGACGACGCGGTCCCCCGGTCGTCGCGCTCGCAGGTGCCGCGACCGTCGACGACCCGGAGACGGAACCTGCCGCCCCACTCCGGCCGGAGCGGGTCGTCGACGACGAGGACGAGGTCGCCGTCCGCCGAGTAGGTCCGGGCCGACAGCAGCGCGGCGACGTCGATCGGCCGCAGCCACAGGTGGTCCCGCAGGGCCCGGCACCGCATCGACCTCACGTCCAGCAGGGCGTCGTCCAGGAGGTGCCGGGCCGGCAACGGGGCGCGGACCGAGGTGACCAGGTCGACCTCCAGCAGCGCGGACCACAGCGCCAGTTCGACCGCGGGCGCGGTGCCGAGCACCTCGCGGACCTCCAGCACGGTCTCGGACCCGTGGTCGCCCCAACGTTCCACGTGGCGGTACAGCGCGTAGCCGTCCGGGGCGCCGGCCGGGTCCAGGTGCACGAGCGCACGCTGGTCCGGGAAACCTCCGACGTAGGTCTCGGCGTCACCGAGCACGACCGCCCACCACGACGCAGAACGCGAGAGCGCGCCGTTCGACGCGCACGCGACGTGCAGGGCGGGGAGGACCGAGAGCAGCTCCTCCCGGTCCGTCGCCACGTCGTGGAGGCGCAGCGACCCGTCGGCGACGGGCGCATCGGGCCGCAGGGCCGCGGAGGCCACCGGGATCTCGACGAGCCGCTGCGGCACCGCCATGCCGTAGCCGAAGCGGCCGTAGATCGTCGCCTGGCTCGCGGTGAGCGTGGACGCCACCTCACCCCGGGACGCCGAGTCCTCGAGCAGCCACGCCATCATCGAGCGCAGGATCCCCCGCCTCCGGTGCGAGGTGAGGACACCCACGTCGCCGACGCCGCCCACGTCGACCGTCGCCCCGCCCGGCAGGGTCAGCTCGAACCCGAAGTTGCCGGAGCCGCCGGCGTCCACCGATCGGCCGTCGTCGCCCGTGGCGACCGCGATCACGAAGCGGTCCGGGTCGGTGATCAGCCGCTTGGCGTCGACGTAGGCCCCGGTGTTGCTCAGCCCGAACGCCAGCGCGTCGACGCGCTGGAACCGAGCGTGGGGATCGGGGTCACCGCCGGCGCGCAGCTCGGCGAGCGTGTGGAGTCCGACGTCGGCCATGGGGCGACCCTACGGGCCGTGCCGGCCGTGGGCGTCCCGGTTTCGGTCAGGTGCGGTCAGGCGCGGACAGGCGCGGTCAGCCGGCGGTGACGCAGCTGCGCTGCACGTAGTCGCCGATCGCCGTCTGCGCGGACTGCACGTTCGGGTCCGACACCAGCGCGCTGGCCCGGGTCTCGGCGTCGACCGCGTTCGGCTCGATCTTGGCCATCTCGGTCCACACCCCCTGCATGGTCTGCAGCGACGCCGTCAGCTCCGGCGGGCCGATCTGCACCATGTGGGCGAAGAGCCGGTCGAGCGAGGCGAACAGCTGGCTGAACCCCGTCGGGTTGGTCAGCAGGCTGGTCAGGTTGACGTTGCTCTGCGTCACGTCCTTGATCGCCTGGCCGGTGAGCAGCGTGCAGATGTCGGTCTCGCTGTTCAGCGCGTCGATCCGCAGGATCAGGTCGTTGACGTCGACGTCGCCGGACGATCCGGTCGCGCCCTGGCCGGAGCCCTCGACCTCGGGCGGCGCCGTCGGGATCGGCCCCTCCGCGCCCTGGTCCGCGCTGTCGGTGCCCAGCTCCTCGGTGGCGCTCTCCTTGCTGCAGGCGCCGCCGAGCAGCACCGCCATGCAGATCAGCACCGCGACCGCGATCGCCTTCCTGGTCGCAACGGTCGGTCGGATCCCCACGGCGTCCGATGGTACGGGAGCGTGCGCCGTTCTGTTGTGCGAGGAGCCACCGTTCGGTGGCTCCTCGCACAACGGAACCTCAGGAACAGGACCTTCAGGAGCAGGACCCTCAGGAACGGAGCGCGCCGAGGAGCGAGACCACAGCGGTCACCGCCAGCAGCCACAGCACCAGCGACCGGAACCGCTCCTCGGGGAACCGTCCGTGCAACCGGTCGCCGACGAACCACCCCGCCGGCCACGCCACCGCGATCACCGCCGCGGTGGCCAGCAGCGTCGCCGTGATCTCCCCCGCCGCCAGGAACAGTCCGACGGCCACCACCCCGTTGAGCCCGAACAGCGCGGATGCCGTCGCCCGGAACGGCGCCTTGGCCAGGCGGTGGCCGTGCAGCGCCGTCACCACGGGCGGACCGCTCACGCCGACCGACGTGTTGAGCACGCCCGTGCCGAACCCGGCGACGACGTCGGCCCACCGCGGCACGCGCTCCGGCGTCGGACCGAACGCCAGTACCGCCACCGCCGCGAGGACGACCACGCCGATGCCGACGCCGATCCACCGCTCGGGCAGGACCAGCAGCAGGACCAGGCCGGCCGGCATGCCCACCAGACCGCCGACGAACAGCCGTCCGAGGATGGGACAGTCGACCTCGGACCGATGGCGGATCGCCACGCCGCCGTTGGACGCCAGGCCCAGGACGGCCGACAGCACGACCGCCTCCCTGGGCCCGACCGCCAACGCCATCAGCGGCACGGTCGTGAGGGCGAAGCCGAACCCGACGAGGGCGTTCAGCAACGAGCCCACGAACAGCGCGGCGGCGACGAGGGCGAGGGCGGCGAGGGACGGCACGGTCGGACTCTGCCTGCTCTGTTCCCGGACATCGACCGTGGAAGGTCGATGTCAGGGAACGGAGCGAGCGGGTCGGCTCGAGGGCTGGTCAGCCCTTGCGGGAGTTGAGCATCGCGGTGACGGCCTTGCCGTCGGCCTTGCCCTGGGTGGCCTTCATGACCTTACCGACGAAGAACCCGGTGACCTTCCCGTCGCCGTCGCAGAAGCGCTGCCACTCGGCGGGGTGCTCGGCGATGAGGCCGTCGACGACGCCCTCGAGCGCCGAGGTGTCCATGGCCTCGAAGCCGTTGCGCGTGGCGATGTCCGCCGGCGCGTCGCCGGTCTCGATCATCTCGGCCAGCACCGTCTTGGTCTGGGTGGCGGTCAGCTTGCCATCGACCTCCATCCCGACCAGCTCGGCGAACGCGGCGGGCGACACGTCCAGCGAGCGCTCGTCGGACATGTTGTGCTCGGCGTGGGTCAGCACGCGGACCGGGTCCGCTCCCAGCTCGATGGTCGCCAGGCACAGGTCGTCGAGCCCGCGCTCGACGATCAGGGCGGTCTGCTCCAGTTCGGACCCTGTCGCCTCGGCCAGCCGGTGCCGGCGCTGCGACGGCAGCATCGGCAGGGCGGCGCGCACCCGCTCGATCCACTCCTCGCCCGGGTCCAGCTCGACCAGGTCGGGCTCGGGGAAGTAGCGGTAGTCGTCCGCGTCCTCCTTGGTCCGCAGCAGCGTCGTCCGACCCTCGGTGTCGTTCCAGTGGCGCGTCTGCTGCACCACGCCCTCGCCGGCGGTGATCAGGTCCGCCTGGCGGGCCGCCTCGTACTCGATGGCACGCCCCATGGCGCGCAGCGAGTTGATGTTCTTGATCTCGCAGCGGGTGCCGAGCTCGGTCTCGCCCCGGCGCCGGACCGACACGTTGCAGTCGACCCGCAGCGAGCCCTCCTCCATCTTCCCGTCAGAGGCTCCGACGGCGACGAGGATGGCCCGCAGCTCGGCGACGTAGGCCTTGGCGTCCTCGGCGGAGCGCAGGTCGGGCCGGCCGACGATCTCGAGCAACGGCACGCCGGCGCGGTTCAGGTCGACCAACGAGTACTGGGCGTCGTGGATCCGACCCCCGCCGCCGATGTGGGTCGACTTGCCGGTGTCCTCCTCCAGGTGGGCGCGCTCGATGCCGACGCGCTTGCCCGATGGCAGCTCCAGCCAGCCGTCGGCGTTGATCGGCAGCTCGTACTGGGAGATCTGGTAGTTCGTCGGCTGGTCCGGATAGAAGTAGTTCTTCCGGGCGAACGTCGAGCGCTGGACCGTGCAGTTGAGGGCGAGCCCGACCCGGATGGCCAGCTCGACCGCCTGCTCGTTGAGCACCGGGAGCGACCCCGGCAACCCGAGCGTGAGCGGGTCGATGTGGGTGTTCGGCTCGCCGCCGAACTCGTTGACGGCCGAGCAGAAGAGCTTGGTCCGGGTGGCGAGCTCGGTGTGGACCTCGAGCCCGATCACGATCTCCCAGAGGTCGTGGTCGAAGGTGGTCATGAGGGGCTCCCCTCGGTCGCGGCGTCGGCGGCCGACTCCAGGACGGCGGCGGTTCGGAACATCGCCACCTCGCCGAGCGTGGGCGCCAGCACCTGGACCCCGATCGGCATGCCGTCGTCACCGGTGCCGAACGGCACCGACATGGCAGGGTGCCCGGCCAGGTTCGTGGGGATCGTGCACACGTCGTTCAGGTACATCTGCAGCGGGTCCGCCGTCTTGTCGCCGAAGGGGAAGGCCGTGGTCGGCGACGTGGGCGACAGCAGCACGTCGAAGCTCTCGTACGCGGCGTCGAAGTCGCGCCGGATCAAGGTGCGGACCTTGAGCGCCTTGCCGTAGAAGGCGTCGTAGTAGCCGGCCGACAGGGCGTAGGTGCCGAGCATGATGCGGCGCTTGACCTCGTCGCCGAAGCCGGCGGTCCGGGTCGCCTCCATCATCTCGCCCGTGGTCGGGGCGTCGACCCGGAGCCCGTAGCGCACGCCGTCGAAGCGGGCCAGGTTCGAGCTCGCCTCGGCGGGTGCGACCAGGTAGTACGCGGAGAGCCCGAAGGCGACGGCCGGGACCGACACCTCCTCGACGGTGGCGCCGGCCGCGGCCAGGGCCTCCGCCGCGGCCCGGACCCGGGCGGCGACGTCGGGGGCGATGCCGTCGCCCATCATCTCGGTCACGATGCCGACACGCAGGCCGTCGACGCCGTCGGAGAGGTGCTCCGACACCGACGGGAACGGCTGGGGCAGCGACGTGGAGTCACCGGCGTCGTGGCCGCCCATCACCTCGAGCGTCAACGCCGCGTCGGCGACGGTCGTCGAGAACGGGCCGACCTGGTCGAGCGACGAGCCGAACGCCACCAGGCCCAGGCGGGACACCGTGCCGTAGGTCGGCTTCCCGCCGACCACGCCGCACAGCGAGGCCGGCTGGCGGATCGATCCGCCGGTGTCGGAGCCCAGCGCCAGCGGGGCGAAGCCCGCGGCGACCGCGGCGGCCGAGCCGCCCGAGGACCCGCCCGGAACCCGGGTGACGTCGTGGGGGTTGCGGGTGGGCCCGAAGGCGGAGTTCTCGGTGGACGAGCCCATGGCGAACTCGTCGAGGTTGGTCTTGCCGACGGCGACGGCGCCGGCCCGGGCCAGGCGCGACACCACGGTGGCCGTGTAGGGCGGCAACCACCCCTCGAGGATCCGCGACGAGCAGGTCGTCGGGACGCCCTCGGTGCAGAGGTTGTCCTTGAGGGCGACCGGCACCCCGGCGAGGGGTCCCGGGTCCTCCCCCGCCGCGACCCGACGGTCGACGTCCGCGGCCAGAGACCGGGCCGACTCCTCGGTCAGGTGGTTGAAGGCGTGGATCTCCGACTCCCGCAGGGCGATGCGGGCCAGGTGCTCGTCGAGCACCTCGACGGCGCTGAGCTCCCCGGAGCGGACCCCGGCGGCGATGGCCGAGGCGGAGCGCTCCGGTGCGGAGCCGGCGGTCACGGGGCCTCCCCGAGCACGGGCGGGACGCGGAACTGGCCGTCCTCGGCGGCGGGCGCGGCGGCCAGCACGACGTCGCGGTCGAGCGGAGTGCCCGCCACGTCGGGCCGCAGCACGTTGGACAGCGGCACCGGTTGGGCCATCGGCTCCACGTCGGCCAGGTCCAGCGAGGCGATGTCCTCGGCGTGGTCGAGGATGTCCGACAGCTGGTGGGTGAAGCGGTCGAGCTCGTCGTCGGTCAGTCGCAGGCGGGCCAGTCGGGCCACCTTGGCGACGTCGTCGGTGCTGATGCGTGACTCCATCGGCGCCGACACTAGTGATCCTGTTCGCAGGGTCCCGCAGCGGTTGCCGCCGCAGCCGCAGCCGGCGCCCCCCGGGGTCGGGTCCGGCCGGGCCGTCGATATCGTGGGACACCGTGCCGGACGCCGCGGATGACCCATCGCCCGAGCCCGACGACCCGTCGTCGGAGCCCGCCGGCCGAGACGCGACCCGACGTCGGCGACGCTGGCCGACCGCCGTGGCCGTCCTGTCGGTCCTCCTCGTCCTGTGGCTGGCGGTGGTCGCCTTCCGGCTGGTCACCGGCGCGGCGGACGCCCGTCGGGGCGTCGACGCCCTCGAGCAGGTGAGCCAGCGCTCGACGGGCAGCCTGTCGAGCTTCGTCGAGTCGGTCGGGAGTCCCGACGACCCCGACGTGGTGGCGGTGCGCACCGACCTGGCGACCGCGACCGACGCGTTCCGGTCCGCGGAGGACGCCGCGTCGTCGGCGATCGTGGCGCCGCTGAAGGTCGTCCCGATCCTCGGCCGCCAGATCCGCTCCATGGAGGCCCTGAGCGGCGCGGCAGCCACGACCACGGGAGCGGCGCAGACCGCGTTCGACGACCTCGGCGAGGTGGCGGAGCAGGACTCCTCGACCCCCGAGGCCCGCCTCGCCGCCGGCGCCCGCACGCAGGAGGTCCTCGCCGAGCTGGCCGACGGGGTGGCGGACCTGGACCTCGGGCCGAAGGAGGGACTCGTCGCTCCGCTGGCCGAGGCCTACGACCGCTTCGACGCCGAGCTCGTCACCCTGCGCGGCACCGTGGATCGGGCGCTGGTCGGCGTCACGGGCGTGAACCAGTTCCTCGTCGGGCCGAGCCGCTACCTGGTGCTCGCGGCCAACAACGCCGAGATGCGAGCCGGATCGGGCATGTTCCTGCAGGCCGGCGAGCTCGGCGTCCTCGGCGGGCGCTTCTCCATGACCGAGCTCCAACCCACCGCCCAGATGGTGCTCGACGCGCCCGGCACCACCGTCGACCCCGACGTCGCCGCGCTCTGGAGCTGGCTCGAGCCCGACCGCGAGTGGCGCAACGTGAACGCCACGCCTCGCTTCGACCAGTCGGCGCGGATGGCGGCCGACATGTGGGCGGCGTCCGGTCACGCGCCGGTCGACGGTGTGATCGCCATGGACGTGGTCGGCCTGCAGCGGATGCTGCAGCTGGTCGGACCGGTCGACGTCACCGACGCCGACGGCACGGTCACCACGATCGACGCGGACAACGTCCTCACCCAGCTCCTCCTCCAGCAGTACCTCGGCTCGGGATCGACGGACGAGCGGCGCGACCGGCTGTCGGTCGTCGGCCAGACCGTGTTCCAGGCGCTCAACGAGCGGGGCTACGAGCCGGGCCAGCTCCTCCAGGCCATGCAGTCGGCCGGTCGGGGCCGCCACCTGCTGATCTGGTCGAGCGATCCGGTCGAGCAGGCCGGCTGGGAGGCGCTCGACACCAGCGGCGCGCTGGAGGGCAACGGCCTGCTCCTGTCGATCCTCAACCGCGGCGGCAACAAGCTCGACCAGTTCCTCGACGTGACCGCGGACCTGACGTGGAGCGCGGGCGACGGGTCACGACGCGTGTCGGTCACGATCACTGCCACGAACACGGCGCCCGAGAACCTCCCCCGCTACGTCGGCGGTCCGTACCCCGGCCTCGACACGGTGTCGGGCGAGTACGTCGGCATCCTCGCCCTGACGGTGCCCAAGGCGGCGACCGCGCCCCAGGCGGAGGGGGCGGAGCTGTTCCTCAGCGGCGAGGACGGCCCGACGCGCCTGCTCGGCACGCGCGTCGACGTCCCGCGTGGAGCCTCGACGACCGTGACGCTGAGCTTCGAGCTGCCGGCGGCCGAGGACCAGGTCGTGGTCCTGCCGTCGGCCCGGGTGCCGCCCGTCGTGTGGACCGCAGGGGGCGACACGTGGAAGGACCGGATGCCGCGGACGGTCGATCTCGACGGTTGATCGAGGTCGACGCGGGCCAGGATCGACGGCTGATCCAGGTCGACGCGGGCCAGGATCGACGCAGGGTGGCCGGGCGCACACGCTCGGTCCACCTCGCGATGGGCCCCGATCGGAGCCGGGCACGGAGCCGAACGACTCAGTAGCCGAGAGCCCGGATTTGGGTACTTCTGCATGCTCCACCTGCACGCACACGGCTGCTACCTTGCTGCTATGCGCAACAGTTTCCGTTACTTGCTGGTGGGTTTCGCATTCGTTGCTGGGTCCCTCTTCGCTCTGGCCGGTGTGGCCAGCGCGCAGGATGATTCATCCGACGCATACGTGCTCTCCGAGACCACTTCCCGAACCGCCGAGCTCCCGGCCACCGCATCTGCGGCGTCCGCCGACTCGGCGTCCGCTTCGGCCGACGCCCTCGCCTTCACCGGCAGCGACGTCGTCCTCCTCTCCGCCGTCGGCGGTGTGGCCGTCGTCGCCGGTGGCGCGATCCTCGCCGCTCGTCGTCGGGTCGCTGGCGCCTGAGGCACCTCGACGTCCGTCCCGGGCGTCACCGACAACTGAACGAACTGCAACGGCCCGCCGAGCGATCGGCGGGCCGTTGCGCGTGTCGGACCAGGCCGTCGTCGGCCGGGCCGGTCCGGGACACCCGACCGGCCCGTCGTCGGATCAGCCGGTGACGCGAGCGACGAACTCGACCGAGCGCTCGAAGATCATCTCCTTGTCCAGGTCGACCGTGGCGACGTGGAAGCTGCGGTCGCAGCTCACCCGTTCGACAGGCCCCGACACCGAGGCGGCCAGGAGGTCGCTGTCGGTCGGCGGGACCACGTGGTCCTGGGGGCTGGTGAACAGCAGCAGCGGGCACTCGACCTTCGGCAGGTCCGCGACGATGCCCTCGGCCACCTCGAACATGGACATGAGCGGCCTCAACGGCGTCTGCGGGTAGGCGGACTCGACCACGTCGGGATCGGCGACGTCGGATCCGATCCCGTCCATCACCGTCTGCCCCGCGGCCACCATCTCCGTCACCACCGCCAGCAGGTCGTCCTGCGGCGCGACGGCGGGGTTGATGCAGATGATCCCCGCCAGCTCGGGGTGGCGCGTGGCGAGCCACGCCGTCAGCGAGCCGCCCATCGACAGGCCGGCGACGACCACCTGATCGGTCCGGGACTCCAGGTCGACCAGGGCCGCCTCGGCGGCGGCGGACCAGTCGGCCCACGTGGTCTCCAGCATGTCGTCGATGTGGGTGCCGTGACCCGGCAGCCGTGGCATCTCGACCGTGTGGCCGGCGGCGACGAAGGCCTCGGCCAGGCCGCGCATCGAGCTCGGGTTGCCCGTGAAGCCGTGCAGCACCAGCACGCCGACGGGACCGCCGGTGACGCTGAGTGGTTCGGCCCCGGGGATGATCGGGTGCTGGTCGGTCATGGCGACGCTCCTGTGGACCGGTCGGCGCTCAGCCCAGGCAGGCCGGCGCACCGTTCATGAACCCGTCACGATATGCCGACACGCGCGCCGCGCCGCTGCCGGTGTGGGATCCCTCGGTGTGGTCCGCCGTGGTCAACAGTGCGGAGACCGCCTCGTCGAGGTCCCCGGGCGACAGGCGCAGCTGGGCGGTCTCGCGGTTCTCGGAGAAGACCGACGCCGACCACACGCCGGCCAGGCAGTCCGCGGTGCGGGTGGTCCCGACCGAGGGACCGTCGAGGACGTCGAGCTGGTGCATCGCGGCGAGCGAGTAGCCGGAGCCGATCACCTCGCTCAGCGCGTAGTCGCCGATCCGCGAGTGCAGCTGGGCGATCAGTCCGTCCTCCTGGACCTGGAGCTCGTTGTCGGACGGGCAGAAGACGACCTCGTCGGACAGACCGACCGGGTCGTCGCAGCTCGGCCGGTCCGAGCCGGTGAACACCTTCACCTCCGGCGGATCGAACGAACCCGAGCCGCCGACGGAGCGCCACGCCGAGGTCCAGAAGTCCTCGAGGTCGGCCACCGTCAGATCGAAGGCGTCCGCCAACGGGAGGTTGCCGCCCGACTCGTAGTCGGCCCTGTCGGTGAAGGGCAGGTCGACCAGCTTCGGCCCCAGCTCCTCGGCGGTGTAGGCGCACGCGGACGCTCCCCCGTCGACGCCCTCCTGGAAGGCCCGGATGCGGTCGAACGCCGTGCCGTGCATCCCGCTGTCGGCCCGGGTCATCCCAGGTGTGTCGCGCAGCTCGAGGAAGCCGGCCACGGCCAGGTCCAGCGTCCGGTCGTCGACGACGAAGTAGCGGTCCTCCCCGCCGCGACGGACGTCCGCGACCCAGGCGCCGGCGTAGCAGTCGGCCTGCTGCTCGAGGACGAGCACGGGCGTCCGCTCCGTCTCTCCGGCCCGGGCCTGCACCGCGTGCCCCCACTCGTGGGCGACGACCAGCCCCAGACCCAGTGGTCCGTAGGTGTCGATCATGTGCGGGATCAGGTCGTCGGCATCCCACGCCACGACGTCCTCGGTCGGGCAGTAGAAGGCGTTGCCCTCGACCTCCTCCGGCGACTCGGTGCAGGGCACGGCGTCGTCCTGGGCCGTCACGGCGTAGAAGCCGCCCTTCGGGGTCTCGTACTCGCCGTCGAAGGTCCGGGGGAACTCCCGCCTCCAGTACCCGTCGACATCCGCGATCGCGGCCCGGACCTCCTCGGCGTACGGGCCCTCCGACGTGCCCTCGACCTCGAGCGACTCCGCCGCGGAGGGGAGCGACTCGGGTCGGACCGTCCGGTCCTCGCCCCGTGCCAGCTCCGGCGACGAGCCGTCGCCGGAGCCGTCGCCGCCGACCAGGACCACGACCCCGACGGTCAGCGTGGCGATGATCGCGACGACCAGCAGCCCGATGACGACCTTGGCACCCCGACCGGACCCTCCACCGGAGCCGGTGGGGCCCTGCCCGACGCGACCCGGATCGAACGGCGGCGGACCGGAGGGCGGCTGACCGGCAGCGGTCGGCCCCTGGCCCTGCCACGTGGGCGGGGCCTGCTGGGGCCAGGCGGGGCCAGCGGGTGGAACGGCCGGCGGACCCTGCGGAACGGTCGGTGGACCTGTCGGGAAGCTCGGCGGGCCGGCGGGCGGCGTCTGCGGGTACGGACCCGCGGCGGGTGGACCCCACGGCGGCGGGGGCGGCAGCTGGGGGTCGTGCTCGTGGCTCACGATCTCCGACGCTACCGACGGCCGGAGCGGCTCCGGGTCGTCGTGCGGTCCGCAGCTGAGGGCGGTCACCGCTACGCTGCGCGCCGGTCGTTCCAGGTGGTCCGGCCGGCGGTCGGCCGCAGTCACCGGCCACCCAGACTCATCGACAAGGGGGGCGTCGTGCCCAAGTACCAGTTCCTCACGCCGGAGTGGATCGAGGAGGCCAAGCGCATCCGCGAGGAGTTCGACACCGACGCGGCGCCGCCGGCGCACTCGGTGCGCATGAACCAGGTGATCACCGAGGTGCCGTTCGGCGACGGCACGGTCAACGCGCACATGGACACGTCGAGCGGCGAGATCCAGATGGACCTCGGCCACCTCGAGAACCCCGACCTCACCGTGACGCTCGACTACGCGACCGCCAAGGCGATCCTGGTCGAGGGCAACCCCCAGGCCGGCATGCAGGCGTTCATGGCCGGCAAGGTCAAGGTCCAGGGCGACATGACCAAGCTGATGGCCATGCAGCAGCCCGGCGGCGCCGCCGACGACACGGCCGCCAAGGTCGCCGCCGCCATCCAGGAGATCACCGAGTAGCACGCTCGCCGATCGGCCCCGATCCGTCGGGGCCGATCACGGCGGCGCCATCTCGCCGCTGGCGGTGCGCCGGTCGCCCGGCATGAAGAAGGCCAGCACCAGGCCCAGCCCGGTGACCGCGGCGCCCACGCCGTAGGCCACGGCGTAGGACCCTCCGGGCGGCCGCCCGCCCCGCGACACCAGCTCGATCGCTCCGAGGACGTTCATCCCGAGCGTCGTGCCGACCTGGGAGACCAGCTGCTGGGTCGCACCGGCGATCCCCAGGTCCTCGTTCGCCACCGAGTTGGCGACCGACGCCGCGATCCCCGGCTGCGCGGCGCCGACCCCGATCCCCGACAACGTCAGCGCGAGCACCACGATCGCCGTCGTCGGGTCGGTGGCCACCACGGCGAACACGGCCATGGACAGCGTGAGCGAGGCGGTGCCCGCCACGATCGTCGAGCGCGTCGACACCCGGCCCACGAGGTAGCCGGCCAGCGGACCGGCGACGGCGAACGTGAGCGGCCGGGGCACCATGATCAGGGCGACGACGTCGGCGCCCAGGCCACGCACCTCCTCCATCAGCAGCGGCGTGAGGATGAAGCCGCCCATGTAGCCGAACTGCATGAAGAACGAGACGCCGATCGGCACGGCGAAGCTCCGCCGGCGGAACCACGGCAGCGGGATCAGCGGGTGGTCCGATCGGCGCTCGGTGGCGACGAACGCGGCGAGACCGACCGGCACCAGGGCGAAGCTCGCCAGCACCCACGGGCTGGTCAGGCCCCACGCCGTGGCGCGGTCGATCCCCAGCAGGAGCCCACCGAGGGTCAGGGCCAGCCAGAGCTGGCCCGGGACGTCGAAGTGCACGTCGGTGCGGCGACCGGTCTCCGGGAGCACGACGAACGCCACCACCGTGGCGGCGGCCAGGAGCGGTGCCTGCACCGCGAAGATCGCACGCCAGCCGAAGGCCTCCACCAGGGGCCCGCCGACGACCAGGCCCACCACCGGGCCGCCGGCCACGACCAGCGACCAGAACCCGAGGGCGCGCGACCTCCGCTCGGGGCTGAACATCCGGTTGATCAATGCGAGCGAGCTGGGACCTGTCGCCGCGCCGATCGTGGCGCCGAGCACCCGGAACGCGATGAGCGACGGCCCCGACCACGCCAGGGCGGTCAACGCGACGAAGACCGTCGCGCCGCTCATCCCGATCAGGTAGACCCGGCGGTGACCGTGGATGTCGCCGAGCTTCCCGGCCGTCGTGCCCGTGATCGCCACGGCGATCGTCGGGCCCGAGATCAACCAGACGAGCGACTCGACCGATGCTCCGAGGTCCTGGGCGATCGACGGCCGGCTGACGGCCAGGATGGTGATCGTGCTGGAGACCCAGAAGGCCCCGAACAGCACCGTCCACGTGACCAGCCAGGGACGCCTGCTGCCACCGTCGTCACCGCCGGGCGACCGACGGCGCAGCAGCATCGACCACGGGACCACCGCCTCCTCGTCGACACCCGGGGCCTCGACCGCCACGTCCGTGATCGGGTCGTGGGTGCTCCCGCCGTCCTCGGCGGACACGTCGGCGGAACGGGAGGACATCGCGGGTCGAACCTAGCCCGTGACCTGCGGGCCCCCGGCCTGCCGAACGACCGCTCTCCTGCCGAACGACCGTGCTTGCCGAACGACCGTGCTTGCCGAACGACCGTGCTTGCCGAACGACCGTGCTGGACGGATGGTGACCTGACCCCTGACGCGCAGCACCGGATCGGTTGGGGTGGCCGCCACTCGCGGCGGCTGGGGAACACCACGTACGGCTGACCACCCCAACGGATCCGGTGTACTGACGCTCAACGTAAACGCACCGACGCGTCAGGTGGTGGACCTCGGGGGAGGAAATGTGACCCGCGCGCCGTCCGGGCGACACGGGACCGCAACGCGATCGCAGCCGAGACCCGGCCCGGCGGGCGACGGCAGGACTCAGGCCCGGGTGAAGATGCGCACCGGAGCGCCGCGGGGCAGCGTCTCCCCGGCCGGCGGATCGGTGGCGAGCACCGCGCTCGACGGCGAGCCCTCGATCCCAGAGACGCCGAAGCCGGCGGCCTGGAGCTGGGCCGACGCCGCCGTGCCGCTCATCCCGACCACGTTCGGGACCGGCAGCGGCGCCGGACCCTTCGACACGGAGAGGACGACCGCCGTGTCCCTGGGCACCGCGGTGCCGGCCGGGGTCCCCACCGAGATCACGATGCCGGCGGGGACCGCCTCGTCGTAGGTCTCCTGCACGTCGGCGGCGAGCTGCACCGCGGCCAGGGCGGCCCGGGCGTCGGCCACGGCCACGCCGGTCAGCCCGTCGGGCACGGTCCTCGGAGCGGGTCCGCTCGAGATGACGAGCGCCAGCTCGGCGCCCCTGGGGACGGTGCCGTCCGCAGCGGGCGCCTCCTGGCCGGGTGCGGGTCCGGCCGACACCACGGATCCCGCTGCGACCGTCTCGTCGTTCGCCGAGGTCGTGGGCCCCACGGTGAGGCCGGCCGCCTCGATGGCCGCTCGTGCATCCGCTTCGGGCATGCCGGCGACCGCCGGCACGGCGACCAGGGTGGGACCCAACGAGACGGTCACCTTCAGCGTGTCGCCCTCGGCCAGGCCCTCACCGGCTCTCGGCGACTGCTCGACCACCTGCCCGGCGCGGGTGTCGTCGACCCGGACCACCGTGTCGTCGTCGAGCTCCCAGCCGTTCTGCTCGGCCAGGGCGGCCACGCTGGTCACGTCGTCGCCGACCACGTCGGGCACGTCGTGCACGGGCACGCGGATCAGGAACCACCACGCCGCGGCGCCACCGACCACGGCCAGGACGGCGAGAGCGAGGAGGAGTCGGCGGGACCGACGACGCCGGGGACGTGTCGGCGACGGCGAGTCGGGGCCGCTCGCCGCAGCCGGGGCCGGCTCGGCGCCGATGCCCGCGTCGGGCACGAACGGCTCGACCCGACCGAACGACGCCGGCCGCGACGCCGCCAACAGGTGGTGCTCCTCGGCCACCACGATGGGTGACCGCTCGAGGACGATCACCCCGTCGTCGGGTCCGGTGTCGTCAGACCCCGCGTCGTCGTCGGTCTCGGTGTCGTCGCCGTCACCGCGCCCGTCCGCCCGCTCGTCGGTCCCGTCGACGTGGACCTCGTCGGCGTCGGCATCGTCGGCGTCGGAATCGTCGCCGTCGGTCGTCCCGGAGGGCCGACGGTCGCTGAGGACCGCCACGGCTCCCAGACCGCCGATGCCCTCGAC
>JAEYSR010000048.1 GCA_023434535.1 Actinomycetes bacterium
GGACGAGGCCGGGCAACTGGAACTCGACGGGCCCGTCGTCGTCTACTGCGCCGGCGGCTACCGCTCGTCGGCGGCCGCCAGCCTGCTGCGATCGCTCGGCGCCGCCGACGTCTCCGACATCCTCGGCGGGTACGGGGCCTGGGCCCAGGCCCGTTCCACCACGCGGACACCATCACCGGTTCCGTGATGCGCCTGAGCGGCGGACCCCCACGGAGACGCATCGCCGAACAGGCGACCGACGGGCCGTCAGACGTGCAGCTCGTCGGCCTCGTCGCCCCGGCTGCGGTGCTCCAGCTTCCGGCTGAGGCACTCGATGCCCACCACGACGAGGAATCCGACGACGGCGAGGAGCACGGGCAACGCGATCGAGTCCGCCGGAGCCCCCAGTTCGGTGCTGTCCACGCCCGCCGGCCACGGCCACAGCACCCGGAGCGACCCGAGCATCAGGCCGATGAGGACGGCCATCACCGTGTCGTAGTGCTCCGACAGCGCCCAGTGCAGCACCTGGGAGAACAGGGCCAGGCCGATCACGCAGCCCAGCACGAAGATCCCGACCATGATCAGGTCGCGGTCGTTCACCGCCCCCAGGACGGCGCCGTACATGCCCATGGTCACGAGCAGGAACGACCCGCTGACCCCGGGAAGGATCATGGCGCAGATGGCGATCGCGCCGGACCCGAAGAACGCCCACCACGCCGGGTTCGTCGCCTGGCTCACGGCCTCCTCGGAGGTGCCGCTGGTGAGCCCCATCAGGCCGAAGACGACGACGGCAGACGCCACCAGGCAGAGGACGGTTCGGAGGTCCTTGCGCTCGAGGAGACCCCACGCCACGACGACCGAGCCGAGCACCAGGCCCATGAACAGACCGGCCATCTCGACAGGAGAATCGGTCAACAAGGACTCGATGACGTGCGACAGGGCCAGCACGGCGGCGCCGATTCCGGCGAGCAACGGGACGAGGAACGACCACTCGACCTGACGCAGGCGGTCGATCCCACCGCTCAGGTCGGTACGGACGACGCTGCCCAGAGCCAACGAGCCGGTGCGGACCGATTCGATCAGACGCCGGTAGATGCCGAGGACCAGCGCCACCGTCCCGCCCGACACCCCGGGAACGATGTCGGCGCACCCCATGGAGAAGCCGCGTGCGAAGTTGACCGGGATCTCTTTCGGGCGCATGGTCCGGGGACGCTAGTGAGCCGCGCCGCCGGAGTCTCCGCGGGCAGGCGCCGGCCGGCGCGACCGGCCGGCCGACGCGCTCCCGTCACGGACGTCGGCGGGCCCGGAGCACGACGTCGTCGACGTGGTGCGACGAGCTCGCTCCGGGCGGCCGCGGTCGAGTCTCGTGCACCTCGACGTCCCACTCCGGCGACTCGGCGATCGCGGAGGCGACGTCGTCGACCCGGACGTAGGCATCCGGGTCGAACGGGCGGCTGTTCTCGCTCGGGTCGATCGGCGTGTGCATCGGAGTCAGGTCGTGGCCGACGACGAGCAGCGTGCCTCCGGGAGCGACCACCCGCAGGAGGTTGTCGATGCCGCGTCCGTCGGGCGTGCGGTGGAGCGACGCGTACTGCGCGGAGACCAGGTCGAACTCCGCCGAACCGAACGCGCCGAG
Organism: Actinomycetes bacterium; assembly: GCA_023434535.1. Lineage (GTDB taxonomy): Bacteria > Actinomycetota > Acidimicrobiia > Acidimicrobiales > Microtrichaceae > Dermatobacter. The sequence goes on from JAEYSR010000048.1 coordinate 1,616, forward strand.
ATCGTTCGCATCCGCTCGCAGCACGGAGACCTCCAGCCCGCGCTCGCGGGCCGCGTCCTCGATGCGGCCGAGGGCCCGGCCGGAGATGTCGTTCGCGGTGACGTCCCAACCCTGCTCGGCCAGCCAGACGGCGTCGCCGCCCTCGCCGGCGCCCACGTCGAGGGCCGTGCCCGGCCGCAGGTGGGCGACCTCGGCGACCAGCGTCCCGTTGGGGTTGCCGCTCCAGAGCCGCTCCCCGCTGTAGCGGTGGTCCCAGTCGGACTCGCTCGCGTCGGGTCGGGCGTCCCCGGCGAGATCCTCCGCCGCCAGGTCTGCGCTGATCATGGCCCCGGTCCAGCTGCCCGCCGCCGCGGAGCCCAGCACCTGGAGGCTGGGGTCAGTGACGTTGCCCGCCGCGAACACACCTTCCACCGCCGTCCTCCCCGTCGGGTCGACCTCGAGGAGCTCGCCGAACCCGGCCGGGTGCGGCGTCGCCTCCAGCCCGATCGAGCTGAAGGGCTCCAGCCGTGGATGCATCCGGGTGGAGACGACGACGGCGTCGGCGGCGAGACGGGTCCCGTCGACGAGCTCGACGGCGGCGAGTCGTCCGTCGTCACCGTCCACGAGCCGAGCGACCTGCCGGTCGACCACGTCGACGCCGCCGGCACGGAACTGGTCGAGGGCCGGATCGTCGGACGCGACGCCGTCGTGCAGCACCAGCGTCAGGTTCGGGCTCAGGTGCCGGAACATGACCGCGGGATGGAGCGCCATCGGGCTGGTGACGATCTGCACGAGGCGTCGGCCCCGCACCTCGTACCCGTGGCAGAACGGGCAGTGGATCACGTCACGGCCCCAGTGGTCGGCCACGCCGTCGATGTCGGGGAGCTCGTCGACGAGTCCCGTGGCGATGAGCAGGCGGCGGGCGAGGACGGAGTTGCCACCGGCAAGCTGCAGTCGGAGGCGACCGTCGTCGGCTCGTCCTGCGGCGACCACCCGACCGGGCAGCACCTCGCCGCCGTAGGAGCGGACCTCCTCCCGGCCGATCGCCAGGAGCTCGGACGGCGGCAGACCCTCGTGGCCGAGGTAGCCGTGCATGTGGGCTGCCGGGGCGTTGCGTGGCCGGCCGTCGTCCACGACGATCACTCGGCGGTCGGCACGACCGAGCTGGAGCGCTCCGGCGAGCCCCGCCGCCGAGCCGCCGACGACGGCGACGTCCGCGATCCGCTCCACCGCCGGCCGTTCTGCGTGCGAGTGGTCGTGTTCGTGTCGGTGTTCGCTCATGTGGACGACGATACGACGCCTGATAGGATCCGCAATAGCACTTGCAGGATTCGCAAGACAGCGAGGACGTCCCGTTCGGCGCACAGGGAAACCAGGGACGCCACCCACCGGGGGACACGGATCCAGATCGCGAGGAGGCGGCGCAGTTGGGAGACGACGAGAGGGCAGGGCACCACGGGACGGGGCACCCGGAGCGGTGGCAGCTCGAGGCGGAGCAGGCCGAGGGCGGGCAGTCCGACATGGGCCAGGCGGAGATCGAGCAGGTGGTGCGCAGCCGGCTGCGCAGCCTCCGCACCGCGCTCGGGCTGTCGCTGGAGGAGCTGGCGGAGCGCACGAACCTGAGCCCGTCGACGATCAGCAGGGTCGAGACCGGGAAGCGCACGATCAGCCTCGACGTCCTCCTCCCCCTGGCGAACGCCCTGCAGGTGGATCTCGACTCGCTGCTGACGGTCCGCAGCGACGACGTGGTGATCCGTCCGACCGCCACCAGCTCCGGCGGGCGGACCACGTGGATGCTCAGCCGCCCGACCTCGGCGACGATCGCCATCAAGGTCCGCCTCGAACCGACCGACGACATGCCGGAGCAGCGGGTCCACCCCGGACACGACTGGTTCTTCGTCCTGGAGGGGCGGGTGCGACTGCACCTCGGCGACCGGGAGATCGTCGTCGAGAGCGGCGAGGTGGCCGAGTTCGCCACCATGACGCCGCACGCCTTCGTGGCGCTCGACGCGCCGGCGGAGCTCATCATGATCTTCGACCGGGACGGTCAGGCGGCCCACGTGCACCACGACGGCACGACGTGACCCGATCGTGCCGTCGACCGAGATGTCACATTCCCGGACGGGGCGAGCGTGACAGCCGGATCGCGTCGGTTCAGGTGCTGCCGAGCTCCTGCCACCAGTAGGACGCCCGCTCGTCGCCGTCGGGTTCGTGGGGCAGGAAGCCGTGACGCCGGTAGAAGCGCTGCGCGTCGACGTCACCGTCGTCCACGTTGATCTCGAGAAGCTCCACGCCACGGGCCCGACACTCGGCCATCAGCCGCTCGACGATCGCCGAGCCGAGGCCCTGGCTCCGGATCTCCGGCCGCACGTACAGCTCGTCCAGCAGGGCGACGGGCCCGTCGAACCAGACGTTGGGCCGGACGGTGACCAGCGCGACCGCGACAGCGGGGTCGCCGGCCAGAAGAGCGAACGTCGACTCCCCGCCGAGGAGTCGCCGCAGCCGGTCGGCGAGCACCGATGGCTCGGGCGTGGGTGTGTCGAACTCCCGGTTGAAGTCGTGCAGCAGCCGTCCGATCCGGTCGGCGTCGGCGACGGTCGCCATGCGCACCGGTGCTGCGTCACGGGTCGGCATGCCCGAACCCTACGGCGCCGGTCCTCCCCTCGATCGCCGGCGTTCGGCTGTTACTTGCATGATGCCATGGACTGACGTACGTTGCCGTGCATGGACATCGAAGGATCTGTCGCCCTCGTCACCGGAGCCAACCGCGGTCTGGGTCAGGCGTTCACCCGACTGCTGCTCGATCACGGCGCCGCCAAGGTGTACGGCGCCGCCCGCGATCCGGGAGCCATCTCCGTTCCGGGGGTCGAGCCGATCCGACTCGACATCACCTCGACCGAGGACGTGCGGTCGGCGGCCGAGTTGGCCGGCGACGTGACGATCCTCGTCAACAACGCCGGGATCCTCACCGGGACATCCGTGCTCGCCGACGACGCGATCGAGGGTGCTCGGCGGGAGTTCGAGACGAACGTGCTGGGTCCGCTCGCTGTGAGCCGGGCGTTCGCCCCGGTCCTCGCGCGCAACGGCGGCGGCGCGATCGTCAACGTCCTGTCCGTCCTGTCGTGGTTGTCCGCCCCGCCGGCGGCCATGTACTCGGCGGCCAAGGCGGCGTCGTGGTCGCTGACGAACAGCCTGCGCGTCGACCTGGCCCCACAGGGCACCCTGGTCGTGGGCGTCCACGTCGGCTACATGGACACGGACATGACCGCTGACGTCGATGCTCCGAAGGTGGCACCGGAGATCGTCGCCGAGGCGACCATCGACGCCCTCCGCCACGGTCGGACCGAGGTTCTGGCCGACGACACCAGCCGATGGGTGAAGTCCCAGCTCTCCGGCGAGCTCGAGGCTCTCTACCCGTCGATCGCCGCCTCCTGACGCGCTCGGCACCTCGACGTCCGTTCCGGCCGTCGGCCAACCCCCCCCAGCCCCCAGTACCACCGCCCCGAAGGCC
>JAEYSR010000072.1 GCA_023434535.1 Actinomycetes bacterium
CCGTCGTCGAGGACCGCCTCGTGGTGGACCGTGCCCGTGGCGTACTCGGGGAGCTGGACGTCCAGCTGACCGGAGGCGTCCTCCCGGGTGGATTGCTGGTCGGAGCGGCCGGACGGCGACACGAAGCCCATCGGGCCAGTCTGCCAGCCGGATCCCCGGCCCCTGTTCCCGTGAGGTGACCCGATCGGGTCACCTCACGGGAGCAGAGGGATCAGTGGAGAACGGGGCTGGCGGCCTCGGCGGAGCTGCGGGCGTGGTAGCTCGACCGGGTGAACGGGCTGGACTCCACGTGGGCGAGCCCCAGCGAACGCCCGACCTCGGCGAACCGCTCGAAGTCCTCCGGCGTCCACCAGTTGGCGACCGGGAGGTGGTGCGACGTCGGTCGCAGGTACTGCCCGATCGTCACGATGGACACGCCGACGGCGGCCATGTCGGCCAGCGTCGCCGCGATCTCGTCCGCCGTCTCGCCCAGCCCGACCACCAGACCCGACTTGGTGGTCCGACCGGCGAGCGCCGAACGTCCGAGCAGCGCCAGCGAGCGGGCGTACCCGGCGGACGGCCGCACGGCCCGCTGGAGACGGGCGACCGTCTCCATGTTGTGGTTGACCACGTCGGGCTCGGCGGCCAGGACGACGTCGAGGGCCTCGGCATCGCCCTTCAGGTCCGAGATCAGGACCTCCACGCGTGTGCCGGGGCGGCGGTCGCGGATGGCACGCACCGTGGCGGCCACGTGGGCCGCTCCCCCGTCGGCGAGGTCGTCGCGAGCCACCATGGTGACGACGGCGTAGGACAGGTCCATGCGGGCCACTGCCTCGGCCACGCGATCGGGCTCGTCGGCCTGCAGCGGCTCGGGGTGACGGGTGTCGACCAGGCAGAACCCGCAGGCCCTGGTGCAGCGCTCGCCGCAGACCATGAACGTGGCGGTCCCGTCGGACCAGCACTCGCTCAGGTTGGGGCAGCCCGCCTCCTCGCAGACGGTGACGAGGCCGAGCTCGTGGACCGTCCTCTTGACGCCGAGGACGTCGGAGCCGTGACGGACGGGCGCCCGCATCCAGTCGGGCTTGCGATCGGTCAGCGACACGGACTGCGAGACGCCGGCCTCGGCGAGCCGGCCGAGCAGGCGGACCGATGTGCCCCCGCCCGCCGCTGCGACCCGGTCCGATGCGGCGTCGCGGGGCGAACCCACGGCGGCGTTGGCTCCGGTCGTCCGCTCGCCCGGACCCAGCCCACGGCTGAACGGGGCGAGGTCCGCGTCGTCGGCCGCGGTCCCGGTCCGGGGAGCCCGCCACACGACGTCGGCCCGCTCCACGATCGAGGGAGAGCCCCGGCGAGCGGTCCACCGGGAGGCGAACGCCTCGGCGAACGCGTCGACCGCGTCCCGCATCGTCACGTCGAGGCCCTCGGCGGCGAGCGAGGTCACGCCGAACTCGGAGATGCCGCACGGCACGATGTGGTCGAAGAAGCCCATGTCGGGATCGACGTTGAGGGCGATCCCGTGCAGCGTCCGACCCCGCTCGACCCGGACGCCGATCTGGGCGACCTTGCGGGCGCCCGGCGTGTTCGGCTCGACCCACACCCCCGGGTAGCCGTTGTGGCGGCCGGCGTCGCTCAGGCCGAGCGCGCCGACGGCGTCGATCAGGACGTCCTCCAGCAGCCGCACGTAGTCCTTGACGAGCGGCAGCGCCCCACCGGCCGCCTCACCGAGGTCGCGGTCCAAGGTCACGATCGGATAGGCCACGAGCTGTCCCGGCCCGTGCCAGGTGACGTCGCCGCCCCGGTCCACCGCGATCAGCTCGGCACCGACCGCGTCGGGATCGACGAGGACGTGGTCGCTCTCGGCGTTGCGCCCGAGCGTGTAGGTGGGCGGGTGCTCGAGCAGCAGGAGGTGGTCGTCGAGCGACGACGCGTCGGAGCCGGCGGGCCCGTCGTGGAGGGCGCGCTGGAGCGACCACGCCTCCCGGTAGGGCACGACCCCCAGCCAGCGGACCCGGAGCGAGCTCATGTCCGACGTCGCGGCCGGGCTCAGCCGAGCTCGGCGGCCCAGTCCCGCGTCTCGATGATCTCCTTCAACCGAGCCATGAAGGCGGCGGCGTACGCGCCGTCGAACGCCCGGTGGTCCCAGCTCAGCGTGAGGTTGCCGACCGAGTGGATGCCGATCGTCTCGTTCCCGAACGAGTCGGTCACGACGACCGGCTTCCGGGACACGCCGTCGGTCGAGAGGATGGCCACCTGGGGCTGGTTGATGATCGGGATGACCATCGCGGTGCCGTAGCTGCCCGAGTTGGAGATGGTGAAGGTACCGCCCGTCAGCTCGTCGGGGCCGAGCTGACGCGACCGGGCGCGGGCGGCGAGGTCGCTGATCTCACGGGCGATGGCCCGGAGGCGCCGCTCGTGGGCGTCGGAGATGACCGGCGCCAGCAGGCCCTCGTAGTCGAGGTCCACGGCGATGGCGAGGTGCACCTCGTTGTGCAGCACGAGCGACCCGTCGGCGACGGACGCGTTCATGTGCGGGAACTCGTGCAGCGCGTCGACGACGGCGCGGGACACGAACGGGAGGTAGGTGAGCGAGAAGCCCTCCTCCTCCTTGAACGCGTCCTTCTCGGCCCGGCGCACCCGGTCGACGGCCTCGAAGTCGACCTCGACCATGGTGATCGCGTGGGGCGAGGTGGCCTTGGACATCACCATGTGGTCGCCGGTGACCTTGCGGATCTTGTTGAGCGGCTCGACGGTGTCGCCGCTGCCCGGACGCATCGGCACGCTCGCCGGCGGCGCCGGGGTGCTGCGGGGGGCCGGGGCCGCGGGCGCAGGTGCGGCCGACGGCGCCGCGGCCGGCGAGGTGGACGCGGCGCGGGAGTCGATGACGTCGAGGACGTCCTCGCGGGTGATCCGTCCGCCCACTCCCGTTCCGGTGATCGACGCGGGGTCGAGCCCGTTCTCGTCGATCAGGCGCCGGACCAGGGGCGACAGGAGGGCGCCGGAGCCGGACTCGGTCGACGCGGCCGGAGCCGGAGCGGGTGCGGGTGCCGGAGCCGGAGCCGGAGCGGGTGCCTCGGGCGCGGGGGCCGTGGCAGGGGCCTCGGGCGCAGGAGCCTCGGGGGCGGGGGCCGGAGCGGGTGCCTCGGCGGCCGGAGTGGGCGCCTCGGCGGCCGGCGCGGCCGCCTCGGCCGGTGCAGCACCGGAGCCGTCGCCCAGGACCGCGAGCACGGTGCCCACGTCGACGGTGTCGCCCTCGGGGACCCGGATCTCCGACAGCACCCCGCTCGCCGGGGCGGGCACCTCGGTGTCGACCTTGTCGGTGGAGACCTCGAAGAGAGGCTCGTCCTCGGTCACCGTCTCGCCGACGGCCTTGAACCACCGGGTGATCGTGCCCTCGGTGACGCTCTCTCCGAGCTGCGGCATCACGATGTCGGCCATGGCCGTTCCTTTCGACGCCGGCACCGGTGCCGGCCCTAGCGAACTGCGAACGCCCCGAGCCTACTTGTCTTCAACTTGTCTCTACAGCCGCTGTGCGCGGGGAACGGTCACCCGTGCAGCGAGCGGCCGGTGAGCGCCAGCACGGACTCGCCGAACAGCTCGGTCAGCGACGGGTGGGGCTGGATGAACGCGGCGACCTCGTCGACCGTCGCCTCCCAGTTGACCGCCAGGTAGCCGCCCGACAGCTGCTCGGTGACCCACGGGCCCACCATGTGGACGCCGAGGATCTTCCCGGCGGAGCCGTCGGCGTCCTTCTCGGCGATGATCTTCACGAGGCCGTCGGTCTGGCCGATGATCATCGCTCGGGAGTTCCCGCCGAAGCGGTGCTTGGAGGTCACGACGTCGATGCCAGCCTCCTTGGCGGCGGACTCCGACATCCCGGCGAAGGCGACCTCGGGCTGGCAGTAGATCGCCCACGGCACCTTGGAGTTGTCCACCGGGACCGCCTCCTCGCCGAGGATGTCCTTGATCACGCAGATCGCCTCGGCGAAGCCGACGTGCGCCAGCTGCGGCGTGGCGATGACGTCGCCGATGGCCCACACCGACGGCACGCCGGTGCGGTAGTGGTCGTCGACCTCGATGAAGCCGCGGTCCGACAGCTGCACGCCGGTGCTCTCGGCCAGCAGTCCCTCGGTGTACGGGGCGCGGCCGACGGAGACGACGACGAGGTCGGTCTCGATCGACTCCCCGTCACCGAAGCTGACGGTGGTGCCGCCGTCGCCGTTCGGGCTGTGGCCGGTCACGGCGACGCCGGCCTTGACGTCGATCCCCTTCTTCTTGAACGACTGCAGCACCACCCGGGTGACGTCCTCGTCGCAGCCGGGGAGGATCTTGGGCAGCGCCTCCAGGATCGTCACCGACGACCCGAGGTCCGCGAGCGTCGACGCGAACTCGCAGCCGATTGCGCCGCCGCCGATCACGACCGCCCGCTCCGGCACGCCGGAGATGTGGAAGAACTCGTCCGAGGTCACGACCGGGCCGTCGGGCTCGAAGCCCGGGATCACCCGAGGCACCGAGCCGGGCGCCAGGATCACGGCGTCGCCGGTCAGGGTGGCGGTCTCCGCGCCGTCCGCCCCGCCGACCACGGTGACGGTGCGGTCCGGTCCCAGCGTGGCGGTGCCGTCGAGGATCGTGACCTTGCGGTTCTTCAGGAGTCCCGTGACGCCGCCCGCCAGCTTGTCGATCACCGACTGCTTGCGCTCGAGCACGGTGGACCACTCGAGGCCGACCGGCTGCACCTCGACGCCGAAGTCGCCTGCATGGGCGACGGTCCGGACGATGGCGGCGGTCTCCAGGAGCTCCTTGGCCGGGATGCAGCCCCGGTGCAGGCACGTCCCGCCCATCTTGTCCTTCTCCACGATGGCGATGTCCAGCCCCGCGGATGCGCCGTAGAGGGCGGCGCCGTATCCGGCCGGTCCGCCGCCGATGATCACCAGGTCGAAGTGCGTCTGCTCCACGAGGCCGAGACTACCGACGCGCACCCGGTCGGCCGAAAGCGCCCCGTCGCCGCCCACGTGCGGCGACTCCGGCCGCCGGCCGGGCCCGGCCGTCAGATGATCTGGGCCGCCTGCACAGCGAACGCGACCAGCACCGCGAGCCCGCACAGCAGGGCCAGGATGATCAGCATTCGGGTGCTCACGCCCGAGAGGATACGACGGCGACGTGGTCGGGCCGCGTCGAGCGACCTCCCAGGCTCTTGCCGGATCCTCACCCTGCTCTCGGACAGCTCTCAGGTTGCTCACCGACACTGGCATCCATGGGCAACCCCACGCTGCTGCTGGTCGACGACGAGGACAACCTGCGATCGATGTTGGAGGCCGCGCTGCGTCACTCGGGCTTCGACGTGCACCCGGCCGCCAACGGGCGGGAGGCGATCGAGGTCGCCACCGGCCTGCGACCCGACCTGATCGTGCTCGACGTCATGCTGCCGGACCTCGACGGGTTCGAGGTCTGCCGCCGGCTGCGCAACGACGGCGTGCGCACTCCCGTCGTCTTCCTGACCGCCAAGGACGGGACCGAGGACAAGGTCCGGGGCCTCACGCTGGGCGGCGACGACTACCTCGTCAAGCCGTTCAGCCTCGAGGAGCTGGTCGCCCGCATCAACGCCGTGCTGCGGCGGACGGGTGCCGTCGGCGCGGACACGAGCGTCCTGCGGTGCGGCGACCTGGTCCTCGACGACGACGCCCACCGCGTCACCCGGGACGGGGCGGAGGTGCAGCTCTCCCCGACCGAGTTCAACCTCCTCCGGTTCCTCATGCTCAACAGCGGGCGGGTCATGTCCAAGGCCCAGATCCTCGACCACGTCTGGGAGTTCGACTTCGGAGGTGACGGCGGGATCGTCGAGACCTACATCGGCTACCTGCGACGCAAGGTCGACGTGACAGAGCCGAAGATGATCCACACGATCCGGGGTGTGGGCTACACGCTGCGCGTCCCGGCCGACTCGTGAGCCCGACCGCGACCTCGACCGCGGGGACGGCTGCGGGGCCAGGGGCCCGGCGTCGGTCCGCCGGGTTGTCGCTGCGGGCCCGGGTGCTCGCGGCGATGGGCCTCGTCGCCCTGGTCCTCCTCGTCGCCGGCGTCGTCGTCGTCAGGACGACCTCGGCCCAGCTCCTCGCGCAGGTCGACGCCCAGCTCGAGCGCGCCGCCGGACCGGGCTTCGGACCGCGGCCGGGCTCGGGGTCCGAGACGCCGGGCTCGTCGATCGAGCCGGTCCTGCCGCCAGCCGGCGAGGAGGACAGCGGCGACGGGACGTCGGGGACCGACGACGCGTTCACGCCGGTGTACCTGGGCGTGGTGCAGGGATCATCGCTGCGGTCCCTCCGCCTTCCGACCTCGGTCGCGGACGTCGGGGCGCCCGACGTGAGCCTCGAGCAGATCCGCTCCTCGGCGGAGTCGGGACAGCCGCTCACCGTCGACGCGACGAGCGGCGGCGTCCGCTACCGGGTCGTGGCCGGCGAGGACGGCCGGACCGGCGCGCTCGTCGTCACCGGTCTGCTGCTCGGGGACGTCGACAGCACCGTCCAGCGCCTGGTGGTGGTCATGGCCGTGACCGGGATCGTGCTCGTCGCGGTCCTGGCGCTCGTGTCCTGGTGGGTCCTGCGCCTCGGCGTCCGACCGATCAAGCAGATGACCACGGCCGCGGCCGAGATCGCGGCCGGCGACCTGTCCCACCGCATCCCTCCCGCGCCGGCCGGGACCGAGGCGGCGGAGCTCGGCGACGCGCTCAACGTGATGCTCGCCAACATCCAGGCCGCGTTCGACGAGCGGGAGGCGTCGCAGGACCGCCTCCGACGCTTCGTCGGCGACGCCAGCCACGAGCTGCGGACGCCGGTCACCACGATCCGGGGCTACGCCGAGCTCCAGCGCGTCGGCGGCCTCGACGACCCCGAGCAGCTCGAGATCGCCATGCGGCGCATCGAGGCGGAGTCGGTGCGAATGGGCAACCTCGTCGGAGACCTCCTCCAGCTGGCCCGGCTCGACCAGGGCCGCGAGCCCCGGACCGAGGCGGTCGACCTGACCACGGTCGTGCGCGACGCCGGGACCGACTTCTCCGCGGTCCACCGCGACCACACGCTGGTCACGTCGCTCCCGCCGGGCACGGACCCGATCCTGGTCACCGGGGACCCGGAGCTGCTGCACCAGATCGTCGCCAACCTCCTCGGCAACGCGGGGATCCACACCCCCTCCGGGACCACGGTCCGCCTGGAACTCACGCGATCCGACTCCTCGGCGCGGATCACGGTGGCCGACGACGGTCCCGGGATGGACGCGGCCGACGCGGCCCGGGCCTTCGAGCGGTTCCACCGCGCCGATCCGTCGCGCACCCGGGCGAGCGGCGGCAGCGGCCTCGGTCTCGCCATCGTGCAGGCCGTGACCGCCGCGCTCGGCGGGGACGTGTCGCTCCGGTCCGCGCCCGGGGAGGGCACCGAGGTCGGCGTGACGTTTCCGCTCGCACCCTGAGGCACAACTACCCTCGGGCGGCAGACGGGTACCGACGGCGCGGCGCCGACGGTCGTGACGGCCGTCCGGCCGCAGGAGGAACGGTGCAAGACGCACTCGGCGAGGTCCAGTCCGTGCTCGTCCTGGGTGGCGGGTCCGACATCGGCCGCGCCCTGTGCGTGCGACTGGCCCGCAGCCGGTGCCGCACCGTGATCCTGGCCGGGCGACCCGAGGACGACATGGAGCCGGTCGCCGATGCCGCCCGCGCCGCCGGAGCGACCACCGTCGAGCTCGTCCACTGGGACTCCACCGACGTGGCCTCGCACCGCAAGGTCCTCGACGACGTGTTCGACCGCCACGGCAGCATCGACCTCGTGTACGTGCCGGCCGGCATCCTCGGCAGCCAGGCGGCCTTCGACGCCGACAACGTGTTCGCGGCACGGGCGGTCGAGATCAACTTCGGCGGCCTGGTCTCCGCGACGCTCGTCGTGGCGGACCGGCTCAAGGCCCAGGGCTACGGAACGATCGTGCTCATGTCGTCGGTCGCAGGCCTGCGGGGGCGCAAGGACAACTTCGTCTACGGCTCCACCAAGGCCGGCCTCGACGCCTTCGGTCAGGGCCTCGGCGACGCACTGGAGGGGACGGGCGTGAAGGTGATGGTGGTCCGGCCCGGGTTCGTCCGCTCCAAGATGACCGAGGGGATGGACGCCGCGCCGTTCTCCACCACCCCCGACAAGGTGGCGGAGCTCATCGTCGCCGGCCTGGCCAAGGGCAGCGAGGTCGTGTGGGCACCGCCGATCCTGCAGTTCCCGTTCTTCGTCTTCCGGCTCCTGCCGCGGTTCGCCTGGCGGATCGTGGCCGACAGGGCCGGGGGCTGAGCCGCACCGCGCATCGACCGCACCGATTCGGGGGAGGACACTCCGCATGGACGTCGCCATCACCGGTTCCACGGGCCTCATCGGAACCGCCCTCGTCGAACGCCTCCGCTCCGACGGCCACCGAGTCCTGCGCCTGGTCCGCCCCGGCGGCGACAGCGGCGGCGACACAGCGGCGTGGGACCCCGCGCACGGCACCATCGACGGCGGCGCGCTCGAGGGCCTCGACGGCATCGTCCACCTGGCGGGCGCCGGGATCGCGGACTCCCGTTGGACGTCGGAGCAGAAGGACCGGATCATGTCCTCGCGGCGTCTCGGCACCACCCTGCTCGCGGACGCGGTCGCCGGTCTGGACCGGCCGCCGGCCACGCTGCTGTCGGGCTCGGCGATCGGGTTCTACGGAGACACGGGCGACACCCCCACCGACGAGAGCGGCGCCCCCGGCGACGACTTCCCGGCCGAGGTCTGCCGGGTGTGGGAGAGCTGCACCGCCGCGGCGTCCGACGCCGGGGTGCCGGTCGCCCACCTCCGCACCGGGATCGTGCTGTCGGACCGCGGCGGCGCCCTCGCCAAGCAGCTGCCGTTCTTCCGCCTGGGCGCCGGCGGCCGATCGGGTTCGGGCCGCCAGTTCCAGAGCTGGATCTCGCTGCGCGACGAGGTCGGGGCGATCGTGTTCCTCCTCGAGCGGGCCGTCGCAGAGCGAGACGGGGGTCCCGCCGCGATCACCGGCCCGGTGAACCTGGTGGCTCCCGAGCCGGTCCGCAACGCCGAGTTCGCCTCGACCCTCGGGCGGGTGCTGCATCGGCCGACCACGATCATCCCGATGATCGGACCGCGGCTCCTCTACGGGCGGGAGCTGGCCGACTCGCTCCTCCTCACCAGCCAGCGGATCGTGCCCGGCGTGCTGGAGTCGGCCGGGTTCGAGTTCTCCGACCCGGTGCTCGAGCCGGCTCTGCGCTCCATCCTCGATCGCTGAGGTCCGTGGGGTCCACCCTCGGGTGTGACCCCGCCTCCCGGGGCACCTAACGTCGCAGGCCATGACCTCCGCCTCGCCTGCCACGTCGACGGATCCGTCCGCCCCGATCTCGTCCACCGCCACCTCGGTGACCGGCAGCCGCCTGATCGCCGCCGACGCACAGCGGTTGTTCGACCTCGTCGCGGATCCGACCATGCACGCCGTGATCGACGGGTCCGGCTCGGTCATCACCGTCAAGGGCGGGCGTCGCAAGCTGGCGCTCGGCGACAGGTTCCGGGCGAGCATGCGCATCGGCGTCCCGTACTTCATCACGAACACCGTCGTGGAGTACGCCGAGGGCCGGCGCATCGCCTGGGCCCACGCGGGCGGCTGGCGCTGGCGCTGGGAGTTCGAGGAGCTCGAGCCCGTGGACGGCGAGCCGGTCACCCGGGTCACCGAGACGTTCGACTGGTCCACGTCCAAGGCGGGTGCGTACGTGAACCTCATGCGCTGGCCCCGCAAGAACCAGGACTCGATCGAGCGGTCCCTGAACCGGCTCGCCGCCTACGTGGCGCACTCGTCCCAGCCGCTCTGAGCGCGGATCGCCGGCGTTCGGAGCGCACATGAGCAGCACCATCGCCGCGTTCGACTTCGACGGCACGATCACCAAGCGGGACACGCTGGTGCCGTTCCTGGCCAAGGTCGCCGGTCCCGCCCGGTTCACGTCGACCTGCGCCCGCCTCGGACTGCTCGGCGCCCGGGGCAGGGTGCCGGTGAAGGACCGTGACCGGGTCAAGGAGCACATGATCGAGCTCCTGCTCGGCGGCATGGCGGAGCACGACCTCCGCGCCCAGGGCGAGCGCTACGCACGGGACCTGCTCACGTCCGACCGCCTGCGACCCGACGTGCTCGCCCGCATCGCCGAGCACCACCGGGCCGGCCACACGACGTTGATCGTCTCCGCGTCGCTCGTCTACTACCTGGACCCGATCGCCCGCGAGCTGTCGATGGACGGCGTGATCGGGGTCGAGCCCGAGGTGGTCGACGGCGTGCTGACCGGCCGCCTGGCCCGGCCGAACGTGCGCGCCGAGCAGAAGGCGGTCCGCCTCCGGGAGTGGCTCGGCGTCGATCCCGACGCCCCGGTCGCCGACGTCGTGCGCCACGCGTACGGCAACAGCTCGGGCGACCACGAGCTGCTCGCCATGGCGGGGCAGGGCTGGTGGTTCGGCAAGGACGCCAAGGTCCCGCCCGGGTCCCGCACCTTCCGCCCCGGCACCCCCGTCACCTGACCGCTCCCCGAACTCGGGGGAATCCGACCAACCACACGTCGAGATCCCCCAAGGTTCGCCCGACCCCTTGCGAACTCGGGGGAATCCGACCAACCACACGTCGAGATCCCCCAAGTTCGCCGCGCGAGCCCGGACGCGACAGAGCCCCGGGCCCCTGCGTGGCAGGGACCCGGGGCTCTGGTCGTCAGATCGTGATCACTTCGGCTGCATGCGCATGCCGGAGTCGATGCGCACGGACTCGCCGTTGATGTAGGAGTTGCGCAGCAGCTCGATCGCCAGCGAGGCGTACTCCGACGCCTTGCCGAGGCGCTTCGGGAACAGCGTCCCGGCGCCGAGCTTCTCCTTGAACTGCTCGGCGGCCTCGCCCTCGCCGTAGATCGGGGTGTCGATCAGGCCGGGGATGATGGTGTTGCAGCGGATGCCGACCGCCGCGAGGTCGCGGGCGATCGTCAGCGTCATGCCGACGACGCCGGCCTTGGAGGCGGTGTAGGAGACCTGGCCGATCTGGCCCTCGACGGCCGCAACGGAAGCGGTGTTGACCAGCGCGCCCCGGGAGCCGTCCTCGTCGGGCTCGTTGAGCGACATCGCCGTGGCGGCGAGGCGGCACACGTTGAACGTGCCGATCAGGTTGATCTCGATGACCTTGCGGAAGATCTCCAGGTCGTGGGCCGACTCGTAGGTGCCGTCGCGGCCGATCGTGCGGGTGGCCCAGCCGATGCCGGCGGAGTTCACGACCGAGCGCAGCGGGCCCAGCTCCTTGGCGGCCTCGATGGCGGCGATGACCTGGTCGGTGTTGGTGACGTCGCACTCGACGAACTGGCCGCCGACCTCGGAGGCGAGGGCCTCGCCCCGCTCCTTCTGGCGGTCGAGGTCCAGGACGACGACCTTGGATCCGGCGTCGGCCAGGGCTCGCACGGTGGCCTCCCCCAGGCCCGATGCGCCACCGGTGACGATTGCAGATGCTCCGTTGAGTTCCAGCATGGTCGGCACTGTATTGACCGACCGGTCAAGAGCGCCAGACGGACCCGTCGGCCGTGCCGCACACGTTGTCGGGGACGCGTCCGGCCAGGAACTGCCCGACCTGGTCCACCGCCACGCGCACGGCCCGCTCGGTGGCGCCGACGGTGGAGCCGGCCACGTGCGGGGTGAGCAGCAGTCCCGGAACGCGCCACAGCGGGTGGTCCGGCGGGAGCGGCTCCGGGTCGGTGACGTCGAGCGCGGCGCGCAGCCGACCGGACTCGAGCTCCGCCACCAGCGCGTCGGTCTCCACGACGGGACCCCGGGCCGCGTTCACCAGGACGGCGCCGTCGGCCATCGCGGCCAGGAACCCGGCGTCCACCATCCCGGCGGTGGAGTCGTCGAGCGGCACGGCGAGCACCACTGCGGCGGCCCGCGGCAGCAAGGTCGGCAGCTCGTCACGGCCCGCCACTCCCGGACGGGCCGAGCGCCCCACCAGGGTGACCGAGCTGTCGTTGGCCTCCAGTCGGACGGCGAGCTCCCGTCCGATGTCGCCAGCGCCGACGACGACCACGTCGGCGCCCACCAGCGTCGAGGTGTCGTGGGTGTCCCACCTCCGCTCCGCACCGGACGCGACGAACGCGGGGAGGTCACGGACGACGGCCAGCAGGGCGGCCAGCGCCCACTCCGCGGTCGCCGCACCGTGGGCCCCGCGGGCGTTCGAGAGCAGGACGCCGTCGGGGATGCGCCCGGCCCACTGCTCCACGCCCGCGCCGAGCACCTGCACCAGCCGCAGCGACTCCAGGCCGACCAGCGCGTCGGCGACGGGCTCCACGGGGCCCCATCCCACCACCAGGACCTCGGCGCCCTCAGCACCCGCCGGCCACGCCGACGGGTCGTCGTAGAGCAGCAGCTCGGCACCGTCGAGCTGCTGGGCTGCCGAGGGGTCCAGGGCCATGGGCCAGAGGACGACGCTCACACGGGAACCGCCTCGCGCGGGCGGACCGGTCCGGCGGAGTCGAACACCTCCACGAGGAACGGCACGACGACGTCCGCGAACGCGTCGGGTCGCTCGAAGTAGGGGGCGTGGCCGGCATCGGGGATCTCCGCCCACCCCGCCCGCTCCCCCAGCAGCTCGGCCGCCGCCAGGCCGAGACGGGGCGGCACCCAGCGGTCCCGGTCGCCCCAGCACAGCAGGATCGGGACGTCGCTCCCGGCGAGACCGGGACCGACCAGGTGCTCGTGCTCGTGCTCGATCGAGTGCGTCGCCAGCGCCGCGAGGGCCTCGGACGCTCCCGGCGAGGAGTTGACCCGGTGCTCCTCCTCGACCCAGGCGTCGTCGACGAGCGAGGGGTCATGCACCAGCAGCTCGAGCTTGGCCCGGGTCGCGACCGCGTCGGAGCTCGCCACCGGCCGGCCCGCGGGTCGGTCGCCCGGCCCACGCGGCACGAGACCGACCGCGCCGACGAGGACGAGGCCGAGGACCTGCTCCGGACGTCGCAGGGCGACCAGGCCGGCGACGTGGCCGCCGAGCGACGTCCCGACGATCGCGACGGGCCGGTCGCCGACCAGCTCGTCCAGCACGCCCTCGACGACGTCCGCGAAGGCCGGGGCGCCGTAGGGGTACCCGGCCGGCTTGGAGGCCAGGCCGTGTCCGGGCAGGTCGGGGACGATCACGTGGAGCCCGGCGCCGACGAACCGGTCGAGCACCCCTCGCCAGCGGTCCGCCCGGGACCCGGCACCGTGGAGGCACACGACGTGTCGGTCGCCGTCGCCGACCTCCAGGACCCGGGTCGTGAGGTCTCCGACGCCGAGTGGGTACTGCCTCACACGCGGCGGGATCGCCGGAGACTCGCTCCGGCTCACCTCGTCGAGCCCTCGAAACGCTCCAGTGCGAGGCGCTCGAACAGGGCCATGACGCCGAACAGGACGAGGGCCAGCACGACGGTCGCCGTGGCGAGCGCCCACATGGTCGGCATCTGGTAGTTGCGCATGGCCGACAGGAGCCGCGGGCCGACGCCCCGGGAGATGCCGAACCACTCCCCGATCACCGCGCCGACGATCGCCAACGGCATGGCGACCTTGAAGCTCGTCGCCACGACCGGCAGCGCGGACGGCAGCTGGATCCGCAGCAGCCGGGCCCGGCGGCTGCCGCCGAACACCACGAGCACCTCCTGCAACGCCGGGGAGGCCGACGACAGGCCCTGCACCACGGCCACGTAGATCGTGAAGAAGACGGTGCACGCCGACATGGCGACCGGGATCGTGGCCCGGTCGAAGTTGGCGAGCAGGATCGGCGCGAGAGCCACGAACGGGATGGCGCTCTGAGCCGTCGCGAGCTGGTCGACGCCGCGTCGGAACATCGGCAGGGCCGTGACGAACAGGCCGACCACGATCGCGATCGCCGCACCCCACAGGAATCCCTTGACCGCCTCGAGCCCGGTGACCCGCGCCGCCTCGAGGACCATCGACCGCTTGGCGGACTCGGTGAACACCTGGGCCACCTCGCTCGGCGGCGCGATCGAGGTGCCGAACACCTCGCCGGCGCCGATCAGCTGCCACGCCGCGAGCAGCACCGCCGCTCCGACGAACGCCGCGACGATCCGGCTCGTGGGGGTGCCGAACTCGTCGTCAGCCGACATCCGAGGTGCTCCGGCTCAGGTTGTCGAGCTCGGTCGTCAGCTCGTCGACGAGCTCGTGGAACTCCGGGGTCCGAGTCACCTCGGACGTGCGGGGTCGCTCGAACGACACGTCCTTGATCATCCGCACCCGGCCGGGGCGTGCCGACATGACGACGACCCGGTCGGCCAGCAGAAGCGCCTCGTCCACGTCGTGGGTGACCAGCAGGGTCGTGACGGGATCGGCCAGCCAGATCCGCTGCAGCTCCATGTTCAGGCGTCGGCGGGTGACGGCGTCGAGCGCTCCGAACGGCTCGTCGAGCAGCAGCACGTCGGGCTCGAGCATGATCGACCGGGCGATCGACACCCGCTGTCGCATGCCGCCCGACAGCTGCTTGGGCCGCGCGTTCTCGAAGCCGCTCAGCCCGACCAGGCCGAGCAGCTCGTCGACCCGCGAGGAGTCGACGCTCCGGCCCGCGAGGCGGAAGGGCAGCTCGAGGTTCTTGCGGACCGTCGACCACGGGAGCAGTGCGTTGTCCTGGAACGCCACGCCGAGGCGGTGCTGCGCGGCGAGCGCCGACGGGGCCTCGCCGTCGACGGTCACCGCGCCGGACGTCGGCTCCTCCAGAGATGCGATCATCCGCAGCACGGTCGACTTCCCGCACCCGGACGGTCCGATGAGGGCGACGAACTCGCCGGGGTGGATGGACAGATCCATGTCCGACACGGCGTCGACGGTCCGCTTGCGACGCATCTGGTAGCGCTTGGCCACGCCGTCGAGCTCGATCGACAGGCCGCGGCCGGGACGACCGGGCGACGTCGGGTCCGTCGTGGCGTCGTCGCCGACGACGTGCTCGGTGTCGACCGCCGACGGCTCTGCGAGGTCGGTGTTCGGGAGGGAGGTCATCGGTCAGCCTGTTCAGTCGAAGCGTCTGCGGGCAGTGCGGGCGAGGAAGGTGGCGAGGCCGTAGAGGACGACGCCGACGATCACGGCGACGACGGATGCCCCCCACGCCTCCGAGGTCCGGAACGACGCCTGGGCCACGGCGAGGCGGTAGCCCAGGCCGTCGGCGCCCATGATCCACTGGGCGAGCATGGCGCCCACCACGGCGACGACGACCGACAGCTGGAGGGCGACGAGCATGCGCGGGATGCTCGAGGGGACCGCCAGGAGGACGAAGCGACGACGCTTCGGAGCGCCGAGCACCTTGAACAGGTCGGACGCGCCGGGCGGCGTGGAGCGCATGCCCGAGCTCGTGAACACGAAGACCGGGAAGAAGGTGATGAGCGCCGCCACCACGACGACGGTGCGCGAGTTGTAGCCGAAGACCCGGGCGATCACGGGGACGAGCGTGGCGACCGGCAGGCACTGCGTGACCAGCGTCGGAGCGCTGATGGCCGCCCGGGCGAACGACGAGAACCACGACAGGGTCGCGAGCCCGAACCCGGCGAGACCGCCGAGGACCACCCCGCCGAGGACGATGCGGAGCGTGTCGAAGGCGTCCGCCGCGTAGCTGCCCGGGTTCTGGGCGATGTAGGAGATCACGTCGTTCGGGTGCGGCGCCACGGCCGGCGGCAGGTCGTTGAGGTCGATCCACAGCATCCACACGACGTAGACGAACGCCACCGGCCAGAGCACCCCGACGACGGCCGAGACCACCCGGCGTGCCACCCGGAGGGCGGGGCGGATGCCACCTGCGGACGTGGCGAACGGCGGTGCCACCGACGCGGCGTCGGCTCCCACGGCGGTCATCGCCCGAGCTCCGGACGACCACGTGGCGTCCGCCGGTCGACCGCCCGACCCGACGACGTGTCGGGCGGGGATGCGGAGGAGGAGACAGCCGCGACCGGGACGGGCAGACCCCGGGGCATCCAGGTCACTGAGACGGATGATCGCATAAAATATATCATCTTGTGGACGTGTTGCGGGAGTGTTTCCCGCTCGCGAACAGGCCGGGACACGTCGTCACCCCGCAGCGCCCGCGGCGGCCCCGACCACCACGTCGGAGGTGAGCTCGGGTGTGCGCACCACGTTGCGCAGGGTCCCGACGCCGCCGACCACCGTCTCCACGACGTCGCCGTCGACGAGGAACTCCGGCGGCGTCCGCACGAACCCGACGCCGGCGGGCGTCCCCGTGGCGATCACGTCGCCCGGGCGCAGCGTCGTGGTGCGGCTGAGCAGGGCGATGAGGTCGGGGATCGTGTGGATGAGCAGTGCCGTGCTCGAGTGCTGCTTCACGACGCCGTTGACGAGGAGCGTGACCTCCACGTCGAGCGGGATGTCGAACGCGTCGCGCTCGATCACCCAGGGACCCATCGGGGTCGAGGCCGGTGCGTTCTTGCCCAGGTGCCACTGCTGGTGGAGCTTCTGGACGTCGCGGGCCGTGATGTCGTTCACGACCGTGTAGCCCGCGATGTGGTCCCAGGCGTCCTCCGGGGCCACGTCGACCGCGGTCCGGCCGATCACGACCCCGAGCTCGACCTCCCAGTCGAACTGCTGGGAGATCGCGGTGGGCAGGGACAGGTCGTCCGTCGGACCGGTCATCGCCCGGGGCGCCTTCACGAAGATGATCGGGACGGTGCGGACCTCGTCGACGAGCTCCGACGCCTCGGCCTCGTGCTCCCGGTAGTTCAGCCCGACGCAGTAGACGACGGCGTCGGACTCGAGCGGGGCCACCAGCGTGACCCCGTCCAGCGGGACACGACGGCTCGTCGTGGCCGACAGCAGTGCCGTGGCGTCGCCACGCGCCATGGCCTCCAGGGCGTCGCGCCAGCCGAGGTCGATCTCGACGACGTCGCCGCCGTCCACGACGGCGGTGATGTCGCGGCCGTCCAGCACGGCGCGCACCAGGCGAACGGCATCGCCTCCCTCCGCCGCGAGGCCCGTCTGATCTGTCATCGATGTGCTCCTGTCATGTCGCAACCACCTCGCTGCGGTGTGGCTGGTTCGGTCGTCTGCGTGTGGGTCATCTGCGTGTCGGTCATCTGGTGTCAGCGGCCGGCGTACGGCCGGTCGAGGAGCCGCGTGCGTGTGAGTCGGGCGAAGCGCCAACGACCTCCGTCCACCACGAGCCCGGCGTCGTAGGCGTGCGCCACCCATCGGGCCACGCCGTCCACCTCCGCGGTCCAGAGGTCGCGCCAGCGGACCGCCGCTGCACGGGACCCCGGCTCGACCCGGACGACCACGTCCGAGACCGGTCGGATCCAGACCGTCGTGGCCGAGGCGTCCCGGGCGTGCGCGTCCCGGACCCGGTCCCGGCCCTCCGCCCGCGGACCCGGCCCCAGACGGCACTCCCCGTCCTCGGTCCAGACGTCGTCGATCCACTCAGACACGTCGACCCCGGTCTCGACCGCGTCGCAGTACTCCCCGACCACCCACCGGAGCTCGCTCTCGGCCAGCAGCCGTCCGAGGCGTTCGTCCCGGTCACCGGAGCGCCCGGTCGGGGGCGACCCGGGCCCGATTCCCTCCAGCGGCTCGTCCGCTGCCGGGTCGCCGAGGTCCGCCGCGGACGTCGGGACGATCTGGCGGTGCAACCAACCGACGTCCTCCGGAGTGCGGTACCGGTCGGCCATCGCGAGGGCGGAGATCCGCAGGCCCGAGCTCGTCGCCACGAGGCGCGCCGTCAGGTCCCCTCCGCTCCACGACAGCGTCGACCCACGACGCGACGCGCACGACCACAGCCAGGTGCCGACGAGCGAGCCGTCGGCATCGACGCGGACGTCCTCGTTCCCCGCCCAGTGGATGCTGAACGGCTCGCGGTCCCGGACCGCACGAAGGTGCTCGACGAGCTCCGTGCGCCCCGTCGAGGTGCGCCCGAGAGCGTCGGCCCATGTGCCGTCCTCGGTGAAGCACGAGCTCCACAGGTCGCCGGACCCGGTGTCGAGCGCATCGAGGAGCGCGCCGATCAGCGAACGGGCATCGGATCGGGCCTCGTGGACCTCCAGGTCGTCGGCGATCTGCGCGCCGACGGGATCGATCGTGGGCAGCACCGATCAGATCTCCTGCTCGATGAAGCTGACGTAGCGCTCGTGCAGCCACTCGTTGAACTGCGGGAGGGTCGCCTCGTACGGGGAGTACGGGCCCCGGGGGGCGAACCGCGAGCTCAGGCCGCG
This sequence comes from Actinomycetes bacterium, assembly GCA_023434535.1. Lineage (GTDB taxonomy): Bacteria > Actinomycetota > Acidimicrobiia > Acidimicrobiales > Microtrichaceae > Dermatobacter. The sequence continues at coordinate 18,224 of JAEYSR010000072.1, forward strand.
GAACATGCCGGCGTTGGAGCGGAGGTCGGGCTTGTCGATCACCTCGATCAGCTCGAGCTGCCCCTCCATGAGGGCCTCCACCCCGAGCTCCTCGACCGTGCTGCGGGGGAACAGCCAGCTGATCGTCAGCGTGGTCCGGTCCGCCGATTGGGGGGTGATGCGGAACATCTTGATGCCGGTGGCCTCGATCGCCGCGAAGTGCAGGGGCGGGACCGCGACGAACAGGAGCCGCCGGTAGAGGTCCTCGTCCATGCCGGGGATGACCGGGAGCACGGGGAACCCGGGAACCGGCTCGCCGGCACGCTGCAGCAGGCCCACGTACCGGTGCACCGAGCCGTCGCCGCGCCGGTACTCGGGATGGTGCACGAGGTGGGCAGGGGCGTTCTCGTGCCACCCCTTGTGCACGTAGGTGGTGTGGTACTCCTCGAGCGCGTTCTCCTGCATGTTCTTCCAGTTGAAGGGCAGGTCGGTGAGGTCGCGGGAGTCGATGACGACCAGGTCCTCGATGCCGTACTGCTCGACCACGTCCTCGACGTTCGCCAGCGTCGGGACCAGGTCGGGGGCGTCGGGGTCGAAGTTGGCGAAGACCATGCCGTGCCAGACCTCGACGCGGAGCCGCGGCAGGCAGATCGTCCTCTTCAGCGTCTCGAGGTCGTGCGCTGGCGCCATGCTGGGAGCGGCGAGGAGACGGCCGTCGAGGCCGAAGGTCCAGTAGTGGTAGGGGCAGCGCAGGAAGCGCGACGACGTCGCCTCCTCCTCGCGGTCGGCCACGGATGCCGCCGGCCCCTGGTCGCCGCCGAGCTCGGGGTTGGTGATCACGTAGCCGCGGTGCTGGCAGACCGCCGAGACGACGTGGATCCGGCCGTCCATGTCCCGGGTCACGATCAGCGGCTCGTCGGCCACGGTGACGGGGAGCCGGTCGCCCGGCTCGGGCACCTCGCTGACGTGGCAGAGGTAGAGCCAGCTGCGCCTGAAGACCGACTCGAGCTCGAACTCGTAGAACTCCTGCGACGTGTACGCCTCCGGAGGCATGGTGCGGGCCGAGGCGAGGTCGCCGGTCGACTCCGCGACCTCGTCCACGACGCGCCGGACGAACGGACTGATCCTCGGGGCGTCCCAGGCCTCGACCGAGTGCTCGATCGATCGGGTGGTCATCGGGGTTCTCCAGTGGGTGCGGGCCGGTGCTCCCCGTCAGGCGGGACGGGCGCTGCGAACGCCGCCTCGTAGCGGTCGAGCAGCCAGCGGTTGAACTGCGGCAGGCTCGCCTCCTGGGGCGAGTAGGGGCCGCGAGGGGCGAAGGTGGACGACAACCCGCGGTGGACCCGGGTGTTGGTGTCGATGTCGGGGGCGTCGATGAGGTCGATCAGGTCGACCTGGCGCTGCAGGAGGGCGTCGAAGTCCTCCATGTCCAACGTCGCGGGCGGGAAGAGGAACGAGATCGACAGGGTGGTGCGGTCGACGGACTCGGGGACGATCCGGAACAGCTTCACGCCGTCGGGACGGACGGCCGCGAACATCAGCGGAGGGACCGACAGGAACACGAAGTGGCCGCGCTCGTGCTCGGGGAGGCCCTCGATCACCGGGAAGGTCGGTCGGCCGGGGACCGGCTCACCGCCCTTGATGATCATCCCCGCATGGCGGAACACGGCGCCGTCGCCCGAGTCGAAGGGGCCGTGCTGGACCCGGTCGGCCGGCACGTTCTCGTGGAACCCCCGGTGGATGAAGGTGGTGTGGTACTCCTCGAGCGCGTTCTCCTGCATGTTCTTCCAGTTGAACGGCAGGTCGCGCAGCTCGACCGTGCGAGCCGAGACCATGTCCTCGATGCGGTAGGGCGCGATCGCTGCGGAGGCGGCGGTCGCCGATGGCGCGAGCGGAGCGGGATCGGCACCGAGGTGCGCGAACACCAGCCCGTGCCACAGCTCGACCGGAACCTCGGAGGAGGCGTCCGTTGGGAGAGAGAGGTCACCGACCGCTCCAGGGTCCCGGCCGAGCGCTGACGCCGTGTCCGACGCACCGGACACGACGGCCCGGCTGTCGGTCGCGACGACCGTGATGGTCCCGTCGGCGTCCCGGGCGACCCTCATCGAGACGTCGAGCACGTCGACGTCGAGGTGGTCGCCGGGCGGTGGGACCTCCGACTGGTGGCAGAGCAGGAGCCACGACCGGCCGAACACGGCGGACCGCTCGAACTCGAAGAACCGCGTCGAGGTGTAGCAACCTGGGGGTGGCGTCACCGCCTCGTCGACGGGTCCGACT
>JAEYSR010000179.1 GCA_023434535.1 Actinomycetes bacterium
CGTCGCTGAGGATGCGCAGGAGCCGCTGGAGGTCCTCGGCCGTGGTCGAGCGGAACAGCGTGAGAGCGACGAGGGCCTCGTGGCTCTGCGGCGCCATCTCGATGCCGGCCTGGTGCACCCCGTAGAAGGGGACGGTCGCCGACCCGTTCAGCTCGGTGGGGGCGGTCTCGGCCTCGGCGTCGTGTCCCCCGAGCACCAGGTCGGTGCCCACGGCGGCGGCAGCCCCCACGCCCGCCGCAGCGCCGGCGCCGAACAGGGCGCGCCTGCTGATCCGCCGCCGGGAGGCTGACGGATCGCGCGGGGACGCCTGATCGGGGAGCGCTGCAGGAGGGGGCGTGGGGGCGGTCACCGTCAGCCCATCGTGGTCGTCGTCTCGGCGCCGCCCATGCCGCCGCCCATGCCACCGGTGCCGTCGTCGTAGGTCTCGTTGGCGCCGGTGAAGTCCTTGGCCGTGGCCGTGAACTCCATGGTGCCGCCGCCCTCGAGCTCCAGGGTGATCTTCACGTCCTCGCCGGCGGTGATCGGCTTGGTCATGTCCATGAGCATGATGTGGTTGCCGCCGGGCTGGAGGGTGAGCTCGCCGCCGGCGGGGACGGTGAAGCCGCCCTCCTTGGGCTGCATCTTCATGGAGCCGTCGGCCGCAGCCACCGTCTCATGCAACTCGACCTTGGGGGCGACGCTGGTGGAGGCGCCCGTGATGACGATGTCGGTGTCGCCGCCGTTCTTCAGCACGCCGAAGGCCGCCGACATCGGCTCGGTGGTGGCCTTGACCCACGAGTCGTCGATGGTGAGCTCCTCCTTCGCCTTCTCAGTGGTCGTGGTGGTCGACGCGGCGGGCTCGTCGCTGTCGCCGCAGCCGACCAGGGCGAACCCGGCGAGGAGTGCGACCGCCAGGGGCAGCGCGGCGCGGCGGATCGAGGTCTTCATGGTGTGAGCTCCCTTTTGCTTGTGCTGTTCGTCGGATCTGTGCTGTTCGATGAATCTGTGCTGTTCGAAGGATCTGTGCTGTCCGAGTGATCCGGCACCGGGACAGGCCCGGCCGGTTCCGGTTCGGCGGAGGCGGCCCGCGTGGCGTCGGTGCGTCGACCCCGTAGGACCGCAGCTCCGACGGCGAACGCCGCGATCCCGGCGAGCGCGCCGATCACGCCGACGAGGAGCAGCCGTCCCGCTCCGTCGTCGGTGGTCGCATCGCTCGTGCCCGGCTCCTCTCGGTGCAGGGGCTCGAGCGGTGCGATGTCGAAGTCGCCGTCGGTCGGGGTCGCGCCGCTCCGGGACAGGCGGACGGGGTCCTTGCCGGTCAGGTCGCCGACGCCGTAGTCGAACGCCCCGCTGACCACGTCGCCGTCGGCCGACACGATCCGCCACCGCACCTGGTACCAGCCGTCGGCGGCCCCGGACCGGAGCGGAGCGGTGACGGTGGTCCCCGACACGACGGCGTCTCCGTCGGTCCACCGCTGGTCGTCGGCGTCGACGACGATGATCGTGGCGCCGAGCGACATGGGCTCACCTGCGAACGTGAGCGTCACCTGGGACGGCGGCATCGTCAGCTCCGCCCCGTTGGCGGGATCCGACGACACCAGATCGGTGTGGGCCGAGGCCACGGGCGCGACGAGGCCCAGCGCGGCCCACAGGACCACAGCCGCCGCCACCGCCGCGAGCGCGCGTCGTTGCACGAACCTCACGGAGGAGAGGTCGCCCGGACGCCTCGTCCAGTTCCCGGCTCCCGTCATCACGGCTCATCGTGACGACCGATCCCGCTGCTGACCAGTGACCTTGGACCCTGATCGTCGTCGTCGTGACCGACGACACCGAGGGCCGGCCGCGACGTCGCGTCCGGCCCTCGGCCGTCAGGGTGAGTTGCGTCCGGGAGTCAGGACGCGTTGCGCAGGAGAGCCTCGTTGGGTTCGGGCGGGAGCTCGGTGAGGGGCTGGGCGACCTCGGCCACGGTGGGTCCGATCCGATCGGCGATCGGGGCCAGGGCCTCCAGGTCGAAGCCGTAGAGCTCCGCGGCGTTCTCCGACAGCACCTTGCGGATGTCGGCCGGATCCCAGTCGTGGAAGACCTGCCGCAGCGCCAGGGTCGAGTACGGGTACGTCGCCTCGTCGTGCGGGTAGTCGCTGCCCCACATCACCCGGTCAAGGCCGACCGTCTGCACTGCGGCCTCGACGTCGGCGAGCGACGGGAAGCTCAGCCCGAACCAGCAGTTCTGACGGACGTAGTCCGACGCGTTCTTCGGGAGGATGTGCTCCGGCTTGAAGCGCAGCTCGCCGATCGAGCCGTTCTTGCGGATGGACTCGAGATGGCGGTCGAGCTGCGCCACCAGGTCGGGCAGCCAGGAGCAGCCCTGCTCGGTCAGCACGAACTTGAGGCCCGGGAACCGCTCGAACGCGCCGCCGAGCAGCATGAACAGCAGGGGCCGGTGGCTGAAGTAGGGGACCTCGGCGATCATCATCAGCGCCGAGCTCGGAACCCGCTCGTAGGCCGGCGAGCCGGTGCCGCCGTGGCAGTTGACCGGGACCTCGAGCTCCTCGCAGACCGCCCACAGCCGGTCGTAGTCCGGGTGGTTGAGCTGGGGGATCCAGTCGACGTCGGGCGGGTTGTTCGGCAGGAGGATGCCGCCGGTCAGGCCGTGCTCCTTGATCCAGCGCACGTCCTCGATCGCGTCGTCGATGTCGTTGAGGAAGATCTGGCCGATGCCCTTGCGGCGCTCGGGCTGCTGGGCGCAGAAGTCGACGAGCCAGCGGTTGTGCGCACGGATGCCGGCGAGGCGGTGCTCGTACTCGTCGGCCTTCGGCGGGCGGGCGAAGAGCACGAAGCTGGGGAAGAACGGCGGGACGGTGTTCGGGAAGATGACCTCGCCGGCCACCCCGTCCTCGTCCTGCTGCGTGGTCCGCATCTCGTCGTCCCAGTTCCGCAGACGTCGGGTGTCGCCGAGGTCGCTGAAGGGGTTCTTGTACTCGCCGCGCCACGCGTCGAAGTCCTCGACGTACTTCTCCTCCAGGTACTCCCGGTACTGGGCGTGGCTGCCGCCGGCGTGGGTGTCGGCGGAGATGACGGTGTAGCGCTCGGTGCCGTCGGTGCTGGTGTCGGCGGTGGTCATGGGTACCCCCTGGGTGCGGCCGGACTCGGTGGGATCGGGCCGGAAAGAACTGGAATCAGGTTCTAGTAATGAGGCTACGCCAACCGGCCGGTCGATGTCACCCCGCCCAAGGGCTGCGTCGGATCGTCAGGTGAGGTGGCCGACGAGCTCTCGTCGGCTCCGGACGCCCACCTTGGTGAACACCGCCTTGAGGTGGTCCTGCACGGTGTTCGGAGAGATGAACAACCGGGCGGCGATCTCGGCCGTGGACCGTCCCTCGAGCACCTCGAGCGAGACGTCCTGCTCGCGGGCGGAGAGCCCATAGGCGGAGAGCAAGAGGCGTCGCATGTCGGCCGGCGTGGCGGCCTCGACCGTGACCGCGATCTGACGGTCGTCGCCGTGGCGGGTGGTGAGCGGTGATGCCCGCAGCACGACCCACTGACCGTGTTCGTCGCGCAGGCGGGCGTGAGCGTCGGGGATGCCGCGCAGTGCTGCGGAGGCGACGGAGCGCAGGGCGACGGCGACCCCATGGGTCTGGCCGAGCGCGTCCGCCCAGGATTGCGCCGCCGCGGTCGCGGCCTGCACCCGGCCGTGCTCGTCGACGAGGATCACGGCGGGAGCGCGCGGGCCATCAGGCCCGTCGACCGGCCGGCGGACTGCGGTCCTGGTGGCCGAGGCGACGAGGGGAGCGGCCTCCGCGAGGAATCGGATCTCGCGATCGTCGAAGTCCTGGCTCGACGGGGCGCGCAGCATCCCCGCAACTCCCCAGCACACCCCGTCGGCGGTGAACGCGACGCGTGCCTCGTGGGCGAGGCCCAGCGGCCGGTACACCTCGTGGAGACGCTGGCTCCGGGCGACCGTGCGGTGGGGGAGATCAGAGAGCCGGGCCACCGGTCGTGGTCGGCCAGCCAGGCTGGCGAAGGAGTTCGCGTCGGTCCCGGCGTGCTCCAACTCGACGAACCGGCCCTCTTGCTCGGGCGACGGGGTGAAGGCGACGGTGAGCGAACCGGTCAGCATCATCGTGTCCGGGTCGACGGTGGCCCAGCAGGTCGCATCCGAGGGCACGACGCGCCCCACGATGTCGATCGCCGCAGCGTGGACGTCGGCCGGTGGGAGGACGGCGGCCTCCAGGACGGCGAGGTCACGTATGGCCGACTCGGCGCGCAGGTCGCTCCACATCCTGCTCATTGTCGTGGCCGCAGCCGGACCGCGGAACCCCAGGTTCCTGGGATCGCGGCGCCGGCACCAACCCCTTGGCAGTGGGATGTTCGCGATCCAGGCCGGTTCGTACGTTGCACACGACGACCACAGCGGCCGTCACTCTGGACAAGGAGCACGAACATGGCACACCGGATCCGCCACTGCGACACCGGCGACGGCGTCCGCCTCAACACCATCGACAGCACCGCGACCGTCAAGGTCGCAGCCGACGACACCGACGGGGACTACGAGCTGTTCGAGATCGACGCCCCCATCGGAAGCGGGATCCCCCCTCACCGTCACCCCTGGGCCGAGGCGTACTACGTCCTGTCGGGAGCGCTCACCGTCCAGGTCGGCGCGCGCCACCTCGACCTCACGCCGGGCGCGACCGTCACCGTCCCCCCGAACGCCGCCCACACCTTCACCGTCAGCGCCCCCGACACGAAGTTCCTCGCCTTCAGCCTGACGGCCGCCAGCGGGCACCTCTTCGCCGATCTCGACCGGAGCGTTCCCACCGACCGCCCCATCGAGGAGGTCATCCCGCTCGTCATGGAGGTCGCCGCCCGCAACGGCGTGGAGTTCCTCCGAGCCGTCGAGCCCGTCTGACTCACGCTGCATTCGTTGCACATCCGTTGCACCGAGCGCACTCCGACGTGCGCGGCGAACCGGCTCACCGGGCGCCGCGCACGTCGGTCGGCTCCGACGAGTGCCCGGCCGCCGGGTCCGGCCGAGCGGTCTGCCGCACTCTCGACGGAATGAAGGACGACCGTGGATGGGCGGACGTGTGTTTCGACTTCGACGGGCGCACCGGGTGTGACGAGGTCCTCGCGGAGGACTTGTCCAGCTTCGGCCCCAACGGTGGCTGTGTTCTCGTCGAGTTCACCGGGGCAGGGCCGGTCGAGGCAGACAGACTGTTGCGAGGAAGCGCAGGCGATAGCAGCGGCGCTTGGCCAGCAGGACGTGCCTGTTGTCGCGAATGCGAGTCGATGCCCTGCCACACTTCGGCGGTGGAGGAGGCGTAGGCAGACTCGGAGGAGTCCCGTGAGGATGTCGTCCGACTGTCTGGGACTGAAGCTGGTCGCATGTGGCGAGGCGTCGCATGTGCTGCGGTCGTGAGCCTGAGCGCACTGATGATGATCGCCATGAGCGCGCCGGGGTTCCCCCTCTGGGGGTTGTTCATCGGACTGGCCCTGGTGGTCGTTGTGCTCGTCTGGGTGGGGTTGGTGATCGCCGACGTGGTCGCAGCGGCCCGAGGCCGTCCACTCGGGACCTGGTCGTGGCACGCCGTGTGCCTCGCAGCGGTGCTGGCCGTCGCGATCTCTGTGCCGACGTTCGCGCCGCTGCGGGCGCGGTTCGCTCTGTCCAAAGGGTCCATGCAGGAGATCGCGGACAGGTGCCTCGACGCGTCGTCCAGGGATGAGTCCTGTGATGTCGATGGACGCGTCGGGCTGTACCTGATGTTCACCGCGACGACGCGGGACGACGACGTTGTCCTCTACGTGTCAGGGATGTCCTTCTTGGACAGTGGCTTCGTCTATGCCCCCGACGGGGACCCCCCTGGCAGCGCCGTGGACTTCGAAGCGCCGGACTACCTGAACCTCGGTGATGGCTGGTTTGCCTTCACCGCGTCCTTCTGACGGCGTCGCACCGGCCAGGCCGGATCCGACACCACGTGCATCCGGCACTATGTACCCGACTGCCACCCATGCCGTTGTTGATGTGAGGCTTAGGCAGGAGGCGGTGTCGCGATCGCCCATCGTGTTTGGGTGATCTGCCAGCTGTGAGCGGTCGGCTCCGAGGCAGGCTCGGTGTCGGAGTCCACGATCTGTACGGTCCACCCGTCGAAGGAGTCGGACCAAAGGGTGCCGTCGTCGGCGCCGGTGCTGGGGATGCACGACTTGCGGGTCGCAGCATCAGCGGTCGCGGCAAGGCTTGCGGCGTCATCATCGCCTTTCGGTGCCGTGCCCTGTGACGTTGTCTGGTGCTCCGGCCAGCCATAGGGGCCGAGAGCGAAGCAGCGACGATCGACGTCCGAGTACAGGATGAGCGGCGATGCCGCCTGTTGCGCAGCGGCAGCATCCTCAGCCGACTCAACGGTTGTGGCGCTGGAACCGAAACCGAGCTCATAGGGGGCGACCGCGATGAGCGGTGGCGGTCGCCCGTCCTTCGTCAGTACGGCCGCCACCGTGAGGCGGGACGGGTTCAGCTCGGGGTCGAACAGGGATCCTTGCCCCAGCGTGGTGCTGTCGCACTCATCGGACTGGGTCCAGGCCAGGAGGTTGAACTCGGTGCCGAAGACACCAGGCGCCACGGATGTCTTGGGTCCGGCATCCGACTCGAGGTCGGCGAAGAACCTCTGGGACCCGTCGACGACCTCGGCCAGCGACTTGACCGCCCGGCGCACCGGAGCTGGTTGGCCCTCGGCGCTGGCTTGGAAGGCACGGCTCGACCAACTGGGTGTCGGCCCCTGGAACGCGTCGGCCGCTCGCTGCAACTCCGCACAGAACGCTTCGGTCGACGCCTCGGAGGTGTTGCGCGACTGCTGCTCGCCGCTGTCTTCGCACGCCAACGGCGCAACCGCAGCGACGGAAGCGGCAACCGCGCACATCGCGCGTGACGTCCAGCTCATCTGGTCAGGGTACGGAGACGGGGACGGCGTTCCGCACGAAGGGTCGTCTCGGCGGACACATCCGCCCACCCAATCGGTCACTGCGGACGGTACAGATGAGCCGCTACTTGTTGGTGTGAGCTGCTCGATCATGGCTGTCATACCCCCGTCGTATGTTGTCGAACATGAGTTCGATCGGGGAGGGACGGGAGAACGGGCCGCCGGCAGGTCCGGGGGTCGTGGGGTTCGGACCGGCTGACGTGTCGTCGACGGTCGAGTCGCACGGGCTGTTGGTCGCGGCCCGGGTGTCGGCGGCTGCGGATGTGAAGGCCTTGTCCGATGACGAGTGCCTGGGTGTGATCGATGATGTGGAGGTCGCGCTGCGGTCCCTCGCCGCGCTGCGCGGTGCCGTGTTGGCCGAGGTCGATGCGCGGAGTCTGTGCGATCTGCGGTACGGGTCCCGGTCCAGGGTGTGGTTCGAACGACGTCATGGCCGATCACGTCACAGCATCGGCCGCGACCTCCGCACCGCGAAGGCGTTGAGAACCCATCTGCCCGAGATCGCGGCTGCGTTGGGCCGTGGGGAGATCACCGACGAACGGGTCGCCTACATCTGCACGAAGGTCAACGACCGCAACGCCGAAGCTCTCGCGGCGGCCCAGGAGGGCCTCCTCGCCCTGTCCGCGGCGGAGGCGTCGTTCGCGCAGTTCTGCGTCCTCGTGACGGACCTGGCCCGCTACGCCGATGACGACGGCGGCCACGAACCACCAGCCGCGTCCAACGAGGCCCACGTGAACCCGGTCGGCGCCGACGGCGACACCGTCGCGGTGTCGGCCACCTACACCGGCGTGGATGCCGAGACGTTCCAACAGCTCGTCGAGAACGCCACCAACCAGCTGTGGCGACGATGGCTCAATGACTGCACCCAGACCCCC
>JAEYSR010000203.1 GCA_023434535.1 Actinomycetes bacterium
GAGCTGCTGCACCGCTACGTGGAGGCCGGCTGCGAGCTGCTGATCGTGCACGCCGAGGCCTGCCGCCACCTCCACCGGACGCTCGGCCTGATCCGGGACCTGGGCGCGTCGCCCGCCGTGGCGCTCAACCCCGCGACGCCCGCCGTCGCCATCCAGCACGTGCTCGACCTGGTGGACGAGATCCTGGTCATGACGGTGAACCCCGGCTTCGGCGGCCAGGACTACATCGCCACCATGGAGCCGAAGGTGGCCGAGGTCCGGGCGATGATCGAGATGTCGGGTCGGGACATCGACCTCGAGGTCGACGGCGGGATCGGACCGGCGACCGTGGGCGGCGCGGCCGCTGCGGGCGCCAACGTGTTCATCGCCGGCAGCGCGCTGTTCCGCGATCCCGAGGGCCAGGCCCACGCGGTGAGCGAGATCCGTGCGCTCGCCGAGGCCGCCCAGGCCTGACGGCGACCTTGCTCCGCACCGCCATGCGCCGACGCGAGGCGCTGCGCCGACGCACCGCGTCCCCCGGTCGCGCCGTGGCCGCGGCCGCTGCTCTGGCCGCGGTCGTCGCGCTCGGGTCCTGCAGCGACGGCCGGCCGGCGTTCTGCGACGACCTGTCCCGCAGCGCCGACATGTCGTCGCTGTCGGAGGCACTCGCGTCCCAGGACCTCGACAAGGCCCGGACAGCGGCCGAGGAGTTCTCCGAGCTCGCCGACAAGGCCCCCTCCGCGATCCAGCCCGACATGCAGGACCTGGCCTCTGCGGTCAGCGGCATCGTCGATCTCCTCACCGCGGAGCGCAACGCCGTGCCGGGTGCCGGGACGGACGGCCAGGGCGACGCCGCCGCCGTCGAGCAGCAGCGCGACCAGCTGAACCGCCAGCTCGAGGAGCTGTCCGCGACCAGCTCGCGGGTCGAGCGGTGGGCCTCGCGGGAGTGCGGACTCGACCTGTCCTGACGGCGTCGGACGGCCGCGGGTGCAACCAGTTGCGCCCGACCTCGGCGACCGGAAGACTGCTCCCCCAACGGCAGAGGGGCCGGGGTCACGGGCGAGTGCGACCTTCCAGAAGTCTCACATCGGTCCAGGATCGACCGATGGGAAGTCGTCATGTGGTAGCCATGTGTTCGTCATGGAACCGTCATATCTCGGCGGTTCCATCTCACATCTACGGCTGGGGCCGTCGACAGCAACCCCCACAGCAGCGACCGACGAGAAGGAGCCTCCCCTCATGGACAGCACGTCCCTGAACTCCCTGGGAACCACGAACGGTGGGACCGACACGATGACCGAGACCGCAGCGGGCTCACGGCCACGGCGCCGGGGCCGGGTGGCGACGCTCGCGATCGGACTGGTCGCCGTGCTGGCGATCCTCGGGGTTTCGTGCACCCGCAACGCCTGGGCTCTCGACTCTGCCTCCCGGGTCAACGACACCCGAGGGACCTCCGGACTGAGGCCTCTCGTGATCGACGACACGCTGGTCAACAAGGCGCAGGCCTGGGCCGAGCACATGGCGGCCGTCGGAGCGATCTCCCACTCGAAGCTCACCGACGGCGCCGGCAACGACTGGTCCGTCCTCGGCGAGAACGTCGGCATGGCCTCGAACATCGCCCAGATGCACAGCATGTTCATGAACAGCCCGGCGCACCGCGACAACATCGTGAGCGGCAAGTACAACCGGATCGGCACGGGTGTCGCCGAGGCCGGCGGCCGCCTCTACGTGGTCCAGGTCTTCGCCGGCTGACCGACACGAGTCGAGTCGACGGGGCGACCCGTCGCAGGACGCAGAACGAGGGGCCGACCTGCGGGTCGGCCCCTCGTTCGCGTTCCGGATCGGTTCGTGCCGGGCGCTGCGGCGCCGGCGAGCGGGTGGCTCAGCGCATCTCGCCGCGGCGCACGATCACCTGGTCGATGATGCCGTACTCCTTGGCACCCTCGGCGGTGAACCAGCGGTCGCGGTCGGAGTCGATGTTGATCTGCTCCTTGGTCTGACCGGTGTGGCTGGCGATGCGCTCGGCGAGCAGGTCCTTGATGTACTTGAGCTGCTCGGCCTGGATGGCGATGTCCGACGCCTGGCCCTGCATGCCCGCGGAGGGCTGGTGCATCATGATCCGGGCGTGCGGCAGGGCGTAGCGCTTGCCGGGGGCGCCGGCGCACAGCAGGAACTGGCCCATCGAGGCGCAGAGGCCCATGCAGATGGTGCCCACGTCGGGGGTGACGAACTGCATGGTGTCGTAGATCGCCATGCCCGCCGTGACCGACCCACCCGGCGAGTTGATGTAGAGCCAGATGTCCTTCTCGGGATCCTCGCCCTCGAGGAACAGCAGCTGGGCGGTGATGAAGTTGGCGACGGTGTCGTTCACCTCCGAGCCCAGGAACACGATGCGGTTCTTGAGGAGGCGGTTGTAGATGTCGGCCGACGGCTCCATTCCGTTGCCGGCCTGCATGAGAACGGGGTCCGCTGCGAGCTGCGGCGGGAGGTCGAGAGGTGCAATTGGCTGCATGGCGCTGGAGGCTAACGCGGTGAACCGGACTTGCCGCACCTCCCCCGCCGGCCCGCTCCACCCTCCGCCCGCCGGCCCCCACCCGCCGAACTTGTACGCCACACACCACATGCACGACACCCACGTACAAGTTCGACAGCCGGACCCAGCCACCCGTCGAACTTGTACGCCACACGCCACATGCACGACCGCCACGTACAAGCTCGACGGGTCGGGTTGAGGTCCCGGCGCCCGCGCCGGTGGTGCGGTACGGGCGGTACCGTTCGGGCGTCACGCGGACGTGGCGGAGCTGGTAGACGCGTCGGGTTTAGGTCCCGGTGCCCGGAAGGGTGTGGGGGTTCGAGTCCCCCCGTCCGCACTACGCACGGGCCGAGGAGGGTCGGGCCGAATCCTGCACCCCGATCAGTACCGTGATCGACATGACCCACGCCCCCGAGCCCTGCGGCGACCAGGTGGCGTCGGACACGGCAAGCAGTCCGGCGAAGGAGTTCTCCGTCGGGTTCCAATCACGGGCGCGGGGTGGAGGCGGACGGCTCATCGTGAGGCCCGGACACCTCGAGGTGGTCGCCGGACCGCTGTCGTCGTTCCCGCGTCGAAGTCGTTCCTTCGTGCATCGCCATGATCGCGTCGAGGTGGTCGCCACCCGCTTGACGCCGCCGTGGTGCAACGTGCGGGTGCCCATTCGGTCGACGGGCGGTTCCGCAGTCGCGCTACTCCCTCAGTGGGATCGGGCCGAGATGCTGCACGCTCTGCAGGCCGCCGGGTTCGAGGTCATCGAACGGACCGAGTGGTGGCGGTGGCACAACCTCCCCTGATCGGACCCGGCCCCTGCGACGTGCGCTGCGTGCAATGAACCATCTCCGACCGGCTCGCACGAACGCTGATCCAGCGCCGACCCCTACGGTGGAGCCGTGTTCACGACGTCGTCGAGGCCAACGCCTCTCGGGAACGCGGTGCCGGACGATCCGGACCCGCCCGACGAACCGAGGTGGTCGACGACGCAAGTGCTCGTCGCTCTCGCAGCCTTCGTCGCCGTCCTCATCGTGGGCGGAGTCGCACTCATCGTGGCGACGACACGTGTCACGCCCGTCGAACCGGGCTGCGCGATGACCTCGTCGGAGCCCGCGCACCGGGTCGAGGAGGCCATCGGGAGCATTGAGGTGCCCGACGAGGTCGTGGGCCACCGTGACGTCTACTGCTCCTATGCGACTCTCAACGCCTACCGGTCCTTCCAGGACTCTGACGAGGCCGCCGAGACGATCCGATCGCGACTGCTCGACAGCGGATGGGTCCCATCTCCCGTCAACGCGGAGGCCTACTGCTGGCCGGGCACTCCTGAGATCTCGGCCAACCTCGTCCGATACCAGCCGAGCCAGTTCGACACGGACGAGGACAAGGATCTCGGCCACTTCGAGGTCTCGTTGTCGCTGCTCCCGGGCCCATTCGCCGGCTGCGCTCAGACCTAGCGAGCCGCTATCCCTGCAGCAGAACGACCATCCACGCACGTCGCGTCCACGGGAAGGACTGGCCGCAGCCGTGCCTCTGCCGGCGGTCAGCCTGGTGAGCGAACGTCCTCAAGTCGCTCGGCTCAGCGCCGATTCCAGTGGTGGGACGTGAGGATCGGAAGGGTGAGCCATGAGCCTGAGGCGAACGGCAGTGTTCGTCATCTCGATGTTGTGCCTGACCGCGTGCAACTCGAACTCGCTGTCGTCACCAGCTCGCATCGTCAGAGTCGAGTCACTCAGCGACGGCATCACGGTCGAGTCGGTTCCACCGAGCCACGTCGTGGTTGTGAACTCGCCTGCGGATGGACTCATGGTTCCGGGCTGGGGAGTGGTCTGGGATCGCAAGGTGGGTGACGGCTGGGAACCAGCGTTCGAGGCGCCCTACTCGATCGACGCGGCCGTCACTCCGGACCCTGCCGCCGACTACCTCGAAGGCGCTTTCCACGAGCTCGTCGGTCAAGTCGCCCAGACCATTTGGCTGAGCGTTCCACGCGAGAGCGGCGTCTACCGGGCCGAGGTCGGGAACGGGCGGTACATCGTGGTCCGGATCGGTGACTGACCGACGGAGTCGGTGACAGCCGCAGGGCAACCGACCTGTCGGGTCACCCGTGAAACGCCGATGGGTGGCTCACGTCTCCTCGATCGACACGACCATGCGCATCTCGATCGACATCCTCACCACGCCACGACGAGCGGCCCGTGACCGGGCGACCCAATCCCCGGAGGCGCCGCACACGGCGGCGGGATCGGCAGCCGCCTCATCGAGCACCACGAGCATGGCGTCGATCGCGTCGTGCAGTACCGGCGGCGTGAGCTCGGCCCGCTCGGGTCGGCCCTCATCCGTCACCCCAGCGGCCACGCCATCGACATCGCCGCGCGCCGCAGCGTCCTCGGCCGCCTCCAGCGCGACGTAGCACCACTCGGCGAGGTCCTCACCCGGGAGGACTCCAGCCCCGTGAGCCGTGCTCAACGTGTTGAACACGTACGCGCTGCGGTGGTCCATGTCGGAGCGGAAGTACCAGCGCTGGTCATCGTCGTGGAGGAACGTCCAGATGTCGTTGATCACCTGCTCCTCGTCCCGCTCGAGGAAGGTGTCGGTGGTCAGGCCGTAGCGGAGCTGGTCGCGCTGCCTGTCGAGGCTGCGTCCGTCGGCCAGCACCAGCGGACGGACCGGCTGCTGCAGCGGGATCCACACGTTGACCAGGAACAGCGACCCGTCGTGGTGGTGGCCGTCGGGTGAGTCGTGGACGAACGTGGTCGGGGCCCGCCCGTCGAGGAGCTGGGCCATCGGCGTGCCGTACACGTCCTGGTCGGAGTGGACCGAGGTGGCACCGCCGTGGTCGTTCATCCCCTCGGAGCGAGGGCCCACGACCGATCGGCCATTGGGCCCGGCGGTGCGCATGATGAGGCCCTCTTCCGCCAGGAACTGGACGCGCAGCGCTCCGACGCCTTCGGCATGAAGGAGGGAGCCGTCGAGTAGAGAGCGGATGGCCGCTGCGTGGTCGTCGCCGATGCGGCCGGTACGTCGGACGTCGGCGAGAACCGCCTGCAGGTCGCCCATCCCCGAGAGGTCGACGACGTCGAAGCCGAAGGTCCGGAGATCTGGCCGCACCGAGTCGCCTGCGGCCAGGTCCGTCGCCGGGCAGAGGTGGCTCTCGACGGTGTCCAGGCCGTAGGGCGCTCCCGTGCGCGGGCCGGCGCGCCGCAGACCGGGGTGCTCCGGATCCGGGATCGCCAGCGACGGCGGGGCGAAGTCCAACCGCACCGGGACGGTGGCCGACGCCGTCATCGGAGCGCCACCCGGGCCGAGCGAACGACCACGCCGACGCGCTGGCCTGCCCACGCGCCCCTGCCCATGTCCCGAACCGATCCCGTCACGTCCACTTCACCATCCCCCGGTGATGCGTTGGAGGCCTCGATGATCGCACGTGAGCGGGTCGCGGGTGTCGCCCGCCGGCCTGGCACGGCGGGCGGGATGTGTGAGGAGATCCGGCTTCGGCCCCGCACGCCGGGGCCGAGGCCGGACGATCGCTCAGTCCGGGAGGTCCACCTCCGTGACGATCTCGGGCGCCGACCGGCGCTGGGCGGTCCCGGTCGAGATGCCACCGAAGTCCAAGGCGGACCAGTCGTCGTGGTCGTGCAGGATGTCGCCGACCCCGTCGCCGTTGATGCTGACGGGCACGGTGCCCGGGTCGATGATGCCGTTCCAGTTCCAGTCGATCGCGGGGCCGCCCGGACCGCAGATGCCGTCGGCCTCGACCAGGTTGTACTCGTCGAGCGGAGGCAGCAGCCCCCGGGAGAACGTGTTCACGCCGTCGCCGACGCCGTCGCAGTCGGTGTCCACCCCGGCGAACTGGTACCGGTAGTTCATCACCGAGTTGTAGTTGGGCTTGAAGTTGAGGTCCTCGTCGCCGCCGTGACCGAGGCCGAGGTTGTGGCCGAGCTCGTGCGTGATCGTGTTGCCGATGTCGTTCACGGCGTCGGCCTCGGTGACGAAGCACCGCAGCGAGATCAGCATGTCGTCGCCGGGGGTCTCCGCCTGGCCTGACGAGTTGGACGTCAGGTTGAAGCGGTGGACGTTCAGCACGTAGTGCACGTAGCCCGCCCGGTTGGCCGCGAAGTTCGCACTCTTGAGAGCGGCGAAGTCCGCACCCCCGAGGTCCCCGTCGAGGAGTCCGTCGGCGTCCGGGATCAGGTTGCCGCCGGTGAACGCACCGCCCTGGCCGTAGTCGGCGATGAGGTTCACGCCGGTGCTGCCGTCGGGGTTGGTCACCGGCGACGACGCGAACGCCTCGACGGCGCGGTCGATGGCAGCCGGGGTGGGCCGGTGGGAGTGGGCCCCGCACACCGACGGCTCGGCGTCGTCGTCGAACCAGTCGAGCTCGAGGAGGATGTCCTTCTTCAGCGGGTTGGTGCCCATCGCCGGAAGGGCGAGCCCGTCCGCGGTTCCGAGCACCTCGTCGCCGTCGGCGATGGCGTCACCGTCGGTGTCAGCCACCTCGGGGTCCGTCCCGGTGTCGCCGGGGCCGACGTAGACGCCGGTGTTCGTCTCGACCGAGTCGACCAGTCCGTCGCCGTCGGTGTCCGTGGCCGGTGGCGGCGGGCCTGGCGGGTCGGCCACGCAGGCCGTGATCGCGAACATGAGGGCGACCGCCGCGATCGCACCACGAGTGAAACGCCCCGACATCTGACACTCCCGACGTCCGACGGCACCGCCGTTCGGCGCCCCCACAGCAGCTGCTCGACCTCTCGGTCTCGGCAGCTGGTGGTGTGTCTAGTTGATGCTGCAACTTGCAGCAACACGAGGCGGCTGAAGGTTCAGTCGGTCCCGGCCCGGATCGAGCCGTCGAGGATCTCCATCGTCCGGTCGTGGTGGGTCGTCGCCGGCGAGGTGGTGTCGGCCCAGGACTCTGTCTCGGCCAGCGCCCACTCCGCCCAGTCGGCCATGAGGCCGAAGTGGTCGACCATGTAGCGGTTGGCCAGGGCGAGCAGGTGCTCCCGTTCGGGGAACGACGCCTCGGCGCCGCGCATCGTCCGGGCGTGCTGCACGAAGAGCTCCCGGGACTCGCGAGCCTGCGCCGCGATCGTCTCGAGGTTGGCGCGGAGGTCGTCGATCGTGCCCTGCTCGCCGACCAGCACCCGGACCAGGCCCTCGAACTCGAGCGCCGCACGCGACGTCGTCTGGGTCAGCCACTGCCTCAGCGCTGCGGCGCCCTCCGGGGTGATCGCGTAGATGGTGCGGTTGCGCCGGCCGGTGGCCTCGGTGCGGACCGAGGCGTAGCCGAGCTCGACCAGCTTCTTCGGCGCGTTGTACCGCTGGCGCTCGGCGAGCGGCCACACCTCGCCCATGCCGGCGCCCATGAACTTGGCGATGTCGTAGGCGGAGTGCTCGCCCGACGCGAGGATCCCGAGGATCACGTAGGAGGTGGCGTTGAGGTCACCGCGAGCCACGTGACCTCCCTCTGCAGCCATGGCCTGATCGCGCCAGGAGCATAGGGCTCCGACCCGAGCGACTCGATCGAGGTGGAGCGTCGAAGTCGGACCGCAGCGGCGCCGGAGGCGTGGG
>JAEYSR010000242.1 GCA_023434535.1 Actinomycetes bacterium
GCCGCCGACGACCACCACGTCGACCACGACGACCACCACGTCGACCACGACGACAGAGCCGCCGACCACGACGACGACGGAGGCTCCGACCACGACGACGACGGAACCACCGACCACGACCACGTCGACCACCGAGCCGCCGACGACCACCACGTCGACCACGACGACCGCCGAGCCGTCGACGACCACCGCGTCGACCACGACGACGACCGTGCCGCCGGCGCCGACGACCACCACGACCACGACGACGACCACCACGACCTCGCTCCCGGGCGCCGGGCCGCAGCGCGGTGCCGGCCCGTCGCTCTCCGTCGAGTCGGACGACGGTGCGAGCACCCCGGTGGTGGCGGGTGGCCAGCTCACCGTGAGGAGCACCGGCTGGATGCCTCTGACTCAGGTCTCGGTGGTGATCCACTCGGATCCGATCGAGCTCGGCCTGGTGGTCTCGTCGCTCACCGGTTCGATCGACACCGTTGTCACGATCCCGGCGGACCTCGATCCCGGCGACCACACACTCCTGCTGCAGGGCATCGCGAGCGATGGCACGGTGCAGACGGTCACGCAGCCGGTGGTCGTGGCCGCCGACCTGGTCGCAGCCGCCTTCCCCGCGCCCGTGGCCCAGTTGCCGGCCGTCGGGCGCCGGATGTCGTTCACCGGCTGAACCGGACGCCGGTAGCGTCGGCGGCGATGGTCGACCTGCCTGACGAGCTCGAGCTCTCCGATCCCCAGACCCGCGTGCTGGGGGCCCTGCTGGAGAAGCGGGCCACCACGCCCGACGCCTACCCGCTGACGCTCAAGGCGCTGACCACGGCGTGCAACCAGACCACGAGCCGCGATCCGGTGGTCGACTACGACGCCAACCTCGTCGAGACCACGTGCCAGGCGCTGAAGGCCAAGGGCCTGCTGCGCGTCGTGCACCCGGCGAGCGGGGAGCGGGCCACCAAGTACCGCCAGATCCTCGACGAGCAGCTGGGTCTCGACTCCGCAGAGACGGCGGTGATCGCGGTGCTCCTCCTGCGTGGTGCCCAGAGCGTGCCCGAGCTCACCTCCCGCACCGAGCGGCTCCACGCGTTCTCGGGACCCGACGAGGTGACGACCGTGCTCGAGCGGCTCGCCAACCGCGCCGACCGTCCGCTGGTCCGCCTGCTCGAGCGGGCTCCCGGTCAGCGCGAGGCGCGCTGGATCCAGCTGCTCCAGCACGACGTCGACGGCCGGGCTGCGGCAGCCGCCGTCGCCGGCCCGTCGCCCACTCGGGCGGCAGCCGCCGCTCCCGGCAGGGTCGACGAGCTGGAGGCCCGCGTCACGGCGCTCGAGGCGCGGGTCGAGCAGCTGGTCGCCGCTCTCGACGGGCTCGTCGAGCTCGACTCCTGACGCGGTTCCGTCGGTCGCCGCGTCAGACGAACGACCAGAGCCCGTCGTAGCGAGCCGACGGGGCCGTCCCGGCAAACAGCTCGTTGCCGACCCCGGATCGGAGCGTGCCGGCCCGCAGGTCGGCCAGCCAGGCGCCCACCTCCACCGCGGCGAGGTCCGACATCTCGTGGTCCCGGTCGTCCTCCACGTACGTGATGTCGACGCCGGTCGAGGCCAGGAGCGAGGCGCCGCCCCGGCCCATCTCGATCGGTCCGAAGCGGTCCCGTTCGGCGCTCGACAGGAAGACCGGTCTGCCGGCCGCAGCCGCACGGTCGACGGCGAACCCCGGCACCGCGGCGGGGAAGCTGTAGATCCCGAACGCGGCGGCGGGTCGGTGGACGACGCCGGCGTGGAACAGGAGCGAGATGCCCAGCCCCCCGCCCTGGCTGAAGCCCCCGACGACGGCGTCCGCGGCGGCGAGGCCGGTGGTCGCCTGGAGGTGGCCGAGCAGGTGGTCGAGCGCGGCCAGCGACGTGAGGTACTGCTCGGACGCGCCGGTCGAGAGCGCCGGCTTGTGCCAGATCACCTGGTCCCGATGCCGGTACGGACCCTGCGGCGCCACCGCGAGGAAGTCGCCCCGGGGGTCGAGCAGCGCCAGTCGATCGGTCAGCTCTGCGCTCGACAGGCCGTAGCCGTGGTTCAGCACGAGCAGACGATCCTGTCGACCCGGCCGGTCCACGACCTCGTGCTCGAGCAGCGGCGGCGGGTCGGTCGGAGCGTCCACGGCGGGCAGTCGACCACGCGCCCCCGAGCCGCTGCCACCTCGAACTGAAACACGTTCTACTCGCGGGGTAGGGTCCGACCATGAGAGCGATCGTGTGGGACGGCACCGCTGCGTCCGTCGAGTCCGACATCCAGGTCCGTGATCTCCGAGCCGGCGAGGTCCGTGTCCGGATCGAGTCCGCAGGCCTGTGCCACAGCGACGTGTCGGTGCTGAACGGCACCATCATGTTCCCGCCCCCGGTGGTGCTCGGCCACGAGGGAGCCGGTGAGATCGTGGCCGTCGCCCCCGACGTCACCAACGTGGCGGTCGGCGACCACGTCGTGCTGTCCACGCTCGGCAACTGCGGTCAGTGCGCGGCCTGCGACAGCGGCAAGCCCACGTTCTGTCGCGTGGGCCAGGGCAAGCTCTCCCGCCCGTTCACCAAGGGCGAGGGCGAGGACACCAAGAAGGTCTTCCAGTTCGCGAACCTCGGGGTGTTCTGCGAGGAGACGGTCGTGAAGGCCACCCAGGCCGTCAAGATCCCCGACGACGTCCCGCTCAGCTCGGCGTCGCTCATCGGCTGCGGCGTCCTGACCGGTGTCGGCGCGGTGTTCAACCGGGCCAAGGTGACGCACGGCGAGTCGGTGGTCGTCATCGGCGTGGGCGGCATCGGCCTCAACGTCATCCAGGGCGCCGCGCTGTCCGACGCGCTGCCGGTGATCGCCGTCGACACCAACCCGGCCAAGGAGTCCTACGCCAAGCTCTTCGGCGCGACGCACTTCATCTGCCCCGACGGGCCCGACTTCGACCTGGTCGAGGCGGTCAAGGAGATCTGCCCGAACGGCGTCGACTACGTCTTCGAGTGCGTCGGCTCCACGGCACTCATCAAGACCTCCACGGACCTCCTCGACTGGGGCGGCACGCTGGTGATGCTGGGCGTCCCCAAGATGGGGTCCGAGGCGAGCTTCGTCGTGTCCACCATGTACAACGACAAGACGATCATGGGCTGCCGCTACGGGTCCGCCCGTCCGCAGTACGACATCCCTCTGATGGTGAAGCTCTACCAGGCCGGCCGGCTCAAGCTCGACGAGCTGGTGTCGCAGACGTACCCGCTCGAGGACTTCCAGCTGGCGCTCGACGAGCTCCACGACGGCAAGCTCGCCCGCGGCGTGCTCACCGTCCAGTCGTAGCCCACAGCACCGCCCGACCGAACTTCCTGCGAGACCGACCGTCCAGAGGGGGACACGTGCCACTGCCCGGCGAGATCGACGAACTGTCCAGGAAGGTCTCCAACTGGGGTCGCTGGGGCGACGACGACGAGCTCGGCTGCGGCAACCTGCTGACGACGGACTCGACGCGTCGTGGAGTCGATGCGGTGCGCCGCGGTCGACGCATCTCGCTCGCCGCGGACCTCAAGGCCGACGGCATCCAGGTCGGTCAGCCCGCCCGCCGCTACAACCCGATCCTCACCGTCACCTCCCTGAACGAGCGCGACAAGTTCGCACCGGGCATGTGGGAGGGGACCGACGACCTGGTGATGATGTCCACGTGCGCCGGCACCCACGTCGACGCGCTCAGCCACGTCTCCTACGACGGGTTCCTCTACAACGGCATCCCCACGAGCGTCGTCTCCGCCCAGTACGGGGCGACCAGGCTGGGCGCCGAGCGTCTGCCCCAGATCGTCACGCGGGGCCTGGTGCTCGACATCGCCCGACTGAAGGGCGTCGAGGCCCTCGACGAGATCTCGCCGGGCTACGCCATCACCGCCGAGGACCTGGCCGGTGCTGCGGAGCAGGCCAAGGTGTCGCCGGAGCCCGGCGACGTGATCCTGGTCCGGACCGGCCAGATGCGGTACTACCTCGCCGGCGACCGCAAGCGGTACACGGTCGGCACCGACTTCAGCCAGCCCGGGCTGTCGGTGGACGCGGTGCCGTGGATCCGCGACCACGACCTGGCCGGAGCGTTCGTGGACACCTACGCGTACGAGGCGTTCCCTCCCACCCAGCCCGACTGGTCCGACTGCCTGGCCGTGCACCTCCTGCAGATCCGCGACATGGGACTCCTCCAGGGGCAGAACTGGGACTTCGAGGAGCTGGCGGTCGCCTGCGCCGACGAGGACAGGGGTGACGTCCTGCTGATGGCGGCGCCCGAGCCGCTGGTGGGAGCGACCTCGGCCCCCGTCGCGCCGGTCGCCGTCCTCTGAGAGCGCCCGCCGTGGGCCGTGTGAGCGGCGGAGCTGTCCCGCCGGCGGCGCCCTCACGGACGTGCCCGGTAGCGTGACGCCGTGAGCGATCAGGCGGATCCCGGCAACGGTGGCACGGCGCCGCGCCGATCCCCGTGGGATCCTCCGCCGGGCGCGCCTCCTCCGGCCGCCCCGCCGATCCCGCCCGCCGGACCGACGGGCGGCCCGCCGCTCCCTCCACCGGCTCCGAGCGACGCCCCGCCCCCGCATCCGGGATCGCCGCTGCCGCCGGGCGCGCCCCCACCCGTCGCTCCGGCCGCCCCGAACGAACCGGCGTGGGGCTCCTGGGCGCCGCCCCCACAGGGATCGGCTGCCGGCGCACCCGCGTACGGCACTCCGGCCGGCGGCTCCGGTGTCGCCCCGCAGCCGGTGCGCGGCGTCAAGCCGCTCCGCCACGGCAGCCCCCGCTTCTCGGGTCGCGGCATCCTCGCCGTGTTCGGGATCCTCGGTCTGCTGCTGACCCTGGGGATCATGGCGTTCCTCGCGGTGCAGGTGCTCGACGGCGTGAGCGGCGACAGCAGCTCCGGATCGAGCGATCTCGGCACCGACGACATCACGGTCCCCACGGTGGCGCCCGGCTCTCCGACCGACCAGGCCCCGGCGACCGCCCCGACGGGGGCGGCGGACGCCACGGCGTGCCGCACGACCCTGCGCACCGTGGAGACCGCGGCGGAGGCGTACAACGCGATCAACGGCGACTACCCACCCGACGTGGCCACGCTGGTCCAGGAGGGACTCCTGGCGTCCGACCAGCCGATCGACGCAGCGCTGCGCGTCGAGGGCGGTGAGCTGGTGGTCACCGGGACCGGCCGGTGCGCGGGCCAGTGAGGCGTCCGTTCGCAGCGGATCCCGACCGCACCTACTCGATCTGGCCGATCCTGATCGGCTTCCTCGTGCTGGCGGCGATCGGCGTGGCGGGACTGGTGAAGCTGGGCAGCCCGTCGAGCCCGACGGAGACGCTCCCGCCGTTCGCGACGACGACCACCGTGGCCTCGGAGCCGTCGGCCGACGCTCCCGCCGCGGGCGACGACGCTCCGGAGCCGACCGCGCCCGGCGGCGCGAGCCTGCCCGACGGCGTGACGGACGTGACGTCGGCGGGAGGCGTGACCACCTACGTGTACGGCGAGCGCCCCGATCCGCCGGACGACTCGGCCGTCGCCGTCGTCGCCCGTGGACAGGTCGTGCCCGGTGTGGACGACGGCTCGATCGTCGTGGACGTCTCCTGCACCGTCGCCGACGGCGAGCTGCTGGCCCAGGTGACGGTCACCGAGACCGCCACCGCCATCACGGTCCGCCCCGTCGTGGTGGCGTCCCAGGGTGCTGCGCCCTGCACCGCCACGAGCCCGGGACGACAGCTGGAGCTGCCGCTGCAGGCCCCGGTCGGCGGACGAACCCTGGAGCTCGACCCGGCGGGGACGGTCGTCGAGGTGCCGACAGGCTGAACGAGGGGTCCCTACACTGACGCCCGCGACGCACAGCGAACGAGGTGAGAACGTGCTCGATGGGCGGACGCTCTGGGAGTTGATGGAACGGCGGGTCGATGCGACGCCGGACGCCCTGATGGCGGTCGACGAGGACATGCGCACGCTGACCTTCGCCGAGTTCTGGTCGGAGGCGGAGCGGGCGGCGGCAGGGCTGCAGGCCTCGGGGATCGGCTCCGGCGACGTCGTCACGTGGCAGCTGCCGACCTGGATCGAGTCTCTCGTCCTGGTGGCGGCTCTCAGCCGGCTGGACGCGGTGCAGAACCCGGTGCTGCCGATCTACCGGGACCGCGAGCTGGACTTCATCACCGACCAGGCCGACGCCCGCCTGCTGGTGGTGCCGTCGCACTGGAAGGGCGTCGACCACGAGGCCATGGCGACGGGCATCGCCGAGCGACAGGGCCGGGGCATGCGCGTGCTCGTCACCGACCGGGCGCTGCCGCAGGGCGACCCGACCCGCCTCCCCGCTCGGGCCGAGCCCCTGGAGCGGGCCGACCAGCACGTCCGCTGGGTTTTCTACACGTCGGGCACCACCGCCGAGCCGAAGGGAGCCCAGCACACCGACTCGTCCCTCCTCGCAGTGGCACGCGGCATGGGTCAGCGCCTGGCGCTCATCGACTCCGACCGCGCCGCTCTGGTGTTCCCGTTCACCCACGTCGGCGGGGTGACCTGGCTGTTCGCCAGCCTGATGTTCGGCAACGCGCTGATCCTCACCGACTCCTTCGACCCCGACGACACGCCGGAGGTGCTGTCGCGCGAAGGCGTCACACTCGCCGGTGCAGGGACCGTGTTCCACCAGGCGTACCTGGCGTACCAGCGCAAGCACCTGCAGCCGGTGTTCCCGAACGTGCGGGGCTTCCCCGGAGGTGGGGCGCCCAAGCCGCCCACCTTGGCGGCGGAGATGCGTGCGGTGTTCGACGCGCCGATCCTGTCGGGCTACGGCCTGACCGAGGCGCCGATCCTGACGATGGCCGACGTGTCGGACTCCGACGACGAGCTGGCGCTCAGCGAGGGCAAGCCGATGGTCGGAGTGGAGCTCCGGGTCCACCGCCTCGACGGCTCGCCCGCCGGCCCCGGCGAGCAGGGCGAGATCCGGGCCCGCGCACCGCAGATGATGCGCGGCTACCTGGACCCGGTCCTGGACCTGGAAGCCTTCGACTCCGACGGCTTCTTCCGCACCGGGGACCTCGGCCTCCTGGACGAGCGGGGCAACCTGGTCATCACCGGCCGGCTCAAGGACGTCATCGTCCGCAAGGGTGAGAACGTGTCGGCCAAGGAGGTCGAGGACCTGCTGATCACGCACCCGTCGATCGCCGACGTGGCCGTGATCGGCGTCCCCGACCCCGACGCCGGGGAGCGGGTGTGCGCCGTCGTGCAGCTCGTGGACGGCGTCGACGTGCTGAGCCTCTCCGACGTGGTCGACCACCTCCGGGCCGCCGGTCTGATGACCCAGAAGCTGCCCGAGCAGCTGGAGGTCGTGGAGCTGCTGCCCCGGAACGCGACCGGCAAGGTCCTCAAGCACGTGCTCCGCGACGAGCTCAAGGGCTGATCAGACCTCCGTGCTCCTCGCCGCCTCGACCGGCGCTCTCGCCGCAGCCGCCACTGCGTTCGTCGCGGTCTTCGTCGCCGAGCTCCCCGACAAGACGATGTTCGCGACCCTGGTGCTCACCACCAGGTTCCGCTCGCCGTTGGCGGTGTGGACGGGCGTCGCTGCCGCCTTCACCATCCACGTCGTCATCGCCGCCGCGTTCGGGAAGCTGCTCTCCAACCTCCCGACCCGTCCGGTCGACGCCGCGGTCGCCGTCCTCTTCGCCGTCGGAGCCGTCCTGCTGTGGCGGTCGGCCGGCGAGGACCCCGAGGACGAGGAGGACGTGGGGGAGGCCCACGGCTTCGGTGGCATCGCGGCCCGCAGCTTCGGCCTGATCCTCGTCGCCGAGCTCGGGGACCTCACCCAGCTCACGACCGCGGGCCTGGCGGCACGGACCGGCCAGGCGCTGGCGGTCGGCGTCGGTGCCCTCGCCGCTCTGTGGGCCGTCGCCGGGATCGGCGTGACCGCCGGTCAGCAGCTGCTGCGGTGGCTGCCTCTGTCGACGGTGCGCCGGGTCGCCGCCGGCATCTTCGCCGTGCTGGCGCTGATCACCGCCTACCAGGCCATCACGGGCTGACCGACGAAACCGGGTTCGTCGGCGCGTCGTGGCAGGCTCGGGTCCATGGCTGATGCACCCGTGCTGCAGGCGATCGACCCCGAGGACGTGTCCATGGTCGACGCCGTCCTCGCCCTGAACGAGCACTGGGTGCCCCACGTCGGATCCGTCACCCGGGACCGGCTGGTGTCGCTCCTCGGTCAGGCCGACCTGGCCGTCGCTGCGATCGGTGGCGGCGGATCGCTCGCCGGGTTCCTCATCCTGGTGGCGCCGGGCGCCGACTACTCCTCTCCGAACTACCGGTACTTCCAGGAGCGGCTGGACTCCGGAGGGGCGCCCGGTCCCTTCCGCTACGTCGACCGGGTCGCCGTCGACCCCTCGGCGCAGGGCTCCGGCATCGGCCGAGCGCTCTACGAGGCCGCCGTCGCCCGTGCCGCGGAGGTGGGCGCGGTCGAGGTGACCTGCGAGGTGAACCTCGAGCCGCCGAACCCCGACTCGCAGGCGTTCCACGCCCGCATGGGCTTCGTGGAGGTCGGACGGCAGTGGACCTACGACGACACCGTGCAGGTCCAGCTGCTCGCCCGCCCGGTCTGAGCGGACAGAGCTAGAGCTTGATGAGGATCCGTCGCCGCCAGAGCTGGTCAGCGATCACCCAGGCCAGGAGGATCCACATCAGCGACCACGCCACCGAGGCCACGGCGATCGGCAGGAACCCGGCCATCCACTCGACGACGTCGATACGCAGCGCGTCGGGGACGATCGCGGCGAGCGCGCTGCACGCCACGTACACGGCGAGCGGGTTGGCGCCGAGCTCGCGGAGCCACTCGACGGGTCGCCGCACGCCGAGCTGGTCCACCAGCCAGTAGACCGCCAGCGACACCCCGGCCGCGGCCGCGACTCCGACGAGGGCGTAGGTCGGCGTCCAGAGGCGCTTGTTGATGGGGATCCAGGGTGCCAGCGCCAGGGCCAGGACGAGCGGGCCGAGCGTCCACGACGCGAGCGATCGGACGATGCGACGGTGCTGATCTCGACCGTGCTCACCGGTGCGGAACCACCGACCGACCCATGCCCCCGCCAGGACGTTGAACACCGACGCGATCGCCACCGGCAGGCCCTCGGCGGTCTCCCGGCTGTAGAGGAAGCGGTCGACGGCCTGGTCCAGCGTGTGGCCGTCGGCGAAGCCCCACGCCAGGCCGAACGCCGCGCCGGCGACCAGGATCGCGGCGCCGACGGCGTACTGGGCCCGGCGGGGGAGCAGGAGGACGAACCACGCGAGGAGCGACGTGACGGCGATGTGCTGGAGCACTCCCGCGAGCACCAGCTGATGCTGCTTGAGCGCGGAGAGCCCGACGCCCAGGGCGAAGAGGATCACGCAGCGCTTGAGCATCGGCCGGAAGGCGTCCATGAAGGACCGGCCCGGGCCGGGCATCTGCTTGGACGACAGCGCCGAGGACACGCCGATGCAGAACAGGAACAGCGGGAAGACCACGTCGGCGACCGAGAAGCCGTTCCACTCGGGGTGGCGGAGCCAGCCGGGATGGCCGGGGTTGATGCCCTCGTTGTTGACCGCCAGCATCGCCGCGACAGCGAGCCCTCGGGTCACGTCGAGCGACACCAGTCGTGGGCGGGCCAGGGCGGTGTCGCTCACTCCGACGACGCTACCGACGCAGCATCGGGGTGATGCGCCGATCATCCGACGGGCGCGGATGTCGCACAGCTACGGTCACGGGCGCTGGGCCCAGCCAGGTACACCCGGTCGGGGCACGTCTCCGACCGGCAGGGTCGGATCGCGGTGCCGTCGAGGGGTGCCGCGAGGAGAAGGGAGTCCGCATGGACAGCAACATCGGCAAGAAGCTGGGGGCCGAGTTCATCGGCACCTTCCTCCTGGTCTTTGGCGGCTGCGGTTCGGCCATGTTCGCCGCCGCAGCGCTGGGGACCACCAAGGACGTCCTGGGGGTGGGCGGCGCCGCCCTTCCCGCCGCCGGCGTCGTCAACAACGGCATCGGCTACCTCGGCGTCAGCCTGGCCTTCGGTCTCACCGTGGTCTGCGGCGCGTACGGTCTGGGTCACGTCTCCGGTGGGCACTTCAACCCGGCCGTCTCCATCGGCCTGGCCACGGCCAAGCGCTTCGAGTGGAAGGACGTGCCGGCCTACGTGGTCACGCAGTGCATCGCTGCGATCGCCGCCGTGGCGGTGCTGTGGGCCATCCAGGCCGGCCGACCCGGCGGGTTCGAGATCACGCAGGGCTCCTTCGCCTCCAACGCCTTCGACCAGAAGAACGGTCGGATCTTCTACGACCTGCCCGCCGCGTTCATCGCCGAGGTCGTGCTCACCGCCCTGTTCCTGATCGTGATCCTCGGCGTCACCACCAAGGCGGCGTCCAAGGCCCAGGCAGCGCTCGGCATCGGTCTGATGCTGGCGCTCATCCACCTGATCAGCATCCCGATCACCAACACCAGCGTGAACCCGGCCCGCTCCCTCGGCCCGGCCCTGTTCGAGCGAGGCACGGCCCTCGGCCAGCTCTGGCTGTTCATCGTGGCGCCCATCATCGGAGGGGCCCTCGGTGCGATCGTCTGGAAGCTCGCCACCGGCGGCGACGCGACCCAGACGGGCGAGTCCGAGGCCCAGGGCGTCGAGGCCACCTGATCGTCGAACGCGCCGGGACCCCGCGTCCTGCGCACCGGCGTCGCCCCGTGCCACCCCGGTGCACAGGAGCGGGGTCTCGGCTGTTTTGGGAGGCCCTGATGACCGCCCCTAACATCTGACGACCCGTCAGGAACGGGTGCAGACACACAACCCGGCCCGCGTGGGCCGCTCACCAGGGGGAGTCACCCGCCATGGGCATGCTGGACGGCAAGGTCGCGATCGTCACCGGAGCGGGTCATGGGATCGGGCGCGGCCACGCGCTGGAGCTGGCCAAGCACGGCGCCACGGTCATCGTGAACGACCTCGGTGGCTCGGTCACCGGTGAGGGCACCGGTCGCGACGCGGATCTCACCGTCAAGATCATCGAGGAGCGTGGCGGCACGGCGGCCCCCAACTACGCCGACGTGTCGGACTACGACCAGGCCGGCGAGATGGTCGCCCAGGCGGTGAACGACTTCGGACGCCTGGACATCCTCGTCAACAACGCGGGCATCGTGCGCGACGGCTCGATCTTCAACATGTCGGTCGAGGACTTCGACGCCGTGCTGAAGGTGCACCTGCGCGGCACCTGGATCCCGTGCAAGCACGCCGCCATGCACTGGCGGGCCCTCAACAAGGAGACCGGCCAGAAGGTCGACGGCCGGATCATCAACACCGTCTCCGGGGCCGGTCTGACCGGCAACTTCGGGCAGTCCAACTACGCGCCGGCCAAGGCCGCGATCGCCAGCCTCACCCAGACGCTCAGCCTCGAGCTCTACAAGATGGGCGTCACCGTCAACGCCGTGGGCCCCGCCGCCGCCACCCGCATCACGGGCACCATGCCCAACGCACCGGCCGTCATCGAGGCCGACGAGGTCCCCGAGGGCGAGTGGAACCGCATGGACCCGTCGGTGTCCTCGCCGTTGGTCGCCTGGCTCGCCTCTGACGAGGCCGACCACGTCACCGGCCAGATCATCCGGGCCGTGGCCGAGAACATCATCCTGATGAAGGGCTGGGCCGACGGTCCGACCATCAACAACAAGGGCAACCGCTGGGACGCCACCAAGCTCGGCCAGCAGCTCGCCACGGACGTGTTCTTCACCCGGGCACCGGGTCTCCGCTACTGACGGACCTCGCCGCCCGACGGCTCCACGACGTCGAACATGTGTTCGTGGACGGTGCTACCGTCGGCGCATGTCGGCGTTCCAGTGCTCCCTGCTCGACCAGCTGGTCGACCCCGATGCCGGCCGCGCTCCAGGTGACGGACCCGATCCGGCGATCGGTCCGGGCGCGCTGGGCGGGACCGTCGTCCGCACGCCGCTCACCGGTGGTGCCTGGGTCGACATGCGGCCCGGATGGGTGCGCGGCGCCGACGAGCTCTTCCTGCGGCTGGTCGACGGGGTGTCGTGGCGGTCGGAGCGGCGGCGCATGTACGACCGCGTGCTCGACGTGCCTCGGCTGGTGCGGTTCCACGGCGCCGACGACCCGCTGCCGGATGCGTCGCTCGTCCGGCTGCGCGACGAGCTGAGCCGCCACTACGCCGACGAGCTCGGCGAGGCGTTCACCACGGCGGGCATGTGCCTCTATCGCGACGGACGCGACAGCGTGGCCTGGCACGGCGACACGTACGGCCGGGGAGCGACGCACGACACGATGGTCGCGATCGTGTCGCTCGGGTCACCGCGGAAGCTGGCCCTGCGTCCGCGCGGTGGCGGGCCGTCGCTGTCGTTCACGGTCGGCCACGGCGACCTGCTGGTGATGGGCGGCAGCTGCCAGCGGACGTGGGAGCACGCGGTGCCCAAGACGGCGCGGGATGTCGGCCCGCGCATCAGCGTCCAGTTCCGGCCCACCGGCGTGCGCTGACGGTACGGTCGCCCGGGTGCAGAGCCACCTGACCTCGACGGCGCTCGTCGTCGGGGGCGGTCCGGCGGGCCTCATGGCTGCGGAGCGGTTGGCCGGAGCGGGCATCGCGGTCACCGTCGCCGAGCAGATGCCCTCCCCGGGCCGGAAGCTGCTGCTGGCCGGCCGTGGCGGGCTCAACCTGACGCACTCCGAGCCGCTTCCCGCCTTCCTCGAGCGCTACGGCGACGTCGACGAACGGCTGGTGGCGGCCGTTCGGGCGTTCGATCCCGCGGTGCTGCGGGCGTGGGCCGCCGGGCTCGGCGAGCCGACCTTCGTCGGGACCAGCGGACGCGTGTTCCCCGAGTCGCTGCGAGCGAACGACCTGCTGCGGGCCTGGCTCGGCCGCCTGGAGTCGCTGGGCGTGGTGATCCGCACGGGCGTGCGCTGGTGCGGGTGGAGCGACGACGGCCACGAGCTGCGCGACGTGGGGACCGGCCAGGTGGAGGCGGTGCATCCCGACGTCGCCGTCCTGGCGCTCGGCGGTGCCAGCTGGCCCAGGGTCGGCTCCGACGGGGAGTGGGTCGCCACGCTGCGCTCCGAGGGCGTCGCCGTCACGGACCTGCGCGCGGCGAACTGCGGCGTCGACGTCGTCTGGACGGACCTGTTCGCGGAGAGGTTCGCCGGGGAGCCGATCAAGAACGTGTCGCTCACCGTGGCCGGCCGCACGGTCCGTGGCGAGCTCATGGTCACGGAGCACGGGCTCGAGGGAGGCGCCGTGTACGCGCTGTCCCGCGAGCTGCGCGGCGCCCTGGACGTCGGGGCTCCGATCGTCGTGCACGTGGATCTGCGTCCCGACCTCGACGTGGACGCGATCGTCGCCCGGCTCGGTCGTCGCCGGCCCAAGGAGTCGGTGAGCACGTCGCTGCAGCGCTCGGTCGGTCTTCCACCCGTGGCGGTGGGCCTGCTCCGGGACGCGACCGGCAACCAGATGCCCGGCGATCCGGACGTCCTGGCGGCGCTCATCCGCAACGTTCCGGTGCGGGTGGAGGGACTCGCACCGTTGGAGCGGGCGATCTCCACCGCGGGCGGTCTGCGCTTCGACCAGCTCGACGAGCACCTCATGCTGCGGTCCCGGCCCGGGACGTTCGTCGCAGGCGAGATGCTCGACTGGGACGCTCCGACCGGGGGCTACCTGTTGCAGGCGTCGTTCGCCACCGGCGTGGCCGCGGCCGACGGCGCTCTGGAGTGGATGCGGAGGCGTTGAGCGCCCCTCTGCAGGGTGCGCCTCAGCGGACGTCAGGGGCAGACCGAGTGCAGCACGACGAACTTCGGGTCGCTCGAGACGACGTCGACGTCGCCGAACAGGCGCCGGAGCTTCACGTGGTAGCCGAGGTGGCGGTTGCCGACGACCCAGATCTCGCCGCCGGGCCGCAGCGCCCGGCGGGACTCGCTGAACATCTTCCACGCGACGGCGTCGACCAGGGCGTGGTCGTCGTGGAACGGCGGGTTGCACAACACGATGTCGACCGAGCCGTCGGGCGCACCGGTCCGGCCGGTGCCGGCCGGGTCGTCTCCTCCGGGGTCGTCCATGGCCCAGTCCGTCAGGCCGTCGCCCCACACCACCGTGCCCGATGCGCCGTTGGCGTCCAGCGTGGCTCGCGCCGCGGCGACCGCCATCGAGGAGTCGTCGACGAGGGTGACCGCCGCGTCGGGCTGGTCCACCGACGCCACGAGGCCCAGCACCCCGTTGCCGCAGCCGAGGTCGACCACCACGTCGTCGGGGGCGAGGTCGGGCAGGTGGGCGAGGAGCAGCGCAGTGCCCCGGTCGAGCTTCCCCGCGGAGAAGACGCCCGGCATCCAGCACAGCTGCAGCGGACCCGGTCCGATCGACGTGACCTTCGGCCAGTCCCACGCCCCGGTGATCCCGGCGTCCGCCGTGGTCCTCGGTTCGGTGTGCACGAGCCGGGCGCGACGACGGGCGAGCGAGGTCGTCGTGGGTCCGAGCACCCGCTCGAACACCTCGAGGGTCGAGGTGTGCAGGTGCTTGACCATCGACGACGCGACGACCACGGACTCCGGGTGCAGGCTCGGTGCGAGCGACCGGAGCTGGTGCTCCAGCATGGCCAGGGTCCGCGCCGGTCGGACGAGCGCGAGGTCGATCCGCTCGGGAAGCGGGGTGACGGCGTCGACCACCCGCAGTGCCGAGGGATCGATCCCGTTCGCCTCGGCGTTCGTGGCGATGGCCCGTCGGGAGCTGAAACGATCGACGACCACGGTCGGCGACAGGCCGGCCAGGGGGATCGACAGAGCGCCGTGGGAGTCCCCGACGATGACGGTGACGGCGTCCGGCGACAGATCCAGTCCGGCGACGTGCTGCAGCAGCATCTCGTCGGCGGCGTCCCACGCCCGGAGGGATGCCCGTCCGCCGCCCGGTCGCGTGAGCGCGACGTCGCCCTGCGGCACGGACATGACGGTGTCGGGTGAGGAGGAGGTCGGCATGGGGTGTGCTCGTCGGCGCTCAGAAGCGCTCGCGGCGGACCTTGGCCTTCCTGCCCTTGATCTTGGTGTGGCGCATCGACGCCACGACCTCGTCGGCGAGTGCTTCGGGGACCTCCACGAGCGAGAACCGGTCGGCGATCTGGATGCCTCCGATGTCGGAGCCCTTGAGCGGCGACTCGCCGGCGAACGCGCCGACGAGGTCCTTGGGCCGGATCCCTCCCTCTCGGCCGACCGCCACGAAGAGGCGCGTGGTGTCGCCCGACGCCGACGACCACTTCTCGCGGTCGCCCTTTCCGCCCTTGCCGTCGCCGCGTGCCTTGCCGTCGCCCTTGCCGGCCCCCTTGTCGGCCCTGTGGGGCCGATCCTTGCGGTGCTTCTTGTCCTTGCCGTGCGGGCGGTCGCGGCTCTCGTCGCCCAGGTCGGGGATGTCGGCGGTGTCG
Source organism: Actinomycetes bacterium (assembly GCA_023434535.1). Taxonomy (GTDB): domain Bacteria; phylum Actinomycetota; class Acidimicrobiia; order Acidimicrobiales; family Microtrichaceae; genus Dermatobacter. The sequence continues at coordinate 15,387 of JAEYSR010000242.1, forward strand.
CCCTCGCTGCGGGCCGTCAGCTCGTCGACGAGCTCGATCGCCGCCAGGGCCACGTCGATGAGGTCGTGGTCCTCGGTGAGCACGTCGAGCACCGTGCGGTACCGATCGAGGTTGTCGCTCTCGACGTGTTCGCGCACACGCGCTGCGGTCTGCTCGAGCCGACGGCTCCGGAGGTCCGCGACCGTCGGGACCCGGTCGATGGCGATGCGCCGACCGGTCAGTCGCTCGATGTTCTTGAGGAGTCGGCGCTCCCGAGGCTCGGCCAGCGTGACGGCGACGCCCTCCCGCCCGGCCCGGCCGACGCGACCGATCCGGTGCACGTAGGCCTCGGGAGCCGAGGGGACGTCGTAGTTGACGACGTGGGTCAGGCTGTCGACGTCGAGGCCGCGTGCCGCCACGTCGGTGGCGATGAGCAGCTCCGCGGTGCCCGACCGCAGCCGGTTCATCACCCTGTCGCGCTGCTCCTGGTTCATCCCGCCGTGCAGGCCCTCGGCGCGGTAGCCGCGCCCGTTCAGCGTCTCGGCGAGCTGGTCGACCTCGATCCGGGTGCGGCAGAAGACGATCGTCGCCGCCGGCGACTCCACGTCGAGCAGTCGACCGAGTGCCGCGGCCTTGTGCGCCCGCGGCACCACGTACGCCACCTCGCGGACGCGGGGGACCTCCCCGCTCGGCGTCGGGTCGGACGTGATCTCGATGCGTTCGGGGTCACGGAGGTGGCGCCGGGCCAGCCGATCGATGCGCGACGGCATGGTCGCCGAGAACAGCACGGTCTGGCGGGACTCCGGCGTGGCCTCGAGCAGCGCGTCGATGTCCTCCGAGAAGCCCATGTCGAGCATCTCGTCCGCCTCGTCGAGCACCACGACGGACAGCTGCGACAGGTCGAGCGATCCCCGGCGGAGGTGGTCGATCGCCCGGCCGGGTGTCGCCACCACCACGTCGACGCCACGGTGCAGCGCCTGGAGCTGACGCCCGATCGGCTGGCCGCCGTAGATCGGCAGCACCCGGGCTCCGAGCCCTCTGCCGTAGCGGTGCACCGCTTCGCTGACCTGCATGGCCAGCTCCCGGGTCGGGACGAGCACCAGCGCGAACGGCGGCCCGTCTGAACCGTCGACGGCGAGGCGCTGCAGGATCGGAAGGGCGAACGCCGCCGTCTTGCCGGTGCCGGTCGCCGCGCGGCCGAGGAGGTCGTGGCGCTCGATCAGCCGGGGGATGGCCGCCCGCTGGATCGGGGTGGGCTCCTCGTAGCCGAGCTCGTCGAGCGCTGCCAGCAGCCGCGTGTCGAGGCCGAGGCGATCGAACCCGTCCGTGGGCTCGCCGGCTGTGTCGGGCTCGGCGGCTGTGTCGGCGTGGACGTGGTCGACGGGTTCGTCGGGGTTCATGGGGGCTCCAGGGCGGGTGATCGCGCTCGCCCCACGGTGACACGTCAGCGGCCGGATGACGAACCCCGCCGGTCGCACCACTCGCGCGCCGCCGACGGTACGGTCGCCCCGGTGCAGCGCGACATCCTCGACGACCAGGGCCCGGGACGGCTGGCGGAGTCCTATCCCAAGGTCGGCGCCGCGCTCGGCCTGCAGGTCCTGCACCGACCGACGGGCCTGAGGGGCAAGGTGGACAAGTTCACCGGCGAGATCGTGCAGATCCGCGACCCCGCCGGCCGCGAGCACCGGTTCCGCAACCGCCCGGGGGCGTTCGCCGTGGACGGCGAGACGGTGACGCTCGTGCGACCCGCCGCACCGGGTTCGAGCGGGTCGTCGAGCGGACTGCGTCGCACCGCAGCCGGCGCGCTGGTCGCGACCGACGCACGGGCCAAGGTCGCCAAGGCCTCGCGGATCTGGGTGGAGGGTTCCCACGACGCCCGCCTGCTGGAGCGGGTGTGGGGCGACGACCTCCGCGAGCTGGGCATCGTCGTCGAGCCGATGGGCGGCATCGACGACCTGGAGTCGATGGTGCGGGAGTTCGGCCCGTCGCCGCAGCGGCGACTGGCGGTGCTGGTCGACCACCTGGTTCCGGGCTCCAAGGAGACCCGGATCGCCGAGCGCGTCGAGGGCCCGCACGTGCTGGTCGTCGGGCATCGCTACGTTGACGTGTGGCAGTGCGTGCGACCGGTGTCGCTCGGCATCGCGGCATGGCCCGACGTGCCCCGGGGCGAGGAGTGGAAAGCCGGCGTCTGCCGCCGGCTCGGCTGGGGCGACACCCAGGACGGTTGGCGCCGCGTGCTGTCGGCCGTCGACACGTTCGCCGACCTGGAGCCGGACCTGGTGGGCTCGGTCGAACGGGCGCTCGACGCGCTGGCCGACGCCGACTGAGCGCCCGGCCCGGCCGACAGCGACCACTCAGTCCGGGCACCCCTCGAGGTACTCGTCCTCCGACTCGCCGTCGAAGTAGCTGCCCTCGGAATCGTCGTCCACGTCGTCGGACGACACGACTGTGCTGTCGGTCGTCATGTCGTCGGCCCTGTCGCTGGTCGACGGGACGTCCCCGACGCCGCGGAGGCCCTCGTAGGCCGCGACCAGAGCGGCGTCGTCGAGTGACGCGGCGTCCACCGAGGGGTCCAGCTCCCGGACCACTTCGACGAGGTAGCCCCGCGGGTACGGCCCGAGAGTCGTCACCAGCTCGGGTCCACGGCCCGTCACGTCGTCCGCGTAGCGGGCGTCGAACAGCGCGACCATGCCGGCGTCGTCGGGCAGCGGGATGGTGCGCCAGTCGATCCCGGCGCCCTCCGCCCAGCGGCGCAGGTAGTCGAGGATCTCGCTGCGGGTGCGGGGACCGGTGGCCGTCTGGAGGCTCTCGGCCGCGGCATCGGCCTCGACGTCGAACTGCGGCCCGCCGATGGCGGCGTCCAGCTCGGCCTGGATCTCCGGTGGCACTTCGCCTCCCGGAATCCCGAGGTCGCCGAGCGAGGGAACCTCGAACTCGTCGATGAGCTCCGCTGGCGGCGCCTGGATGTCCTGGGGTTCGTTGATCTCGGTCAGGACGGCGCTGATGTTGGCGAACGACCCGAACAACTCGGCGCTGTACGGGCGGCAGTCCGGGTAGGACGAGGTGTCCGCTCGTTGGTGCACTTCGAGCCGTACCAGATCTCCACGTTCGCCGACCTCGCCGACGAGCTCCACCGTGGTGTGCTCCTGTTCATAGGCTCGGACCCGCTCGTACCGGTCCTCGCTGGTCGCGCTCGCGACCCAGGTGTCGCCGCCGATCTCCGTGATCAGATCCGTCGCCTCACCCGCCGTCAGCTCGGTGCGATAGCGGACCACCGCCTGGCCGTCCCGTTCCGCTGGCTCCCCGGGCTCGTCGACGGAGGTCTTCGCCAGGGCGCCGACGAGCGCAGCGAGCGTGTCGGCCGAAGCAGGCTGCTCGTCGGGCGGCACTGTCTCGAAGGACTCCACCACCTCGCTGTCCTCGGCGGCCGGCCCGCTGTCGTGCGCCGGGTCGGGCATCTTCACCCAGCGACCGCCGCGGCTCACGTACCTCACACCGTCGACCTGCAGCGACTCCATGCTCGGCTCCGTGAACGAGGTGACGGACTCCCGATCCTCGGGGGAGTCCGATTGACCGGCGAGCGCGGCGGCAGCCTCGTCCGAGATCTCCATGGTGGCTCTCCCGTCCTCGCCGTCGAACTCGACCACCTGGCGGAGTGGCCCGATCGAGACCTCCATGCGCCCGGAGCGGATGTCGGCGGCCGTGTCGGCGAGCACAGAGGGGGAGGCCTCGACCGTCTCCGCGCCGTCGTCGGTGCAGGCGCCGAGCCCGGCTCCTGCCACCGCAACGGCCGCCACCGCTCCGATGATCCGCCACCGCCCGCGGCGATCGCCCGACATGTCCTCACGAGAACCGCGCACGGTCCCACCTCCCGTCTCCACGGGCGAGGGTACCGATGGCGCATCGGGAGCGCCACGGGCGGAACTGCTCAGTCGGCGACGTCGGAGGCGGCCACCACGTGGGTGACCGTCATCCGGACCAGCAGCTCACCGGGGACGCCGTTGCGCTCGCCGTAGGCATCGGCCTGGTCCTCGCCCATGTAGCGGCCACCGATGCGCCCCGCCCAGTGGCGGACCTGGTCCAGGTCGTCGACCAGCGTGGCCGTGCCCGACAGGGTGGCGAAGGAGAACGGTGCCCGATCGTCCTGCACCACCAGGCTGAGCCGCGGGTCACGGGCCAGGTTCCTGCCCTTGACCGTCGTGACGCCGGTGTTGAACACCACGGCCCCCGTGCGCAGGTCGCCGTCGACGTCGTACCAGACGGGAGCGGCATGCGGTCGACCGTCGGCCCGGGTGGTGGCCAGCACGGCCGGTCGTGCCGGTGTCGCCAGCAGGAACGCGAGCACCTCGTCGTCGTCCATCGGGTGGTATCCCATGGCGGGAGTCTCCCGCATGCGGCGACGGGTCGCTCGTCGGACGGTGTCAGCCCTGGTCGCCGGAGGCCGGCTCGTTCAGCACCGCCTTGCGGATGTCGCTCATGGCCTGCTCCAGGCCCTTGCGGATGCGACCGGTGACGTCGCCGGCGGCGGACGCGGTGTCGGTCACCCCCTCCCGGGCGTCGAGGTAGCTGTTGCGCAGCTTCTCGACCAGCGGAGCGAGCCGGTCCCGTCCGGCCATCGCCCCGAGGTGGAGCTGGACCTCCAGGTCGTCGATCCGACCCTTCCACTGGTCGAGCTCCAGCTCGGCCAGCTGGCCCTGCAGGTCGTGGATCTGATCCCGGAGCCCGCCGATCTGGTCCTCGAGGGCGTTGATCCTGTCGTCGGTCATGTCGACCTCCTGATCGCGTCCGGCTCGATCTCGCAGTCGCCGACGCATCACGGCTGCCTCTTCATCACATCACCGGCGCCGTCGCCCGACCATGGTCGAAGGTCCCGATGCGCGGCGTGCCACGATGGCGCCCATGCACCCGGACGCGCCGGACGGCGTCACCAGCCCGACCCCCGACGACGGCGGTCGGCGCACCGTCGAGGACCTGCTCGCCGACCGGCTCCGCCAGCTCGGAGTCCGGCGCACCTACGGGTTGGCGATCCGTGGCCTCGACCACGTGCCCGTCGACGATCCCGACGTGGCGGTGCTCCTGGCCGATGCCGACGGCCGCCTCGGCCACGACGACGGCTCCGGTCGGCTGGGTGCGGCGGCGCTCGCCGGCCCGATCCTCCACCTGAGCTCCGCCCCCGGGGGCACGGCTCCGCTGCAGACGATCGGGTCGGTCGAGGAGCTGGTGGAGGCGTTGGCCGACCCGCCGGGGCTCGCGCTGCCCGGTACCTCCGCGCTCCACCTCGATCTGGACCTGCACGAGCCGCTGGACCACGATCCGGTGCCCGAGTCGGGGGTGGAGCGGGTTCCGGTCCTCGTGCTCGGCCGCAGCCTCGCCGGCCTGCGGATCCTGGTGCTGGCCGGGCCCGGGGTCGTCCGCACCTACTCGCACGTCGGGCTGCGCAACCTCACCCGGGCTGCAGGCTCGCCGGTCCTGTCGACCTTCGGCGCGATCGGCCTCGAGCGCTGGGACAGCCCGTACCACGCCGGCGTCGGCGGCCTGCAGGCCGGCGACCTCGCTCTGGGTGGACTGGACGACGCCGACCTGGTGATCGCGACCGGCCTGGACCCGGCCGAGGTCCCCGCGGACCGCCTGTCGCGGCTCGTCCTCCAGGAGGTCGCTCCTCGCCAGCTCGGTGCGCTCCTCCGGGACTGGCCCGCCCAGGGTCCGGAGCCGGAGGGGCGGTCATCGGTCCGCGACGTCCTCGCCCCGGTGCTGCGCCCGCTGTGGGAGTCGAGCGGTCCGCCGCTCACCGCCGCCCGCGCCGCGCTGCACCTGTCGGGAGCCCTTCCCGACCGGGGTGTCGCCGTCGCCGATCCCGGGCCGGCGGGGTTCTGGGTGGCTCGAGCCATGCCGTCGTCGTTCCCCGGCGCCGTCTGCGTCCCTGCGACGGTGGAGCCGGGGTTCGCCGCAGCCGCCGCGGTCGTGGCGTCACTCGACGGCCGGCCGTGCCTGGCGGTCACCGACGCCGAGGGAGTGGGCAGCGACGCCACGGCGGCGGTCCTGGACCTGGCGCGGGGTCGGGGCATCCCGGTGGCGCTGCAGGTGTGGGGGACCGACGGCGACGCGATCGACGCCGACGGCCACGTGGCGCTGCTGTCGGACCTCCTGGCCCCCGGGGCCGACACGGTGCGCGTCGCGTCGGTCGCCGTGGACCTGTCGCTGCCCGACGAGCTGGTCGACCTCGCCGGTCCGGTCGTCGCCTGGGGATCCTGACGGCCCGGAACGAGAACACGTTCCAGAAATCTGGGATCATGGTGGTTCGACGAGAGGGAACCCATTGGTCACCGGCAACGCCTCGCTCACCGACAACTCGACGCTCACGGAGTCCCAGCAGGCGCGCCGGACCCGGATGCTCCAGGCCACGGAGGAGCTGGCGTTGGAGGGCGGCTGGGACGGCGTGCAGATGCGGGAGGTCGCCCAACGTGCCGGTGTGGCCCTCGGGACCCTGTACCGCTACTTCCCGTCGAAGGAGCACCTCCTCGTCTCGGTGATGCTGGACGAGGTCGAGCAGCTGGCCGACCGGCTCGCCGTCCGCCCTCCCCAGGGCGACGATCCCGTGGAGCGGGTCACCGACGTGCTGCGTCGGGCCAACCGTGCGCTGAACCGCCAGTCCGACGTGACCGTCGCCATGATCCGGGCCCTGGTGGCGGGCAACCCCGACGTGGCACCCGTGGTGGCGAGGGTCCGTCAGACGATGCGGCGCATCATCTCCGACGCGCTGGGCGCGTCGCTCGAGGACCCCGTGGCGGACGCCGACGTCCTGGCGATCGACCTGCTCTCCGACGTGTGGCTCGCCGCGCTGGTCAGCTGGATCTCGGGCGTGCAGACGTCCGAGCAGGTCGCGGCCAAGTTGGACGAGGCGTCGGTGATGTTGCTGGGCTGAGCGCCCAGGCGCGGGCCGTCAGGGTCGCTGCTGCGTCGTGGATGCCGTTCCCGAGACGGCGACGACGCCGATGTCGCCGGCGACGTGGCCGTCGGTGGTCGTCTCCAGCAGCGTGACCTCGGTCTGGGCGTCGACCGACGCGACCCGTGCGAGGAGCCGCTGGACGTCGCCGACGTCCAACGCGGCGCCGGTCACGTCGCCGGCCGCAGCTCGGCCGATCGCCTCGCGCAGCGGTTCCACCATGACGTCGGCGAGCTCGGGGTCGGCGGCGATCCGCGTGACCTCCGACAGGCCGGCGGGCTGGTCGGGCACGTGCGTGGTCCGGGAGATGAGGACCGGTCGGTCATGGTCCACGCCACCGTCGGACACCGGCACCTCCACACGGAGGAGGGTCGACACCTCCCCGCTGCGACCTGTGCCGCCGAGGCCCGGAGCGGATGCGTCGACCTCTGCCGCGGCCGCCGTGCGGACCTCGAGCACGGCGCTGGACCCGTCGGGTCCGTCGGCCACGCCCACGCGGACCTCGTGGCGCGCATCGACGGACGCACCGGCACCGCCACCCGTGCCGCCCGACGGCAGGAGCGCGAGAGTCGCCCACGCGCCGGCGGCACCGCTCAGGCCGAAGAGGTGCTCCGTCCTGTCCGCCGGCGGCAGGCCGACGCCGACGTCGGGGAGGTCGGGCGGATCCACGCCGACGAGCCCGCCGAGCAGGTCGCCCGCCCGGTCGACGAGGTCCGCTCCGGCCGCCAGGGCGTCGATCGGGCCGTGGGGGACGAGCGCGTCGGTCCCCAGCGCGAGCAGGAAGCCGGCGAGCTCGTCGTCCGTCACCGTCCACGTCTCCGTCGCTGTTCCGACCAACGAGCCCTGGACCCCGGCGGACGCCCCGTGGCCGAGGTCGACGTCTCCGACCGTCGACGTCCAGCCCCGCGTGGCCGACAGGTCGACACCGACCCCGACGTCGCGGGTGAGCGAGACGCGGCGGAGGTCGCCGAGCTCCTCGATCGTCAGGCGGAGTCCGCCGTCGAGGCGGAGGATCCGGATCGAGCCGCCTGCATCGACCTCGTAGCTGGTGCTGCGGGCCGGCGCCGCAGGAAGGGTCGCGACGGGGCTGGCCGGTCCGGTGCTCTCCGACGCCCGACGCTGCTCGCCGATGTGGCGCCGCACGCTCCGCGACAGCGATCCCAGCAGGTCGGCCCGTCCGACAAGGTCCTGCCGGTACCTGGACCGCCACTCGGCGCGGAACCGCTCGGCGTCCGCGCCGTGCCACCCGGCCGTGCGCAGGCGGGCGTCGATGCCCGACGCGGCGCGGCGGAGCTCGCCCGACGCGAGGTCCAGCGCTCGGGCGACCTCATCGAGCTGCTCCGGGTCCGCGCCGATCGCCGCCATGGCGACGACGGTACGGACCGGTCGGCCTGTCGTCACCGGGGACCGGTCCCCGTTGACAGCGGGCGAGTCGCGGCGGTCCCGCCTGTGCGGTCAGTCCAGGCCGAGCACGCGGACGGCGTTCTCACGCAGGAACTTGGGCCACACCTCGTCCTTGAACGGCACGTTCGGCAGCTCGGACATGATGCGCTCGTAGGTGAGGCCTGCCGGGAAGTAGCCGGCGTAGATGACCTTGTCGGCGCCTCGGGTGTTCGCGTAGTCGATGATCGCCTTGGGGTAGTGCTTGGGGGCGAACGCGGAGGTCGAGTAGTGCAGGTTCGGCCACTTGAGCATCAGCTTCACCGCAAGCGCCTCCCACGGCTCGGCACCGTGGCGCATCACGATCTTGAGCTCGGGGAAGAACCAGCAGATCTCGTCGAGGTACTCGACCTTCTGCGGCTCCATCGGCACCCGGGGCCCCGGCACCCCGACGGTGATGAAGATCGGCAGTCCGAGCTCCACGCACGTGGCGTAGACGGGGTAGTAGGGCGCGGCGTTGATGGCGGTGCGGCAGCCGGCGGGGAACGTGGTCACGGCGACCAGGCCGAACTCGTCGTGGTACCGCTTGATCCTGCGGATCTCGTCCATGCCGTTGCGGGGATCGACGTCGAGGCAGGGGAGGAAGCGGTCAGGGAACGACCGGGCGGCGCGGGCGGGGTCCTCCCTGGTGGGGTTGCCGACGTTGATCATGGCCTTGGAGATGCCGAAGCGGTCCATGTTGTAGAGCGTGACGGCGACGGGGTCGGCGTCCGCATCGATCTCGGCCGGGATGTCCTTGAACATGTACTGGGCCGGCATCTTGAACGTGCCGCTCTCCTCGTCGCGCAGGTCGGCGGAGAGGAACTTGTAGATCTCCCGGCGGTCATGGCTCGGAAGACCGATCATGGTGTCGATGATCTCGATGTCGCTCGGCATGCCCATGGGCCCGAAACCTAGTGCCGTGAACTGGAACGCGTTCTACTTCCGGCCGGGCGGTCGCTGATGGTCCGGCCCGCCCTCCGACGCTTCTGGGAGCTCCTCCCGTCCCCTCGCTCGACGCTGTCGGAGCGGACGGCCGGTGACCCCACGTCCTCGAACGGGGCGTCGTCGCTGCACCTGCGGTGGGAGCTCCCGACCGTCCGTCGGGTGGAGCTCCGCGAGGTCTCGGTCACGCTCGAGGTGGTCGCTCCGCCGGAGGTCCCTCGCCTGTACTTCTGGGCGCTGCAGGCCGACTTCGCCGACGCGGCCGGGCGGCGGGCGGGTGGCGCCCACCTCGGTCTCCAGTGGCACCCGCAGCACCCCGGCTCCACGGCGGTCAACTGGGGCGGCTACGACGCGGCCGGGAGGGAGCTGCGCGGGTCGACGTCGGACCTGCCGTCGGCTCTCCGCAACGTGAACACACGGGACTTCGCCTGGTCGGCGCACGAGCCGTACCGGCTGACGATCGCCGCCGTGCCCTCCGCCGGCGGTGGCGTCGTGTGGCGGGGGAGCGTGACCGACTCGGCGGGCACGGTCACCGTGGTGCGCGACCTCTACCCGCCCGGCGACCGCATCTCGGGCGTCGTGATGTGGTCGGAGGTCTTCGCACGGTGCGACCACCCCTCGGTCGGCGTGCGGTGGTCCGAGCCTCGGGCGGTCGCCCTCGACGGCGAGCCGGTCGAACCGACCCGCCTCTCCGTCAACTACCAGTCCCTGGCCGACGGCGGCTGCACGAACACCGACTCCCGGATCGACGGGGTCGGAGTCGTCCAGTGGACCGATGCCACGCGCACCACCCCGCAGGGCGCGGTGCTCGCGGTGCCGACAGCCGACGACGACCTGCGCTGAGCGCCGGCGTCCCGGTCGTCAGCCGTACTGGGCGTCGAGCCAGTCGATCCGCTGCTCCAGCCACGACCGCAGGAACGTCGGAGTGTCCGACGCCGGCGCGGCCGACGTCCCCCAGCGGGCCCGGTCGGACGCCGCCGCCGGAGCGATCGACTCCCCGGTCGCCGTGAGCGACGCGGCGACGGAGCGGAAGGACGGCTCGAGCTGGGCCCAGCGGGCCCGGACCTCGGTCATGAAGGACGGGTCCTCGAACAGCCGGCCGGCCCACTGGCCGGTGACGCGTGCGGTGAAGCCCTGGGGGCTCTGCGCAACCGCGGTCGGCGACCCGGACGACAGGTCGAAGTCCCAGAGGGGTCCGAACGACAGGCGCCCGAGGCGGTCCTTGGTGAGGAAGGTGCTCGAGAACCACGCCTCCTGGTTCCTCATGACCTCCTCGACGAGGTACCAGTCGACCAGCGACGCGGTGTCCACGACCGCCCGGTACCCGGACGTGGGATCTGTGAAGGTCGGCGAGAACAGCCTCTGCTCGGCGTCGAGCACCACGCCGCGGATGTAGGCCATCTGCTCGTCCGTCGCCGGTTCGGGGTCCTTGACCACGAACGGGACGCCCGCGGGCGTGCGGAAGCCGGGCTCCTGGTTCTGCTCCAGACGCTGGTCGATCTCGAGCAGGTAGCCGCCCGTCAGCGCGTCGCCGGCCACGTCATCGTCGTCCATCTCGGTGATGCCGACCCGCTGGGCGGAGAGCTCGACCTGCTCGGTGAGCAGGTACACGCCGCGGTAGTCGCCGTTCACGACGACCTCCACGAAGCGGTCTCTCGGCGTCCACGGGAGGCCGGTCCGACGGCCGAGCTCGAACGCCGTGTGGTTGCGGAGGTTCGATCGGTCGTACCAGTTCGCCAGCAGCACCCAGTCCTTCTCGGTCGGCATGCCGAGGAGCGAGGCCTTGGTGTCGAGCTTGATCTTGTAGGGCTTCTTGTCGGGCTGCGCCGTGGAGTTGCCGCGGACGCGCACCGACGCCGCTCCGGTCGTCGCCGTGTCGCCGCTTCCGTTCGGATCCACGGCGACGGTGCCGGTGACGTACTCGTCCGTGGAGAGGATCGGAGTCCGCTGCTCGGTGTCGATCCGGATCACGGGCAGCGTCGCCCGGACGAAGGTGGCCATCACGTTGTCGGACCAGGCGACCGTCGCCCCGCTGGCCGTCACGCCCTGCACCTTGAGCAGGTAGGAGTCGCCGTCGACCACGTCGGTGACGGTGGTGCCGGTGGCGGCTCCGACGTCGCTGGACTCCCAGCCCGTGGGTCGGGTCGGTCCGAGGCCGAGCACCTGCACGGAGAACGTCGTGCCGGCGGGCACGGACCCGCTCCACGACAGGTCGAGGCCGTCGTCGCCCAGCGACACGTGCAGCGGCAGGGCCGAGGTGCCTCCGGTGGGGCCGGGGGTGCACGAGCCGGCGAGCACGGCGAGCGCGATCGCGGCGATGCCCAGCCGGAGCGCCGCTCGACGTCGGCGCGGAGCGGTGGGCGGATGGTCCGTCGTGGTCAACATGGTCCCCAGCTGCCGTCGGTCCTCTCCGGACGCGGCAATGTAGGGCCGCGTCCGGACCACCGGCAAGGGGCGGGCTCAGGTCGACGGGAGCAGCTGCGAGTCGAGCCAGGCGATGCGCTGCTCGAGCCACGTCTGCAGGTACTCGGGCGTCTCGGACCCGGGTTCGGGGGGTTCGCCCCACCGCGCCCGGTCGTTGGTCACGGCCCCGGAGATCGCCCCGCCCGTCGTGGGCAGTCCCCGTGCGATGTCGAGGAAGCTGCCGCGCAGCTCCGCCCAGCGCTCCGAGACCTCGGCGGCGAGGGCCGGGTCCTGGAGCAGCTTGGGGTACCACGGTCCGACGACACGGACCTTCCATCCGGTCCACGGCTGCTGCTCCGCCACGGTGGTGGCGCCGATCGAGATGTCGAAGTCCCAGAGCGGACCGAACTGCAGAGGCCCGCCCCGAGGCTTGGTGAGGTAGGTGCTCGAGTAGGCGACGTCCTGGTTGCGCACGAGCTCCTGGACCAGGTACCAGTCGACGAACGACCCGGTGTCGAGCACGGCACGGAAGCCGGCGACGGGGTCGGAGGACTGGGGACTCCAGAGGCGGTCCTCGAAGTCCTGGATGACGTCGCGCACGTAGTGGGCCTGCGGTACCTCCGCGGGATCGGGGTCCTTGATGACGACGGGGAGGTTCCTCGACGTCCGGAAGCCCGGTTCCGCGTTCGCCTCCAGCCGGTCGTCGACCTCGAGGAGGTAGCCCCCGGTGAGGGCATCGCCGGCGGTGTCGGCGGGCTCCATCTCGTCGATGTCGACCCGGGCGCCGCTGACCTCGACCTGCTCGGTGAGCTGGTAGATGCCTCGGTACTCGCCGTTGAGGACCACCTCGACGAAGCGGTCGTGAGGCGTCCACGGCAGGTCGGTGGCCTGCCCGAACGCGAACGCCGCGTGGTTGCGGAGGTTCGACCGGTCGTACCAGTTGGCGAGCAGCACCCAGTCCTTCTCGGACTCCATGCCCAGGATCGGTGCCTTCTTGTCGAGCTTGATCTTGTACGGCTTCTTGTCGGCGACGGCGGTGGAGTTGCCGCGCACCTTGAACTGAGCGGCACCCGAGTAGGCGGCGTCGTCGCTCCCGTTCGGGTCGAGCGTCAGCGTGCCGGGCACGTAGGTGTCCTTGTCGAGCACCGCGGCGCGCGCCTGGGTGTCGATCCGGATCACCGGCAGGACCGGCCTGACGAACGTGTGCCGGCCCGTGGTCCTCCAGTCCTGGACGGGGGTGGAGCCGGGCGGGGTGGAGCGGACCCGGTACGCGTAGGTGTCGCCGTCTGTGACGTCCTCGTCGGTCATCGCGGCGGCAGTCGTGGTGCCGACGACGATCCACGCGTGCGGCGCTGCGGGACCGGCGCCGTACCGCTGCACCTCGTAGGTGGTGCCGTCGGGCCCGTCCGGGTCCCACGACAGGAGGAAGCCGTCCTCCCCCAGATCGACCCGGAGCTCGTCGCTGCGCTCCTCGACCGGTACGTAGCAGGAGGCGGTCAGCGTGACCGCCAGCGCACCCGCGACCAGGCGCGCGGCCTTGACGGCGCTTCGTGACATCGTCGCCCCTTCCTCAAGCGGCTCATGAGGAGGGTAGGGGAGGTCCGTGCGGAGGTCACCGGGGACGAGTCCCCACTCGTGGTCGGCGTGGCTGCCCCGGTCTCGTCGAGGTCGGGTACCGTCGCCGGCATGACGGGGGCGACGGACTCGACGGTGGCGGCCTCGGACGGCGCGCCGACCTACAACCTTGCGGACCAGTGGGAGGCGGTGGCCGACCGCGTCGGCGACCGGGAGGCGGTCGTCGCCGGGAACCGACGGCTGACCTACGCCCAGCTCGAGGAGCGGGCCAACCGCCTTGCCAACCACCTGTCGTCGGCGGGGGTCGGTCCCGGGGACTTCGTCGGGTGCTACCTCACCAACTGCACCGAGTACCTCGAGACCATGCTCGCTGCGTTCAAGCTGCGGGCGGTCCCGGTCAACATCAACTACCGCTACGTGGCCGACGAGCTCCGCTACCTCTTCGCGGACGCCGGGCTGGTCGCAGTGGTCTGCGAGCAGCAGTTCGCGGCGCGCGTCGCCGAGGTCGCAGCGGACGTCCCGGACCTGCGCCTCACGATGGTCGTCGCCGACGGGTCGGGCGGGACGGCGCCCGAGCTGGCCGACGGAAGCGTGCCCGGCGGCGTCGACTACGAGGAGGCGCTCGCCGCGGCGTCGCCGGCCCGCCCGGTGGTGGACGGCCGCGGCGACGAGGACCTCTACGTCATCTACACCGGTGGCACCACGGGCATGCCCAAGGGCGTGGTCTGGCGCATGGGCGACGCGTTCTTCGGCTGCATCGGCGGCGGCGATCCCATGCGCATGACCGGACCGGTGTCGACGCCCCAGGAGACGGTCGAGCGGATCATCGACTTCGACTTCACCTTCTACGCGCTCGCTCCGATGATGCACGCGGCCGCCCAGTGGGTGTCGGTCATGTGGCTGCTGTGCGGCGCCAAGGTCGTCCTGCACCAGGGCCGCTTCGACCCGGCGGTGATCTGGCGGACGGTGGCGGAGGAGAAGGTCAGCGCCATGACCGTCGTCGGTGACGCCATGGCCCGGCCGCTCTGCGACGAGTGGGACGCCAACGGTCCGTTCGACGCCAGCTCGCTGTTCTCGTTCTCCAACGGCGGTGCCCCGATCAGCGCGACGGCTCGGCACCGGGTGCAGGAGATGCTGCCGAACGTGGTGTTCACCGACGGCTTCGGTAGCTCCGAGACCGGGATCCAGGGCAGTCAGCGGCTCCAGCCCGGTGAGGACGCTGGCAACGTCACCCGCTACGACAGCGTGGCGTCGGGCACCAAGGTCCTGGACATGGACGGCAACGAGATGGTGCCCGGGTCCGGCGAGGTCGGGCGTGTGGCCCACACCGGATGGATCCCGCTGCGCTACCACAACGCTCCGGAGAAGACGGCCGAGGCGTTCGTGGAGATCGACGGCCGACGCTACGTGGTCTCGGGCGACATGGCGACGGTCGAGGAGGACGGCTCGGTGATCCTGCTGGGCCGTGGCTCGGTGAGCATCAACACCGGTGGCGAGAAGGTGTACCCCGAGGAGGTCGAGGGCGTCCTCAAGGGCCATCCCGACGTGTACGACGCCGTCGTCGTGGGTCTGCCCCACGAGCGCTGGGGCGAGCAGGTCGTCGCCGTGGTGCAGCCGGTCGACGGCCGGACCCCGACGCTCGCCGACGTCGAGGCCTACGCCCGCGACCACCTGGCCGGCTACAAGCTCCCCCGGGAGCTGGTCCTGGTCGACACCGTGGTGAGGTCTCCGGCCGGCAAGGCCGACTACCGCTGGGCCAAGCAGACCGCGACAGAATCAACGGCTTGATCACCGTCTCCGGACTCTCCAAGGCCCACGGCGGCCGCACGCTGTTCAGCGACGTGTCCTTCCGGTTGGTGCCGGGACGGCGGGTCGCGCTCGTCGGCGGCAACGGCGTGGGCAAGACGACGATCCTGGAGATCGTCGTCGGGCTTCAGCGGGCCGACAGCGGCGAGGTCCACCTCGCGAAGGGGTCGCGGATCGGCTACCTGCCCCAGGAGCTGACCGAGCAGGTGAAGGGCTCGGTGATCGAGGAGGTGCTCCGAGGGGCGGCGCACATCACGGACCTCGAGGCCCAGCTCGGTCGTCTGGCGGCGGACGTGGCCTCGACGGGGCCCGGCGGCGCGGACGAGGACGTCGATGCCCACGAGCACGCCCTGGCCGCGTACGGCGAGGTGCAGCACCGCTTCGAGACGCTCGGCGGCTACGGCGTGGAAGCCGAGGCGCGCCGGGTGCTCGGCGGTCTGGGCTTCACCGAGGCCGACGGCGACCGACCCGTCGAGGAGCTGTCGGGCGGTTGGCGGATGCGCGTCGCTCTGGCCCGGCTGATGCTCAGCGCGCCGGACCTGCTGGTCCTCGACGAGCCCACCAACCACCTGGACGTGGAGTCGGTGGCCTGGTTGGAGCAGTACCTGCAGGACTGGCCGGGAGCGATCCTCTTCGTGTCGCACGACCGCGACTTCCTCGACGCCGTCGCGGAGCGGGTGATCGAGGTCGCCCAGGGCCGAGCGGTCGAGTACGTCGGCGGGTTCGCCGAGTTCGTGGTGCAGCGGGAGGAGCGGCTCCAGGCCGCCATCGCCGCGGCCGAGCAGCAGCAGCGCCAGATCGCCCACGTCGAGCGCTTCGTCGAGCGGTTCCGCTACAAGGCGACCAAGGCCCGTCAGGTGCAGTCGCGCCTGAAGACGCTGGAGAAGCTCGACCACCTCGAGGCCCCGACCGTGGAGCAGGTCCGCGCCAAGTTCTCGTTCCCCAAGCCCCAGCGGTCCTCGCGGGTGGTGGCGGAGGCCGAGGACGCCACGGTCGGATTCGACGGCGTCCCGGTGCTCAGCGGCGTCGACCTGGTGCTGGAGCGGGGCCAGAAGCTCGCGCTGATCGGGCCGAACGGCGCCGGCAAGACCACGCTGCTGCGCCTCCTGCTCGGGCGGCTCCCGGCGATGAGCGGCCATGCCCAGCTGGGCACCAACGTCGACGTCGCAGAGTTCGCCCAGCACCAGGTGGAGTCGCTCGACTTCGAGCGCACGGTGTTCGAGGAGCTCAGGCGTGCGGTGGGGGACGAGCACGGCCGCAACCTGCGCAGCGTGCTGGCGGCGTTCGGCTTCAAGGGCGACGCCGTCGACCGCAAGGTGGCGGACCTGTCGGGCGGAGAGCGGACCCGTCTCGCGCTCGCCCGGATCATGGTCAACCCGGTCAACCTGCTGGTGCTCGACGAGCCGACCAACCACCTCGACCTGCCCAGCTGCGACGTCCTGGAGGACGCGCTGGTGGCGTACCCCGGCGCGGTGCTCCTGGTGACCCACGACCGCTACCTGATCCGCTCGGTGGCCGATGCGCTGCTGGAGGTCCGGGACGGGACGGTGCTGTACCACCCGAGCGTCGACGAGGACGTGCTGGCGCCCAAGGGCGTGACCGCGTCCGCCGGTCGGGCCGCGCCGGTCGCCCCGGGGCCGTCGGCCGGTCCCGACGACGGCGGCTCTGCTCGGCGGGTCAGCAAGGCGGAGCAGCGCCGGGCCAGCGCGGGCGAGCGCCGGGCGAAGGAGCAGTCGACCAAGGCGCTGCGCACACGGGTCCGGTCCCTGGAGCGGAAGGTCCAGGAGGCCGAGAAGGCGGCCGGGGAGCTGGCGGCGCAGCTCGCCGATCCCGACATCTACGACGACCACGCCCGGGTCCGGGAGCTGGCCGACCTCCACGAGGCGGCCGTGGCGCGCTCCGAGGCTCTCCTCGCCGAGTGGATGCAGGCCCAGGAGGACCTGGACGCCGCCGGGTCCTGATCCGCGCCTCCGGTTCCGGGGTCAGGGATGGGGCTCAGACCCCCACCGATGACCCGAGAACCGCGTTGGTCAGCGGGCCAGGTCGACGTCGCGCAGCACGATCCGGGTCGAGCTCTCGCTGACGCCGGATTCGAGCTTCCACGCGGTGAGCAGCCGGTCGAGCGTCGCGACGTCGGGACAGGCGATCTGCAGCACGTAGTCGTGCGCGCCGGTGACGTGCATGGCGCTGTGGACCTCGGGCGTGCGGGCCAGCTCCGCCTCGAACTCCTCGCTGTCGGTGATCGTGCCGAGCTGCAGCTCGGTGATCGCCCGCAGACCGATGCCCAGCACCGACAGGTCGACGTCCGCGTGGTAGCCGCGGATCACGCCGTCGCGCTCCATGCGACGCACCCGGTCCGCGGTGGCGGTCGGACCCAGACCGACCCGCTCGCCGAGCTCGCGCCAGCTCGCCCGTCCGTCCTGGCGCAGCTCGGCGAGGATGGCCCGGTCAAGAGCGTCGATCAACGGGGTTTCCATGGTCGAACACCGTATCGGCGCACGAACTACCCCGGAAACCCGGCGACGACAGAGGCATGCTCGATGCATGGCTGGATTCCTGCACGACATCGGCGTCGGCGTCGTCACCGGGGTGCCGATGCTGGTCGTCGTCGGACCGATCGCGCTCCTCCTCGTCGACCAGGGGGTTCGTCACGGCGTGCGCCGCGGATCCCCCGCAGCGGTCGGCGTGGCGCTGGGCGATCTCACGCTCGCCGTGGTCGTGGCGCTCGTCGGCACCGCTCTGGCATCGGTGCTCACACCCGTCGCGAGCTGGTTGCGGCTCGTCGCGGCGCTCCTGCTGGCGGGCCTGGCGCTGCACGCCCTGCACGTCGCCCGCACCTCCGGGCACGAGGACCCGCCGGACGTGGCGCTCGCCTCCGGCGGGGATGTCCTGGTCGCCGCCCGCCCGGCCCGGCTCCTCGGAGGCTTCGCGGCGCTGACGATCGTCAACCCCCTGACGCTCCTCGTCTACACCGGTCTGGTGGTGTCGGGGACGGCCGGCGTGGGCACGGCCGGGTGGGTGCTCGGCATGGGCCTCGCGTCGCTGGCGGTCCACGGCGGCTGGGTCGGGGTGGGACACGTGGTCGGATCCGCCATGCCGGCCGGAGCGATGCGGGTGATCCGCTACCTCGCCGCCGGGCTCCTCGCCGGGTTCGCCCTCCACCTGCTGGTGGGGTGAGGGCCGGGCTACCGTCCGGCGGTGCGCTGGACCGTCCACGGGGAACGCCCGATCTACGAGTCGGAGTGGATCCGGCTCGTGCTGACCGACGTGGAGGTGCCGGCGGTCGGTGACCATCCGGCCCACCGGTTCGAGCACCACGTCGTGAGGTCCCGGGGCCCGGCGGCCGGAGCCGTGGTCGTCGACGACCGGGACGGCGTGCCGAGCGTCCTGCTCCTCTGGCGTCACCGGTTCATCACCGACACCTGGGGCTGGGAGGTGCCCGGTGGCGGCGTGGACCACGGCGAGGCGTCGGTGGACGCGGCGCGACGGGAGGTCCTCGAGGAGTCGGGTTGGGCCGTCGGCGGAGAGGTCGGGACGATCGAGCACCTGGTCGACTACTTCCCGATGAACGGCCTGGGCGACAACCGCTTCGACCTGTACCTCGCCCGCGGCGCCACCCACGTGGGGGAGCCCTCCGACCCGTCCGAGGCCGAGCGCGTCGAGTGGGTGCCCGTCGACCGGCTGCGCACCGAGATCGCCGAAGGTCGGGTCCACGACGGCCTCACTCTCACCGCCCTGCTGTGGTGCCTGGCATACGGCCTGCTCTGACCGGCCTGCCGGCAGCGGCGATCAGGACAGGCCGAGGCGCTCGAACTGGTCGCCCGGTGCGCCGGCCTCGACCAGGGCGGTCCTCAGCAGCTCGGTGAGCTCCGCTTCCGCGGCGGTGCCCGACAGGTCCCGCAGCTCGCCCGGGTCGTCGTCGAGGTCGAACAGCATCGTGCGCTCGCCGTGGGCCTCCCCGGCGGCCCAGAAGGGCACCGGGTCGCCGGGGTCGAACGGTTGGCGGATCACCGGCACGTCGGTCCCGGGTGCGTGCTCGAGGGTCGCACGGCGGTCGGGGCGCGGCAGGCGGAGCTCGGGGAGGAAGGGGACCGGCATGGTCGACCACCGGTTGGACCACATGGACAGCGGGCGGTTCCCGGGCTCGGGGGCGCGCAGGTAGCGGCGGTGCCCGTCGGTCACGGTCACGCCGCGACCCCACACGCCTGTCAGCGCCGAGCTCCGGACCTCGGTCCCGGTGCCGTCCAGGAGCGGGACGAGCGAGCGGCCGTGCGTGGCGTGCGCCGGTGTCACGTCGAACACGTCGCAGATCGTGGCGTGGATGTCGACGGTGGTGGTCAGGGAGTCGACGGTCCCGGCCGGGCGTCCCGGCCACGAGATCATCAACGGGACGTGGCCGAGGACGGCGCGCACCGGGGCCCCCGGCTTGCCGAACATGTCGTGCTCGCCGAGGTAGTGGCCGTGGTCGGTGCACACCACGACGGCGGTGTCGTCCCAGAGGTCCTGCCGGTCGAGCCCGTCGAGCACCCGGCCGAACTGGTGGTCGATGAAGGTCAGCTTGGCTCCGTAGTTGGCCCGGATCTGACGGGCGGTGCGCTCGTCCAGCACCCCCGAGGCGATGGCGTCCACCGCGTAGGGCGGCCAGATCTCCTTGGGGCCCTCCCAGTCGGGGTCGTAGAGCGACATCCACGGCTCGGGCACGTCGAAGGGCTCGTGCGGGTCGAACTCGTCGATGAAGAGCAGGAACCTGTCGGCCGCCGGCGACTCCTCGGCCAGCCACCGTGCCGCCTCCCTCATCGTGCGCGCGCCGGGGAAGTCCTCCTCGGCGCGGAACCACGTCCGGTTCCGGTCGTAGGCGTGGACGGTGCTGTCCCGGGCCGGAAGGGCGGGTGCGCCGATCCAGGTCGGGTCCGCGGACGTGCGCCAGGGGTCGCTCTCGTGCCCGCGGACGTAGCGCCACGCGGTGAAGTCGGTGTGGTAGTTCTCGCCGCCCGTCTCGAACAGGTGGGGGTGGTCCGACACGAGCATCGTCGTCACGCCGGAGCGTCGGAGGTCGTAGGTGACCGCGTCCTCCCAGATCTCGATCGAGCCCCACGGCCGCCAGAGGAAGTCGAGCGCGCCGACCAGGATGTCGTGGCGGGCCGGCATGCACGGCAGCGACCCGGTGTGGTGCCGGTCGAACCGCGTCGCACGGGCGGCGAAGCGATCGAGGTGGGGCGTGTCGAACTCGGGCGTCCGCTCCAGGACGTCGGCGTACGCGCCGAGCATGTGGCGGTTGAGGCTGTCGAGCAGCACGACCACCACGTTGCGTGGAACAGGAGCTGGATCGGTGCCGGGATCGCCCATCCCGGCACCGTAGGCGCGCCGCCCGCCGGGTCAGCCGACCAGGTTGTCGCCCGCCTCCGCGGTCTTCTTGGCCCAGGGGTAGTCGGGCTTGCCGGAGGGCGAGCGGACGATCTCGTCGACGACGTGCAGCTCCCGGGGCACCTTGTAGCCGGCGACCAGCGTCCGGGCGTGGTCGGTGAGCTCGTCGAGGGTCACGGTTTGGCCGTCACGGAGGTGGACGATGGCGGCGACGCGCTGGCCCCAGCGCTCGTCGGGGACGCCGACGACGAGGCAGTCGTAGACCGCCGGGTGGCCCTTGAGCGCGGCCTCGACCTCTTCGGGGTAGATCTTCTCCCCGCCGGAGTTGATGGACACCGAGCCGCGACCGAGCATGACCAGCCGGCCGTCGTCGGTCCAGCGGGCGAAGTCGCCGCCCATCGAGTAGCGCTTGCCGTCGCTGGCGGTGACGAACACCTCTGCGGTCTTCACCGGGTCGTTGTAGTAGCCGAGCGGGATGTTGCCGGTGCGTCCGAGGCGACCGACCCGGGTGTCGCCCTGGGGGATGACCTCGAGGTTCTCGTCGAGCACCTCGACGTCGCGACCGGCGTTCACCGTCGGGCCGCCGCCGTCGGCCTTGGCGCCCTTGGCGGCGTAGGTGACGCCGTTGAAGCCGCCCTCGGTCGACCCGATGGAGTCGGTGATGATCAGGTTCGGGAACCGGTCGAGGAAGCGGTCCTTGACCGACTGGGAGAAGAGGGCGGCGCTGGAGCTCACCGAGATCAGGGTGGACGCGTCCCAGCGGTCGCCCTGGCCCTCGAGCGCCTCGATGAGCGGGCGGGCGACGGCGTCGCCGGTGATCAGCACCGAGTTGATGCCGTGCTCGTCGACCAGGTCCCACACGCCGTCGGCGTCGAACTTGGACACCAGCACCACCGTCGAGCCGATGAACCACTGGCTCAGCGTGGCGATCTGGGCCGCGCCGTGCATGAGCGGCGGGATCACACCGAAGATCAGCGGCGTCTCCGACGCGGCCGCGATCTCGGCCTTGGTGTACTCGCTGGCGACCCGCTCGTTGGTCAGCGCGTCGATGCCCTGGCCGAGCGCGAAGAAGATGTCCTCGTGGCGCCACATGACGCCCTTGGGCATGCCGGTCGTGCCCCCGGTGTAGATGATGTAGATGTCGTCGTCGGAGCGCTCGTCGAAGTCGCGGTCGGGCGAGCCCTGGGCGCAGGCGTCGTCGAAGCTGATCGATCCGAGCCCGCTCGTGTCGGCGCCGGAGCCGTCCTCCACGTGGACGAGCGTGGTCAGCTTGGGGGCGTCGTCGATGACGGCCGCCAGGCGGGGGGCGTACTCCTGGTCGTAGACGCAGGCGACCAGGTCGGCGTTGCCGATCAGGTAGGACAGCTCGGCCTCGACGTAGCGGTAGTTCACGTTGATCGGCACGGCCCGGGCCTTGAGGCAGCCGAGCATGGCGGTCACCCACGGCTCGGAGTTCACCGCGTACAGGCCGACGTGGTCGCCCGGCTGGACCCCTTGCGAGATCAGGTAGTGGCCGAAGCGGTTGGCGCGTGCGTCCAGCTCGGCGAAGGTGAGCGACGTGTCCCCGCAGATGAGCGCGGTGCGGTCGGGGACGGCGTCGGCGGTGTGCTCGAAGAGGTCAGCGATGTTGTAGGCCACGCCGGAAAACTAGAACAGGTTGCACTCACGCGCCCGTGGCGCCGCTGGGCGTCCGCGAACCGTTGCTGCTCGTGCGTGCCGCCGACCGCGTCGAGGTCACCGGTGCGGCGGCCTTGACGATCGTCGGATCGATCGTCCCGGCTGCGGTCTTGATCTCGGCGAACGCCTGCCCGACGGCGTCCGCGAGGTCCCAGATGTCGGGGACGAGGTCGGTGCAGCCGAGGAACCCGATGTCCACGCTGTCGCGGTAGCTCATCACCGTGATGTTGAGCCCTGCTCCGTCCATGATCGGACCCATGGGATAGGCCGCGACCATCTCCGCGCTCGACATGTAGAGGGGGAACGGCGGTCCCGGGACGTTGGAGATCACGAGGTTGTGGATCGGCCGGTGGGAGTTGGCCAGGTTCATGGAGCTGTACAGCCGGGCGGCCAGGCCGAAGGTCCGGGGCGCCGCCCACTCCGCCCAGTCGGTCAGCGTGAGGGCGCCGATGGCGTTGTGGTCCTCCTTGGCGCCGACGGTGGACGTGGCGATGGTCTGGATGCGCTCGAGCGGGTCGTCGACGTCGGTGGCGAGCGACGTGAAGATCGCCGAGACCCGGTTCCC
Source organism: Actinomycetes bacterium (assembly GCA_023434535.1). Lineage (GTDB taxonomy): Bacteria > Actinomycetota > Acidimicrobiia > Acidimicrobiales > Microtrichaceae > Dermatobacter. The sequence continues at coordinate 38,063 of JAEYSR010000242.1, forward strand.
TTGGACGTTGCGCTGGTCCTCGGTGCGCACCGACACGGGGCACACGGCGATGAGGGGCTCGTCGGGGAGTGCGTCGATGCCCTCCAGGTACTTGCGGAGCGTGCCGGAGCAGATGGCCAGCACCACGTCGTTGACCTTGACGCCGAGGGCCTCCTTGACGGCCTTCACCTCGTCGAGCGGGACGCGGGCGAACGCCACGGAGCGGTCGGGGGTGATGGAGGCGTTGAACGGGGTCCGGGGTGCGGTGAGCGGCACGGCGCCGTGGCTGCGGCTCGGGTTGCGGATGCCGGTGACCAGGTTGTTGACCGAGCGGGCCGTCCTTCCGATCAGCCCGAACGCGTCGCCGTAGAGGCGGGCCTTGGACATGGCGGCGTGCGAGAGCAGCTCGAGGTCCGACGGGACGTGCTCGGGCGGCACGGGATCCGCGTCGATCTCGCGGCCCTCGGTGCTCAGGTCGAACAGCTCGGTCATGATCTCGGCGCCGGCTGCGCCGTCGACCGCCGAGTGGTGCACCTTGATCACGAAGCCGAAGCGGTCGTGCTTGAGCCCTTCGATCACCCATGCGTCCCAGAGCGGGCGGGTGCGGTCGAGCGGGACGGACGCGATCTGACCGGCGATCTGGGCGAGCTCCCGGCGGCCGCCCGGCGCCGGGCAGATGACCCGGTGCACGTGGTCGTCGAGGTCGAAGTCGGGGTCCTCGATCCACACGGGGTGGTGGAACTTGAACGGCACCTCGACGAGCCGGCGGCGGAACGGCGGGACCAGCGGCAGGCGCTCCTCGATCGTGGCCTTGATCTTGTCGAAGCTGTAGCCGCCCTCCATGGTGGAGGCGTCGTAGATCGCGGTCATGGCCACGTGCATGTGCCCCGCCGGCGTCTCCAGGTACAGGAACGTGGCGTCCAGTCCCGACAGTCGTTCCACCTGGTCCCTCCTCCGTGCCGGCGGCACCCGCCGCTGGCGACCATTGTCGCCGTTCGGGGCGGTCGGCGCTGGCCGGAACGCGGATCGACCCGACCCGAGAGGGGCCGGGCCGATCCGGTGGGTGGGGTTGGGGGAGAGGGTGTGGGGGACAGTCGGCCGGGCCGGTCAGGGCCCGGACGGGTCTCAGGCCTCCTTGGGTCGGACCGCCTCGACCTCGAGGGTGATCTTCACCTTCTTGCCGACGACGAGGCTGCCGGTCTCGAGGGCCTGGTTCCAGGTGAGGCCGAAGTCGGTGCGGTCGATCTCGGTCTCCGCGGAGAAGGCGATGCGCTCCATGCCGAACGGGTCGTCGAGGGCGCCCTCGAACTCGGTCTCCAGCTCGACCGACCTGGTCACGCCGTGGATCGTGAGGTCCCCGGTCACGACCCAGCTGTCGCCGTCCTGGCGGAGGCCGGTCGAGGAGAACGTCAGCGTGGGGTACGTCTCGACGTCGAGGAAGTCGGCGCTGCGGACGTGGGCGTCGCGGCCCTCGTCACGGCTGTTGAACGAGTCGGCGGCGATGGTCACCTCGACGCTGGAGCTCTCGACGGGCTCGGCGATGGTGATGGACCCGTCGACCTTCTGGAACTCACCCCGGACCTTGGAGAGGCCGAAGTGCTTGACGGCGAAGCCGACGTGGGTGTGGCTGCCGTCGATGCCGTACGTGCCGGCTGCGGGGAGGTCGCTCATTTTCTTGCTCCTTCTCGGCGAGCTCTGGGTGGGCCGGAGCTGCGGTGTTCGATGTCGTATCAACAACGTACCGAGCAATATCTGCGTTGTCAACTATTGAGTGAGCAGATGTTTGCGCTACGATGGCGGCATGTCGGACGAACCAGCTCAGGCATGTACCCAGGACGATCGCATCCGGACCTTCGGGCTCCTCCTGGAGGCGCACCAGCGGCTCACCCACCTGCTCGACGCCGACCTGCACCGCACCGACGGCATCTCCCTGCAGACCTTCGAGGTGCTGCTGCGGATCCGACGCTCGCCCGAGGGACGTCTGACGATGAGCGACCTGGCGGAGGAGGTGGCGCTGAGCACCGGCGGGGTGACCCGGCTGGCCGATCGCCTGGCGCAGGACGGACTGCTCGAACGTCAGGCCTGTCCGAACGACCGTCGTCGCGTCCACCTCGTCCTCACCGCTCGCGGCGAGTCGGTGCTGGAGGACGCGATCGAGCACCACGTCGCAGCGGTCGAGGAGCACGTCGTGGCCCGCATCGACCCGGCGGATCGGGTCGTGTTCGAGCGGGTGCTGGACGCGCTGCGCCGGCCGGAGGACGCCGAGCTCGCCTCTGACTCCTCGACCGTCCACCTGAGCGCCTGAGCGGGCTCGCAGGTTCTCGGACATCACACGGGTGGCTCTCACGCCACTCCAACCTCCGCCGAGGAGGGTGGACGCATGAGCGAGCCGACATCTCCCCCTCCATCTTCTCCGCAGTCCCCCCAGGCCTCCGAGCTCGATGCCCGGGTCGTCCGCCGCGGCCGGTCCAGCGGTCCCCGCAGCCGGCGCCACCACAAGGCGGCCAAGAGCCGTGTCGCCGCCGCAGTCCTCGCGGTGGGTGCCACCGGAGGCCTGATCGGCTGGATCGGTGGCAGCGCGACCATCGACGGCTCAGCCTCGACGAGCACGAGCCAGACCGATACGAGCCAGGCCGACACGAGCCAGACCGGCGACGGGTCGTCGGCCTGGTCGACCGACACGAACGGTTCGACGACCACCGACTCGAACACGGCCGACTCGAACAGGGGCTGGGGTGGATCCGGAGCCGTCGCCGGCAGTGGTTCCTCGAGCAGCGGTTCGTCGAGCAGCGGTTCGTCGAGCAGTGGCGCCGGGGCGTCCAGCTCCACGCACGGGAGCTGATCGTGTCGGGCGCCCTCATGGTCGACACCCGGTTCCGGGTGATGGGCTCCGACGCCCACGTGGCGGTCGCGACGTCCGGCTCCCGCCTGGACGGCGACGCGCTCCTCGAGGCCGCGCATGCCCGGCTCGTCCGGCTCGAGTCGATCTGGAGCCGGTTCCTGCCCGACAGCGAGCTGAGCCTGGCGAACTCCCGCCCCGGCGAGTGGGTCGAGCTGTCGCCCGAGACCGTCGAGCTCGTCGACCGGGCGCTGCGGGCCCGGACCGCCACCGGCGGGCTGTTCGATCCGACTCTGCTGGGCGAGGTGGCGGCGGCCGGCTACGTCGCCTCCCTCGACGGCAGCGGCCGGCGAGGCCCCGTTCCGGTCGCTCCGCGGGACGACGCCAGCACCGCTCCGGTCGAGCTCGATCGGTCCGGCCTCCGACTCCGCGTCCGGCGCGGTGTCGGGTTCGATCCCGGCGGGATCGCCAAGGGGTTCGCCGCCGACCTGATCGCCGACGAGCTGCTCCACCTCGGTGCCGACGGGGCCTGCGTCAACGTCGGCGGCGACCTGCGAGTCGCCGGTCGGGTCCCGGGCGACTGGACGATCGACGTCGAGGACCCCCGGGTTCCCGACGGACCACCGATCCGTCGGCTCTCGATCGCCGAGGGCGCCGTCGCCACCTCCAGCAGGCTCCGACGCCGCTGGACGCGACCCGACGGCACGGAGTCCCACCACCTCATCGA
>JAEYSR010000222.1 GCA_023434535.1 Actinomycetes bacterium
TGCACGACATCGGCTCCGGCCCGTTCCACACCCACACGCACGACCACCCGGTTCGGGACCGAGGCGACGGCGCGTTCCGCGTCGGCATCGGCGGACCGGTCGGCACCGGCAAGACCGCGCTCGTGGCCGCGCTGTGCGCGCTCATGAAGGACGAGCTGCGACTCGGCGTCGTCACCAACGACATCTACACCACCGAGGACGCCGACACGCTCAAGCGTCGCGGCGTGCTCGACGCGGCGCGCATCGTCGCCGTCGAGACGGTGTGCTGCCCGCACACCGCGATCCGCGAGGACATCACCGCCAACCTCGATGCGATCGAGGACCTCGAGGAGCGGGAGGGACCGCTCGACCTGGTCCTGGTGGAGAGCGGGGGCGACAACCTCACGCTCACGTTCTCCAAGGGGCTGGTGGACGTGCAGCTGTTCGTCCTGGACGTCGCGGGCGGCGACAAGGTGCCGAGGAAGGGCGGGCCCGGCGTCACCCGCTCCGACCTCCTCGTGATCAACAAGATCGACATCGCCCACCTCGTCAACGCGGACCTCGGCGTCATGGAGCGCGACGCCGCCGCCCAGCGGGGCGATCTGCCCACGGTGTTCGTGTCGCTGACGTCCCCCGAGGGCGCGGCGCCGATCGCCGAGTGGATCCGCTCCCACCTCCACGCTCCGGCCGCGACCGCGGGCTGAGGAGGGGACCCGACGTGCACGACACCAGGGCCACGGGCGACGTCGACGGCGGCGCACCGGCGAGCGGCTGGACGGAGACCGACCTCGAGGTCCGGCTCCGTCAGGGCGCCGGAGGGGCCGTGCGGGTCGAGGGCGTCCTCTGCAGCGCACCGGTCTGGCTCCGCTGGGACGGCGCCACGCTGTGGCTCGTGGGCTCGGGTGCGTCGCCGGTCGGAGAGGACCGGATCCGGGTGTGCGTCGACGTCGGACCCGGCCTGCACGTGACGGTCCGCTCGGTCGCGGCCACCGTCGTCTACGCCGCCAGGGGCGCGGGCACGACGTGGGACACGGTCCTGCGGGTGGCCGGGGGCGCCTCGCTCGACTGGCGGCCCGAGCCCGTGATCCTCACCGAGCGCGCCCGACACGCGGCGACCACCGTCGTGGAGGCCGCGGCCGACGCGTCCCTCACCCTCGACGAGGTGCTGGTGCTCGGCCGCGACGACGAGCCGACCGGCATGCTCCGCAGCACGCTCGACGTGTCGGTCGGCGGCCGCCGGACCCTGCTGACGTCGAACGACACGTCGGTGCGCGGCTGGTCCGGGCCGTCGGGCACCGGGGGGTCCCGGATCGTGGCCACCCGGCTCCGCCTGGGCGACCGCTCCGACCACCAGCGCGACGCCGGCGAGGCGGTCCTCGACGGTGATCCTGCGGCCGACGAGTGGATCGGCACGACCCTCGACCCGTCCGACGGGTGCCGACTGGCGGTGGCCACCGCCAGCGACGTCGCTCTCGCCCGACGCTCGCTCGACGTCCTCCTGCCCGACTGACGCTGCGGCTCGGGCTCAGCCGATCCGTGCCGCCTGACCGCCGTCCACGGGCAGCAGGACGCCGGTGATGAAGGCCGATTCGTCGCTGGCCAGGAACAGCGCGGCGTTCGCCACGTCCCAGGCGGAGCCCTGGCGCCCGAGCGGCACCATGGACGCCCGCGCCCCGGCGTAGTCGTCGCGGTCCACGCCGAGCGCCCCGGCCGCGGCGTCGACGGCCATCGGGGTGTCGATGAAGCCGGGCAGGATCGCGTTCGCCCGCATGCCGTGCTTGGCGCCGGTGAGGGCGAGGTTCTGCGTGAGCGCGTTCACTCCGGCCTTGGACAGCTTGTACGCCGTGAGGTTCGACGCCGCGGCGATCGACGCCAGGGACGACACGTTGACCACGGAGCTGCGCTCGGCGGCGCGCAGGACCGGGACCGCGGCCCGGCACGTCCGCCACAGCGCGCGGAGGTTCACGTCCATGATCCGGTCGAACGCCTCGTCGCCCAGGTGGTGGGGCGGTCCGTCGCCCGCCCCGATGCCCACGTTGTTGTGGAGCACGTCGAACCCGCCGGCCGCGTCGACGGCGGCAGCGACCACGCGATCCGGCCCGTCGTCGGTGGCGATGTCCGCGACGACCACGACGGGGTCGGCCACGTCGAACCCCGAGCCCGCCGCGGCCTCGGCGGCCAGAGTCGCCGTCTCGGCGACGCTGTCGGCGTCCCGGTCGACCAGCACCAGCCGTGCGCCCTCGCGGGCGAACGTGGCGGCCACCGCCCGACCGTTGCCCACGGTCTCCCCCGCCGTCTGGCCGGCTCCCACGATCACGGCCGTCCGCCCGGCCATCCGGCCGGAGCCCACGGTCGCGGCCGTCACGACGCCACCTCGACGTGGCCGACGGTCGGGATCGGCCCCTCGGGGGCCACGCCCACCGACCGCAGCATCCCGGCGAGCATGGCGTAGTGACCGGCGAGCATGGTCAGCTCGATGAGCTGCTGGTCGCTCCAGCCGAGACCGACGAGCTCGGACCACGTCGCGTCCGACATGCGGTGCCCGTCGACCAGCTCCTCGGTGGCGGTCAGGACCGACAGGTCCTCCGCTCCCCACGCTCCGGGGTCCGTCGGGCCGGCGCACCCGAGGATCTCCGCATCGGTCAGGCCGGCGTCGCGACCGATCCCGACGTGCTGGCCCCACTCGTAGTCGGACCCGCACAACGCGGCGGTCCGCAGGATCACGAGCTCCCGGACCCGGCCGTCGAGCAGGCTGCCCTGCAGCAGTCGACCGCCGAGCGGCAGCCAGCTGCGCAGCAGCTTGGGGTGCACGGCGAGGGTGCGGAAGATGTGGAGGTCGCGCATCGGACCGATGGGCTCCAGCGCAGCCAGCTGGGCCTCGGTCGCGTCGGCGTCGGAGACCGGCTCGACCTTGGGCACCGGAGGGTCGTTCGTGTCGGTCTGATGTTCGGAGTGGTCTGGCACGGCGGCGACACTACGGCCGACGAGGTGCGTCGCGACGGCCGGAACCGGTGCTAGTCGAACGCCTCGCTGCGGACCGTGAAGCCGAGTGCGCCGAGCGAGGACCGGACGGCGTCGATCATCCCGGGATGGCCGCACGCGTAGACCGTGGTCGTCGAGGGGTCCATGCCGGCGGCGACCTCGGCCGCGAGGACGTCGACCCGCCCCGCGCCCAGACCGGGCGGCACGGCACCGGGGCCGCTGACGGTGGCCCGGTAGTCGAGTCCGATGTCGCCCGACGCCAGCGCCGTCAGCTCGTCGAGGTACGGGAGTCGGTCGGGCGAGCTCGCGCCGTGGAGCACAACGAACCGGCCCGCGACGCCGCGGAGCAGGCCGTCGCGCACCATCGAGCGCAGCGGTCCGATCCCGGTCGACGTCGCCACCATCAGGTGGGTCTGCGCCGAGTCGTCGAGGACGAAGCTCCCCTTGGCACGGGGCACCAGCTCCACGTGGTCGCCGACGCCCAGCGACAGCAGCGCCGGAGAGACCTTTCCGCCGGGGTTCAGCCCCACGCACAGCTCCAGGTGCGCCTCGCCGGGTGCGGACGCGAGGGAGAAGCTGGAACGTCCGGAACCGGCCGCTCCGGCCTTGAGGTACTGGCCGGCACGGAAGTCGAAGCCGGCCGGTCGCTCGGTGCGGATCAGCCGCAGCGTGGGGCCCACGACGTTCACGGCGAGGACCCGGACCTGCGTCGCGCTCCCGTCGGAGGGGGCGGCCGGACCCGGCGCAGCAGCGCGACCGGGCCCGAGCAGCGCGCCGAGCTGCGCTCCGCGGCGGTCGGCACGTCGATCGGCGACGTGGGTGAGCAGGTCACGCAGCTCGGGCGACGCGTCCCTCGCCCGGTCCAGGGCGGCGCGCTGGATGCGCCGCTCGTACACCCCCGACGGGTCGGGAGCGGACGAGGAGCCGATGGGGCGGGTCGACGGGGTCAGGCCGCTCCTCCGGCGGCGGCGCGGTCCTGGGCGACGGCGTCCATCTCCAGGTACTCCTCACCGGTGTCGACCCAGTCCTCGAACTGCGTGACGCCGAGGACGTCGAAGCGCTTGCGGAGCCAACCGTCGTTGGCGTCGAGCAGGCCGAGCTTCTTGCAGTTCGGCACGATCTTGGAGAACAGGAGCTGCTGGAACGGGTCCTGGTTCTTGATCTCGGCCGGGACGTCGAACAGCTTGACCGCCCGCTTCACGTCGATGCCCATGCGGTCCCAGACCTCCTGCTGGAGGAACCGGTCACGCATGCGGACCGCCGCCTCGAACGCGAACTCCTGGCGCTCGAGCAGCTCGGCGTCGGTGAGGCCGGCGTAGAACTCCTGCAGCGACAGGACGCCGAAGGCGACGTGACGGGCCTCGTCGCTCATGACGTAGCGGAGGAGCTGCTTCAGCAGAGGATCCGGCGTGGTCTGCATCGCCATGCCGAAGGCGGCCAGGGCCAGGCCTTCCACCATGATCTGCATGCCGAGGTAGGTCATGTCCCAGCGGCTGTCGTCGATGATGTCGTCGAGCAGCAGCTTGAGGTGGGTGTTGATCGGGTAGTGGCCGTCCAGCTTGGTGTCCAGGTACTGGGCGAACACCTCCACGTGACGGGCCTCGTCCATGACCTGCGTGGCGGCGTAGTACTTGGCGTCGATCCAGGGGACGGTCTCGACGATCTTGGCCGTGCACAGCAGGGCGCCCTGCTCGCCGTGCATGAACTGGCTCAGCGACCAGTTCTGGCTCTGGTGGGCGAGCTCGATCCACTCGGGCCGACCCCAGTTCTCGAACGGCGTGTCGGTGAAGTCCACCCCTCGGGTCTGGAACTCCATCTGCTGCATGTCCGCCATCATCTCGGCGAACTGCTGCTGGTCGACGTCCTGGGACCAGTCGAGGTCGGTCTGGCCGTTCCACTGGGAGTGCTTGGCCTTCTCGTAGAGCTTGTTGAGCGCCGGCCGAGCGCCCTTCTCGTAGTCCCAGGTGAAGATCGCGTCCGCGTTGTCGCGCACGGCGTGGATCACCTCGTCGACGTCGGTGTTGGCCGTCGTGAGGATGGCCTCGAGGTCGTCGACCGCCGGGCGGCCCAGGATCCTCTCGTCGGCGGAGATCCTCTCGCCGGTGGAGAGCTGCTCATCGGTGGACATCGGTACCCCCTGGAGCGTCCTGCGTCGCCGGCCTGTCCGGCGGCGTGGGACGCGACCCGTCCAGCCTGCCACGAAACCGGGGGCGAGCGAGCTACCCCGGACGCGACACGGCCGCCCGGTCCGTGGA
>JAEYSR010000012.1 GCA_023434535.1 Actinomycetes bacterium
GCCACCTCCGTCTACTTCGGATCGCTGCGATCGGCGACCACCCCGGTGGTGGTGTCCGACACCCAGATCACCGTGCAGAGCGCGGGACCGGTGATGACGGCCGGCACCGTGGACGTGACGGTCACGACCCCGGGTGGCACCAGCGCGACGTCGGTCGCCTCCCGGTTCACCTACGTGTCCTGACGTCGTGGCGACGCGTCCGTCGGCCGCAGTGCGGCGCGGACGGTAGGTTCCCCGCCATGCGCGTCGAGGTGGTGGCCGTCGGGACCGAGCTGCTGCTCGGTCAGATCGTGGATTCGAACTCGAGCTGGATCGGGGAGCAGCTCGCACTGGCGGGGCTGGACTCGTACTTCCAGACCAAGGTCGGCGACAACCTCGGTCGCATCGTCGACGTGATCGAGCTCGCCCTGTCGCGCAGCGACGCCGTCATCTGCACCGGCGGCCTCGGCCCGACGCAGGACGACCTGACCCGGGAGGCGATCGCCGCGGTCATGGGCGTGGAGCTCGAGGAGTCGGAGGAGGCGGCCGAGCGGATCATCGCCATGTTCGGCGGCCGGGGCCGGCGGATGCCCATGAACAACCTCCGCCAGGCCATGAAGCCGGTGGGCGCCGAGTTCATCCCGCAGCAGCCCGGGACGGCTCCGGGCCTGGTCTGCCCGCTGACCCGGCCGGATCCGGCCACGGGCGAGCCGACGGACAAGGTCATCTACGCGGTTCCCGGCGTGCCGTGGGAGATGAAGGAGATGGTCGCCGGCACCGTGCTCCCCGACCTGCAGCGACGGGCCGGCATCACCTCGGTGATCGCGAGCCGCACCCTGCGGACCTGGGGCGAGTCCGAGTCCGGCCTCGCGGAGATCCTGGCCGACCGGCTCACCGAGCTCGACCGGTTGGCGGAGTCGGGTCAGGCGACCGCGACGATCGCGTTCCTCGCGTCCGGGATGGAGGGCCTGAAGGTCCGCCTCACCGCCAAGGCCGACACCGCGGACGCGGTGGCCGACATCCTCCGCATGGAGGAGGAGCTGGTCCGCGGGATCCTCGGCGGCGTGGTCTTCGGCGTCGACGACGACACGATGGAGTCCGTCGTCCTCGACCTGCTGCGCGAGCGGGGGATGACCCTCGGCGTCGCGGAGTCGCTCACCGGCGGGATGATCGGGTCCCGGATCTGCGACGTCGCGGGCGCCAGCGACGTCTTCCGCGGCTCGATCGTGTCCTACGCGTCGGACGTGAAGTTCGACCTGCTCGGCGTCCCCGAAGGTCCGGTCGTGACCGAGGAGGCGGCTGTCGCCATGGCGCTGGGTGCCCGTCGGGTTCTCGGCACCGATGTCGGGATCGCGGCCACGGGCGTCGCCGGTCCCGACGAGCAGGAGGGGCGACCTGCCGGCACGGTGTGCATGGCGATCGCCGTGGGGGAGCCCGGCAGCGCCGGTGGCGGCGATCCCGTCGTGGCGTCGATCGAGGTCCGGCTGCCGGGGCGACGGCGTCAGGTCCGGGAGTTCACGGTCATCTCGCTGCTCGGCCTCCTGCGACGGCACCTGGTCGAGAGGTAGCGCGCTCGCTCCTCGGACGGCCGGCCGGGGCTGGCGTCCGGGAACCGATCCCCGATTTGTCGTCGGAAATGCTTGAGTCGAACACTCGTTCGTAACTACGCTCCTGTGGTGCCGGGCAGGGAGACTGTCAGACCCCCTCGGTACGGTCAGCCCATCAACTGATCGGTGCCGAGCAACGGCCCCCGAACCACCGACCCGGCGGCCCTCCGCCGAGCACGAAGGGAACAGGAACGTGGAGCGAGAGAAGGCACTCGAGATGGCCCTCGGCCAGATCGAGAAGCAGTACGGCAAGGGCTCGGTCATGAAGATGAGCGACAAGGGCTCGATGGCCGTGGAGTCCGTGCCCACCGGCGCCCTGGCGCTGGACATCGCGCTCGGGATCGGCGGCCTGCCGCGTGGGCGCGTGGTGGAGATCTACGGCCCGGAGTCGTCGGGCAAGTCCACGCTCGCCATGCACGTCGTGGCCGAGGCCCAGCGCAACGGGGGCATCTGCGCCTACGTGGACGCCGAGCACGCCATGGATCCCGTCTACGCCTCCAAGATCGGGGTGGACGTGGACGAGCTGCTCATCTCCCAGCCCGACACGGGGGAGCAGGCGTTGGAGATCTCCGACATGCTCATCCGCTCCGGCGCCATCGACGTGCTGGTCGTGGACTCGGTGGCGGCCCTGACGCCCCGGGCGGAGATCGAGGGCGAGATGGGCGACAGCCACGTCGGCCTCCAGGCCCGCCTCATGTCCCAGGCGCTGCGCAAGCTGACCGCCAACCTGAACAAGACCCAGACCATCTGCATCTTCATCAACCAGCTGCGGGAGAAGATCGGCGTGATGTTCGGGTCGCCGGAGACCACTCCGGGTGGTCGGGCGCTCAAGTTCTACTCGTCGGTCCGCCTGGACATCCGGCGCATCGAGGCCATCAAGGACGGCGTCGAGGTCGTCGGCAACCGCACCCGGGTGAAGGTCGTCAAGAACAAGGTGGCGCCGCCGTTCCGCCAGGCCGAGTTCGACATCATGTACGGCCGGGGCATCAGCCGGGAGGGCTCGCTGCTCGACATCGGCGTCGAGCACGACATCGTCAAGAAGTCGGGTGCCTGGTACACCTACGAGGGCGAGCAGCTCGGCCAGGGGCGGGAGAACGCCAAGTCGTTCCTCACCGATCACCCCGAGGTCATGGTGGAGATCCAGGATCGCGTGCTCCGTGCCGTCGGCATCGGGCAGGGCGAGTCGGAGGAGTCGGTCGACCTCTCCGATTACGTGGTCGATCCGGACGATCTCCCCATCTCCCTGGACTGATCAGTCCACCGGGGCGCCTGTGTGCCTGCGGGCGCCCCGCATCAGCTGATCCTCGTTCCACCGGTCCGGGCCGGCGGCGCTGCTTCCCCAGCGCCGCACTGGGTCGAGCGCGAGTCCCCAGGATCGATGCGACCCGTCGCGTGCCCTCCCCCCAGGAAGGTGCACGCGGCGGGTCCGTCGCGTCCGGGCCCGGCGCACGACGCCGATGGGTGTTGCCGGCACCGAACTTGGGGGAATCCGACCTCGTACACGTCGGATTCCCCCGAGTTCGAGCGAGGGATCGTGCGGCGCTCGACCTTGGGCATGAGCGACCACTGGTTGGTCCGTCGTGCCCGAGTTCAGGACGGCTCCGGTTCCATGTCGACGGTCGGATCGGTCGGGCGCAACAGGTGCAGCGCGAGGGCGAGGAGGCCGAACGTCGTGAGCGTCGCGACGGCGGTGATCACCGCGTGGCGCTGCAACGTGGCGGCACCGACCTCGGCCCCGCCGACCAGGACGAAGCGGACGTCGTCGACCCGCTCGTCGAACAGCCAACCGAGGCCCCTGTAGCGAGCGGTCTGGGAGCCGTCCATGACGGCCCACATCGCCACCTGGTCCCACGTGAGCGTCCCGGCGGTCGCACCGGTGATGCCCGACGCAGCGACGGCGCCCAGGGCGCTGACCGCTGCGACGATCGACCGTCGTCGGCGCCTTCGGTCGGCCCGGGCCCGGGCGGACCTGATGGCGGCCCACACGGCGATGGCCAGGGCCACGGTGCCGGTCGCCGACAACGCGATCCACCAGCCGTCGACCGCCCGGACGGCGCCGACGGAAGGGTCGCAGACGCGATCGAGGTCCGGACCGCACATCGCCCGGGCCATCGTCGGCAGGTACTCGTTCCACACGACGAAGGCCGCCACGGCGGTCGCGGTGGCCAGGGCCACCACGACGATCGAGGCCGCGACCCAGATCCACTCGACGACTCGCTCCCGGGACGAGCGGGTCGAGGGCGCGTCGGACCGGTCGACTTCGGAGGCCTCACCCACGGGGCCGTACGCTAGCGAGGTGACCAAGCGGTACCTGGTGCGCACCTTCGGGTGCCAGATGAACGAGCACGACTCCGAGCGGCTGGCCGGCCTGCTGGAGGCCGACGGCTACGTGCCGGCGGCCGGCGTCGAGGACGCGGATGTCGTGGTGCTCAACACGTGCTGCATCCGGGAGAACGCCGACAACAAGCTGTACGGGACCCTCGGCCACCTGAAGTCCGAGAAGGACCGTCGGCCCGACATGGAGATCATGGTCGCCGGGTGCCTCTCCCAGAAGGACGGCGAGGGCGTGGCGGAGCGGGCGCCGTACGTCGACGTCGTGCTCGGCACCCACAACGTGCACCGGGCCGTCGAGCTGCTGCACGAGCACCAGTCCAGCGGGGCATCGGTCACCGAGATCCTGGCGGAGACCGTGGCGGAGGACCACGAGCTGTTCCCGTCCGCGCTCCCGGTCGTCCGGGAGTCGGGTCACTCCGCCTGGGTCACCATCCAGATCGGTTGCGACAACAGCTGCGCGTTCTGCATCGTCCCCGCGGTCCGGGGGCCGGAGATCAGCCGGGCGTTCGGCGACGTGGTCGCCGAGGTGGAGCGGGCGGCGGCGGACGGCGTCACCCAGGTGACCCTTCTCGGCCAGAACGTGAACTCCTACGGTCGCGACCTGACGCTCCGGCTCCGCAACGGATCCTCGGAGTCGCCGGTGCAGCTGGATCCGTCGCACCTGGCGGGTGAGTCGTGGGCAGCCGCCGACCAGCCTCGGGCCCGGCCGCTGTTCGCCGACCTCCTCCGGGCCGCCGGGGCCGTCGACGGGATCCGCCGGATCCGGTACACGAGTCCCCACCCCAAGGACCTCCGACCCGAGACCATCGTGGCGATGGCCGAGGTGGACAGCGTCTGCGAGCACCTGCACCTTCCGCTGCAGTCGGGCAGCGACGCCGTGCTCGCCGCCATGCACCGGGGCTACACCGCCGATCGCTACCTGGAACGCCTGGCGGCGGCTCGGGCCGGCATCGACGACCTCGCCGTCACGACCGACATCATCGTCGGCTTCCCCGGCGAGACCGACGCCGACTTCGCCGCCACCCTGGAGGTGGCGGCCGAGGCCCGCTACGACAACGCGTTCACGTTCGTGTACTCGCCCCGACCCGGGACCGAGGCGGCGGAGCTCGGGGGTGCGGTTCCCCACGAGGTCGCCGTCGAGCGCATGGCCCGCCTCCGCACCGTGGTGGAGCGGACGTCGCGGCTCGGCCACGAGGCCCGACTCGGGATGACCGAGGAGGTCCTGGTCGAGGGCCCGAGTCGTCGTGATCCCAGCCGGCTGAGCGGTCGGACCCGTCACAACCGGCTCGTCCACTTCCCGTCGGATCGGCCCCTGCGCTCCGGCACCTACGCCCACGTGCTGGTCACCGGCGCGTCCACCACGAACCTCACCGGCGAGTTGGTCGAGGTGATCGCCGAGCCGACGCACCGCCGGCGCATCCCGGTGAGCGCTGCGTGACCGAGGCGCGGTCCCACACGTCGGGCGACCGGGTCGCCGGTCTCGACGTCGATCGCATCCCGCCGGATCCCGCGGTCCTCGTCACGGCGCTGGCGCAGGCGGTCGCCGCGGTCCACGACGGTCCGTCGGCGTCGACGACCGATTCGGACGCTCTCCCCGGGTTCCCTCCGTCCGAGGCGCTCGCAGCCGTCGAGCGGGCCGTCGCCGGCGGGTGGATCCCGACTCCCGGTTCTCCGTACGCCGGCCTCGAGCCCGAGCGGATCCTGGCGGTGCTGCGCGACGGCGCGGCCCGCGCCGAGGAGCGGTCGTCGGCGCCCGTCCCGACGATCGGACGGGCCACCTTCGCGAACCTCGTGCTCCCGGACCCCGGCGAGGCTCCGGACCTCAGCGGCGCGGCGAACCTCACCTTCCGTCGCCCCTCCCGCACCCGGGTGCCTCCCCGCTTCGCCGACAGCTCCCACGCCGCCCTCAGCGACCCGTACCGGGACCTGGCTGTGGCCGCGGCCGACGTCGTCGCCACGTTCGGGCCGGGAGCGGTGATCGGGCTGACCGCCGCGTACGTCGAGGCCCGGCCGTCGATCGAGCCGCTCGACCCGATCCGGCTCGACTGGTGGTCGCTGGTCGCAGCCGTCCTGAGCGACGGCCCGTGAAGGCCCGTACCGCGGGTCGGCCGTCGGGTCGCCACCTGGTCCTGGTCGGACCGACCGCCTCGGGCAAGACCGCCCTCGCCGTCCGCGTGGCCCGCAGGCGCATCGAACAGGGGCTCCCGACCGAGGTCGTCAGCTGCGACTCGATGGCCGTCTACCGGGGCATGGACGTGGGCACGGCCACCCCGACGCTCGACGAGCGGGCCGGTGTTCCGCACCACCTGCTCGACGTGGTCGACCCGTGGGAGGAGTACTCCGTCCAGCGGTTCGTCGAGATGGCCGACCAGGCGCTGGACGACATCGAGTCGCGGGGCGCCTCGGCGCTCCTCGTCGGCGGCACCGGGCTCTACGTGCAGGCGGTCACCGATGCGTTGGACCTGCCGGGGCGGTTCCCCGAGGTGGTCGCCCGGCTCGAGTCCTCGAGCACCGAGGAGCTCACGGCTCAGCTCGTGGAGCTCGACCCGGTGGCGGCCGAGCGCGTTCCTCCGGGCAACCGCCGTCGCCTCCTCCGGGCCCTGGAGGTCACGATCGGCTCGGGCCGGCGGTTCTCCGAGTCGGGTCCCGGGCTCACCGCCTTCCCGGCCACGCCCTTCGTGCTGACGGGTCTCGAGGTGTCCCGGGAGGTGGTGAGGCTTCGGATCGCCGAGCGCTACCGCCGCCAGATGGCCGACGGGCTCCTGGCCGAGGTCCGCGCCCTGCGGGAGCTGCCCGAGGGCATCTCCCGGACCGCGGCGGAGGCGCTCGGCTACCGGGAGCTGCTCGCCTCCGAGCGCGGCGAGATCGGCGTCGACGAGGCCCTGGCCGTCGCCGTGCAGCGGACGGGGCGGTTCGCGGTGCGCCAGGAGCGCTGGTTCCGCCGCGATCCCCGGATCGAGTGGTTCGCCGCCGGACCAGAGGTGGACGGCGACGAGCTCGCAGCCCGGGTCGACCAGCACTGGAGGCAGGCCGGGGCGGCCGACCGGGAACTCGATCCGGACGGCGTCGATCCCACCACTACCGTGGGCCCATCGTGTTGCGATTGACCAAGTTCCACGGGCTGGGCAACGACTTCCTGGTCGCGCGCTGGCAGGAGAACCCGGACCTCACGCCCGACCCGGAGCGGGCCCGGGCCGTGTGCGCGCGCCACACCGGCGTCGGCGCCGACGGCCTCATCTACGCCCTCCCGCCCGGCGGTGACGACGCGGACGTCCACATGGTGCTGCTCAACGCCGACGGCTCCGAGGCGGAGATCTCCGGCAACGGCATCCGCTGCCTGGCGCAGGCGGTCCTGCGCGGCGACGGACGCGGCGAGGGAGACGTCCTCGTCGAGACCGTCGGGGGGCTCCGCCAGTTGCGCACCGTGCGCGGCGACGTGGACGGCGAGCTGTGGACCACGGTCGACATGGGCGAGCCGGTCGACGGTCCGCCGCTCAGTCCCGAGGCCTTGGAGCAGCCGGCGTTGCGCCGGGCGACGGTGGACATCGGCAACCCGCACCTGGTGCTGCTGGTCGACGAACCCGACGACGTGGACCTCGACGAGGTCGGTCCCGTCCTGGAGCGGAGCTTCCCCGCCGGCATCAACGTCCACGTCGTCGCACCCCGCTCGGCGACGGAGCTGGACCTGCGTGTGTGGGAGCGAGGGGTGGGAATCACCGAGGCCTGCGGGTCGGGTGCGGTCGCCGCGGCGGTGGCGGCCCACGGGTGGGGCCTGGTGGACGCGTCGGTCACGGTCCGGATGCCGGGCGGGTCCGCCACGGTGGACCTCGATGGGTCCCGGGCGCTGCTGACCGGGCCGTCCACGTTCGTCGCCGAGGTGGTGATCCCGTGACCGGTTTCGACGACGACGACCTCGACCGCGACGACGAGCCTGGCGGGCTCGAGCTCGGCGAGCTCGAGCTGCTGGACGACGGCGACCTCGTCGAGCTGGTCCCCGAGGAGGAGACCCACCGCGGCGCCTTCGGCGAGTTCGGCGGCGAGTCCGGCGCGTTCATCGAGCGGACGTTCCGGGAGAGGATCGTGCTGGTCGGCGTCGCGCTCCCGGGCGTGGACGACGACCTCCTCGGCGAGTCGCTCGACGAGCTGGAGCTCCTTGTCGACACGGCGGGCGCCGACGTGGTGGCACGGGTCGTCCAGCGACGCGGCGCACCCGATCCCGCGACCTACGTCGGCAGCGGCAAGGCCGAGGAGATCCGCCAGGTGGCGGAGGCGACCGACTGCGACACGGTGGTCTTCGACGACGAGCTGTCGCCCGCCCAGCAGCGCAACCTGGAGAAGTTGCTCGGGCGGACCGCCATCGACCGGACGGCGGTGATCCTCGACATCTTCGGCCAGAACGCCCACAGCCAGGAGGGCAAGGCCCAGGTCCAGCTCGCGATGTTCCGCTACCGCCTGCCCCGCCTGCGCGGCAAGGGCGGGACGCTGTCCCAGCAGGCCGGCGGCGTCGGCACCCGGCGGGGACCGGGTGAGACGCAGCTCGAGATCGACCGACGCCGCATCACCCGTCAGATGCACCGGCTCGAGGCGGAGCTGCGCCAGATCGGGAGGACGAGGGAGACCCAGCGGAAGTCCCGACGCCGCGCCGGCATCCCCAACGTGGTCATCGTGGGCTACACGAACGCCGGCAAGTCGACGCTGCTCAACCGCCTGACCCAGGCCGGCGTCCTGGTGGAGGACCGGCTGTTCGCCACGCTCGACGCCACGACCCGACGGCTCCAGCTGCCCGGCGGCGAGTCGGTCCTCCTGACCGACACCGTCGGGTTCGTCCGGAAGCTGCCCCATCAGCTGGTCGAGGCGTTCCGCTCCACGCTCGACGTGGCCAACGCAGCGGACCTCCTGGTCCACGTCGTCGACGGGTCCGCAGCGGACCCCGAGGGCAACATCGACGCCGTCCGGGCGGTCCTCCGGGAGATCGCTCCCGAGGACCAGCCGTCGCGGCCCGAGCTGCTCGTGTTCAACAAGGCCGACCGCGGTCCCGGAGCCGAGGAGCTGGCGGCGCGCCACCCGGGCTCGGTGGCCATCTCGGCGGTGACGGGCCAGGGCGTGGAGGACCTCCTCCTGCGCATCGGCGACCGGTTGCGGGCGCTGCTGCCGGCCGTGGACCTGTTCGTGCCCTACGACCGCGGCGACGTGCTGGCGGCGCTGCACCGGTCGGGCGAGGTCGTCACCGAGACGGCCGAGGACGACGGGTTGCGCATCTCGGCGCGCATCGCGGCCGACAGCGCGCCGAGGTTCGCGGAGTTCGTCACCGGGGGCGGTCCTCGGTGACGACCGGACCCGCCGGGTTCGTCCCGCCCCCGTACCCGTACGACCGCCTGAAGGAGATCACCTCGCTGGCCGAGTCCTTCGGCGGGGGAGCAGCCGGTGGGGGAGCAGCCGACGGGGGAGCGGTCGACCTGTCGATCGGCACCCCGCACGACCCGCCGCCTCCCGCCGTCGTGGCGGCGCTCGCCGGTTCCGGCACCGAACGTGGCTACCCGCCGTCCATCGGCACGCCGGCGTTCCGCTCGGCGGTCTCGGACTGGTTCGCCCGACGCTTCGCCGTCGACGTCGAGCCGGAGACGATCGGTGCGGCGGTCGGGACCAAGGAGCTCGTGGCCGGGATCCCGCACTGGCTGCGGCTCCGGGATCCGTCCCGCGACACCGTGCTGTACCCGGCGATCAGCTATCCGAGCTATGCGATGGGCGCGACGCTCGCCGGTGCGAGGGCCGTCCCCGTGCCGGTCGACGAGCGGTGGCGCCTGGACCTCGCCGCGATCGATCCGGCCGACGCCGCCCGGGCGCTGTGCCTCTGGTGCAACACGCCCGGCAACCCGGCCGGCGGCCTCGACGACCTGGCGGCCGTGGCCGAGTGGGGGCGGGCCCACGGGGTCCCCGTCCTCAGCGACGAGTGCTACGTGGAGTTCACGTGGTCGGGGACGCCCGTGGTGGCCGGCCAGCAGCCGGGCCACACCGTCCTGGAGTCCGGGCCGGCGGGGGTGCTCGCGGTCCACTCGCTCTCCAAGCGGTCGAACCTCGCCGGCGTCCGGGTGGGCTACTACGCCGGCGATCCCGACCTGGTGCGCTACCTGCAGGAGGTGCGCAAGCACGCCGGGCTCATGGTGCCGGGTCCGGCCCAGGCCGCGGGTGTCGCGGCCCTCGCCGACCAGACCGCCGTCGACGAGCAGCGGCTCCGGTACCGGACGCGGCTGGAGCGGATGGCCGGCGTCCTCGCGCAGCTCGGCATCGACGCTCCGCTGCCCGACGGCGGGTTCTACCTGTGGGTCCCGGCGCCGGGCGGAGACGCCTGGACGCTGGCGCGGCGACTGGCGCAGGACCTGGGCGTCGTGTCGAGTCCGGGCGAGTTCTACGGGCCGTCGGCGGCGGACCACGTCCGCCTGGCCATGGTGCAGCCGGACGCGGCGATGGACCTCGTCGAACGGCGCGTCGCCCGACTGACCGGCTGACCCACCCTCGGACGAGCGGGCGCCGGGGCCGGGGTCGTCAGAACGCCTCGCCGAGATCCGACGCGAACGGGTGCGGAACCGGGATACTGGAGGGGTCGGGCAACGGAGCCCGGCCGATCCCCGATCCAGGAGAGCCCGATGGCTGATGGACCCAAGGCCCCCAAGGGCTTCGTGATCGCCGGCGTCATCTGCCTGGTGCTGGCACTCGGAGGCTGCGCGACGGGCGTCGTCGGCGTGAGCACGATCGCCGGCGTCGCGAGCGACATCGCCACGACGACCGCCTTCGGCGAGAGCACATCGTTCACCTCCGCGAGCGACAGCGGCGCGCTCGTCCTGCTGACCCAGGAGGCCGACTGCACGGGGACGGACGGATCGGGCAACCCGATCGCCTTCGACACGCCCGGCGGCACGTTCACCGCCGAGGCCAACGGCGAGAGCTTCAACTCCGCCAAGACGTTCGACACCGTCGACGGCGAGAGCTACGAGCTCACCTGCGGAGGCGAGGTCTCCTCGACGGGCTCGTACACCGTCCTGAAGCTGCCCGGGTTCCCGGGCGGGCTCGCGGGGCTCGCCGGCTCGATCGTCGGTGGTTTCGTCGGCGGCGGTCTGCTCTTCGTGCTCGGCGTCATCTTCCTGATCGTCGGTCTCGTCAAGCGCTCGGGGTGGAAGAAGCGCAACGGCCCCGGGGCGCCGTCGGTCGTCGTCAACGGCCCGGTTCCCCCGCCCCCAGGTGGGTACGTCCCGCCGGCCGGGCCCGGCGTGCCGCCGCCCCCGGGTGGGTACGTCCCACCGGCCGGTCCCACCTCGACGCCGCCTCCGGGCGGGTACGCGCCCTCGGCTCCCGCCGTTCCGCCGACCCCGGGCGAGTCGACGATGCCCCCCGCACCGCCGCAGATGCCGCCGCCGGCCCCGACCGATCCCGC
>JAEYSR010000129.1 GCA_023434535.1 Actinomycetes bacterium
CCGCTGCGCCGTGAGGCGATCCTTGATCTCCATGGTCTCCGGTGAGGACACGGGGTAGAAGCACGCGAACACGTGTCCGGGCGTGTCGGGGCTCTCCTGCAGGGTCGGGATCTCCTCGTGGCAGCGCTGCTGCGCGTACGGGCACCGGGGGCTGAACGCGCAGCCGACCGGCGGGTTGACGAGATCGGGCGGGCGTCCGCCGATCGCCGCCAGCCGGGTGTGCGACGGGTCGCCGAGCTTCGGGATCGCCGCGAGCAGGGCCTCGGTGTAGGGCATCTGCATGTTGGCGAACAGGGCGTGGGTCGGCGCCTTCTCCACGATGCGCCCGGCGTACATCACAGCGATCTCCTGGGCGCGCGACGCCACGACGCCGAGGTCGTGGGTCACCAGGATCATGGCCATGTACCGCTCTCGCTGCTGTTCCGCGAGCAGGTCGAGGATCTGCGCCTGCACGGTCACGTCCAGGGCGGTCGTGGGCTCGTCCGCGAACAGCAGCTTGGGTCCGCAGGCCAGCGCGATGGCGATGACCACGCGCTGGCGCATGCCGCCCGACATCTCGTGCGGGTAGGACGAGAAGCGCTTCTCGGCCTCGGGGATGCGGACGGCCTTGAGGAGTGCGATCGCCGTGTCACGGGCGTCGGACTTGTCCATGTCGAGGTGGTACCGGAGGGACTCGGTGATCTGGTTGCCCACCTTCATCACCGGGTTGAGGGCGGTCATCGGGTCCTGGAAGACCATCGCCATCTCGGTGCCCCACAGCTCCCGGTACCCCTCGGAGCTGAGCGAGGAGATGTCCTTGCCCTCGAACATGACCTGGCCGGACCGCTCGGCGGTGCCGGGCAGGAGGCCCATGATCGACCGGGAGAGCACCGACTTGCCCGAGCCGGACTCGCCGACGATGCCCAGGCAGCGACCTCGCTCGAGCGTGAACGACACTCCGTCCACGGCTCGCACCAGCCCGCGCGGCGAGCGGAACGACGTCGCCACATCGACCACGTCGAGCAGGGGTCCCGACCCCGGCACGCCGGACGGGGCCGGGCCGTCGATCACGTCGGGGTTGCTCACAGGACGCTCTCCCTGACCTCGAACCGCTTGCTGACCACGTCGGCCAGGTAGTTCAGCGCCAGGACCGTCAGGAACAGGACGACGATCGTGAACATCACGATGTGCGGAGCCCGGTTCAGCTGGTCCTTGTTCTCGGCGATGATGTTGCCCCACGACGGGGTCGGGGGCTGGACGCCGACGCCGAACAGCGCCAGTCCGCCCTCGGCGACGATCGCGATGCCGACGCCGAGCAGCGAGATCGACAGCATGGCGGGGAAGACGTTCGGCAGGATGTCGCGCATCATGATCCGCCAGTTCTTGGCGCCCATCGCCCGTGCGGCCAGGACGAACTCCCGCTCGGACCAGCTCATCGTGTTGGCCCGGGTGATGCGACCGAGGATCGGGATCGACACGATCCCGAGGCCGAGGACGACGACGCCGATGCGCTGGACGCTGCTGACCTGGTCGCCCGACGAGAGGACCGTCACGAGCGACAGGGCCAGGACGAACTGGGGGATGGCGAGCAGGATCGTCATGATCGGGGTGATGATCCCGTCGACCTTGCCCCGGAAGAAGCCCGTGGCCAGTCCGAGGAGGCCGCCGATGACCAGACCGAAGGCGACGGCGCCGAACCCGATCGCGAAGCTCGCACGCGTCCCGTAGATGATGCGGGCGAAGAGGTCGCGGCCGTTCGCGTCGCCGCCCAGCCAGTGACCGGAGACCGGACCTTGGCGGGCGATCTCCGCGAACGACTCGTTCGGGTCGGGGATCGGGAGGAACGGAGCGAGGATGGCGAGCAGCAGCAGGCCGCCGATCCAGGCGATGGACAGCCAGGCGCCGACGCCCATGCCCTTCTTGCGGCGACGCCCGTCGGCCGGGAGCGGCTCGAGCTGATCGGAGTCGACGGCCAGGCCGTAGACCTCGGCCGATGGGCCCAGGTGGCTCAGCGAGGTGTCGTGGACGGGGACGGGTTCAGCTGCCGGCATGTCGGATCCGTGGATCGAGGACGGTGTACAGGATGTCGACGAGGAAGTTCACGAAGACGTAGAAGATCGCGATGATCGCCACGATGGACTGGAAGGCCACGATCTGGCGGGTGGCGATGGCCTCGCCCATGAGGTAGCCGAGGCCGGGGATGTTGAAGACGACCTCGATGATCAGCGCACCGCCGATCAGCGTGCCGATGTTGAGGCCGGCCACCGTCAGCAGCGTGAGGGACGAGGGCCGGAGTGCATGGCGGAAGAGGATCCGCTTGGTGGTGATGCCCTTGGCCTTGGCCATCGTGATGAAGTCCTGCTGGAGCGTGGCGATCATGTCGCTGCGCAACAGGCGCATGTACACCGCGACCTGGCCGACGGCCAGCGTGATCGTCGGGAGGATCATCGACCGGACGTGGCCGGCCGGGTCCTCCTCGATGGCCTTGAAGCCGCCGGTGTCGGCCCAGCCGAGCTTCACGCCGACGTAGTACTGCAGCACGAAGCCGAGGGCGAACGTGGGGATGGCGAGCATCGCGAAGGCCGACGTGTTCGACAATCGGTCGAACCACGTCCCCTGCTTGTACGCGGCCAGCACGCCGACGGGGATGGCGATGATCAGCGCCAGCACCTGTGCGTAGACCATGAGCAGCACGGTCGGCGGGATGGCGTCGGCCACCCGCTCGGCGACCGGGCGGCTGGAGCTCACCGTGTAGTAGTTGCCCATGTCGCCCTGGACGAACCCGCCGAGCCACTCGCCGTAGCGGACGACGAAGGGCTGGTCGAGGCCGGTCTCCTCGCGGACCAGCTGACGCTGCTCCTCGCTGCCGAACGGCACGAGCACCTCGACCGGGTCACCCGGCAGCAGCTCCAGGAGGAACGACGCGAACAAGGTCACCAGGATGACCGTGATGACCAGCTGTACGAGCTTCTTGGCGATGCCCACTAGTGCAGTCGTCCTGTTGGAGGGAGGGGCCGTTCGGAGCGAGGTGTCGAGCAGATGTCCGGTGGTGAGGCGCCCGAGCGTACCCGGGTCGCCCCACCACCGATGACAGGCTCAGTTGGAGGAGATCCACATCCCGCTGACCGGGTGTCCGGTCGCGAGACCCGGGAACGGCTTGCCGCCGTCGGGCAGGTCGGGTCCGTAGACGCCGTGCACGTCGGGGGCCGAGGCGATGTCCCAGATGGTCCAGTTCAGCCAGAGGTTCCAGGCCTGCTCGCCGAAGCGCTTGTTGACGTCCTGGTAGATCGTGGCGGCCTTGTCGGAGTCGGACTCGAGGCGTCCGGCGTCGAGCAGCGAGTCCATCTCCGGATCCTTGAACTTGCCGAAGTTCACCGGCGAGCCGCCCTTCCACCACACGTACTGGAGGTCCGGCGCACCGCCCGGGTGGTTCCGCCAGGACATGGCGTTCCAGTCGGACCCGAGGGCGTTGTTGATCAGAGCGGCCTGCTCGACCGTCTTCAGGTTCACCTTGAAGCCGGCCTTCTCGACCTGCTCCTGGATGAACTGGGCCGACTTGACCGTGGACGGATCAGGGGTGGCGAGCACCGTGATCTCGAGCGGCTGGCCCGTCTCCTGGGTGTACTTGGCCGCGTAGTCCTTGGCCTTCTCCAGGTCGTAGCCCGGGAAGCCGGCGTCGGCCAGGTAGCCCATCGAACCCTCCGCGAACGGACCCGATGCCACCTTGGTCAGGCCGAGGTTCCGCACCTGGTTGTAGGACTCGCGGTCGAGGGCGTAGGCCGCGGCGAGGCGGGCGTTGATGTTGTCGAACGGCGCCTTGGACGCGTTCAGCATGATGTAGGTGACCTCGGCGTACTTGTCGGACTCGACGAGGCCGACCTTGCCGTTCTCCTTCTCGATCCGGAGGCGGTCGATGTTCTCCGGCGTGGCGGTGTGCATGGCGTTCAGCTCACCGGCGAGGAGGGCGTTGACCCGGGCGTCGCCGTCGGGGATCGGTCGGTAGGTGATCGAGTCCAGGTACGGCAGCTGCGCGCCGTCGGCGTCCTTCTGCCAGTAGTCGGGGTTCTTGGTCGCGGTCAGGTGGTCGTTGACCTTCCACTCCTGCAGCTTGAACGGGCCGGTGCCGATCAGGTTCCGGTCGCACGTCGCAGGGTCGTCGAGCTGGGCCTGCGCCATGATCCCGAGACGGCCCGAGCTGTGCAGGTAGGCCGGGAACGCCGGCCACGGCGTCTTGGTGGTGACCGTCAGCGTGAGCGGATCGACCACGTCCACCGACGAGATGTTCTGGAGCACGAAGAGGAACAGCAACGGCTTGCGTGCCGGGTACTGGCCCCGGTAGGCGTCGATGTTGTTCTTGACGACCGTGGAGTCCAGAGCGGACCCGTCGTGGAACTTCACGCCCTCGCGGAGCTTGATCGTCCACTGCGTGTAGTCCGCGTTCGGCTCCACCGACTGCGCCAGGAACGGCTGGTAGTCGCCGTTCGCGTCGGGGGCGGTCAGCGTGTCGTAGATGGTCCGGGCGACCTGGATGCCGGCGATGGCCAGCTGGCCCTCGGGCAGGCACCAGCCGCCGCTGTTCTCCGCCTCGAGGCCGTAGGTGACGGCCCCGCCCGAGACGGGCTTGCCGGCCGCCTCCTCGCCGCCTCCGGAGCTCCCTCCGTTGCCGCTGCTGCTGTCGCCGCCCCCGCACGCAGCGGCGACGAGCGCCACCCCGAGTGCGCCGGCAGCGAGCCACGACCAGCGCGTGCTCCTCGAGCGTCGTCGAACCACAGTCAGTACCCCCTGGGTGTCAGTTGACCCGTCCGTCACCGGCCCCGCCGTGACGGCTGTCACCTGCCGTGACGGTGTTCACATGGCAGGTGGGCGCACTTTAGTGCTGTCCGCGACACTGTCAACGCAGCTCGGACGGCCGGGACAGGGGCTTCTGCGGCCACACCGGCGGGGACGCCGACGGGTCTCCGGGCTCAGGCGCCCGGGAGGGCGATGGCGTCGCGGTACCCGTGGGCGAAGCCGATCACGGTGTCCACGTAGGTCTGGCTCCGGTTGTAGGTGAGGTACGCGCCCCGGAGCGCGCCGTCCGATCCCAGGGGACCGCTGCGGCAGAGGTAGGCGCCGGCGCCGAGCGCGGCGTCGTAGATGTTGTCGGGGTCGGAGCGGCCGTCGCCGTTCCCGTCGCGGCCCACGGTCCGCCACGTGCTCGGCAGGAACTGCATCGGCCCGACGGCCCGGTCGTTGGCCGGGTCGCCGTCGAGAACGCCGCCGTCGCTGTCAGGAACGCGCCGGAAGCCGTTCGACCCGTCGAGGGGCGGTCCGAGGATCGGCGGCTCGACCCGACCGCCGGCGGCGACCTCGCTGCCCAGGTAGGTGCCGTGGCGGCTCTCGGTCCGACCGATCCCGGCGAGCATCCACCAGCTCGCCCCGCACCCGGGGTCGGTCGCGGCGAGGGTCTGCTGCGCCCGCCAGTACGCGTCCAGGGCCACCGTCGAGATGTCGACGCCGTCGACGGTGGCGTTGAGGCGGGCGGACGCCACGTCCGCCTCCGCGTCGAGCACCTCGAGGTCCGCGGCGGCGGATGACGCGACCAGCTTGTCGTTGCGGCGCTGGAGCTCCTCGATGCGGCCGGTGAGGCGGTCGCGGTCGCTCTGCAGCCGAGCGGTCTCCTCCGTCAGCGCCCGGGCCCGTTCCGACAGGAAGTCCACCGACCCGCCGGCGGCCGCAGCCGCGGCGTCGCCCAGCACGGCCTGGCGACGCAGCTCGTCGAGCTCGTCGGCCCCGAGGGTCGGGTCCAACGACCGTTGGTCCGCGGTGCCGGAGACGAACCACTCCGCCGCGATCGCCCGGAGCGCCTCCCGGTGACGGGTCAGCGCCGCATCCGTCTTGGCCGCCTCGGCCGCACGCCGCTCCAGCAGCGACGACGTCGCCCGCAGCGCCTGGCCCGCCGAGGCGAGCCCGTCCTGGGTCTCGGCGAGCTCCGCCCTGTCCCGGTCACGTGTGGCGACCGCGGCGTCGCGCCGGGTCTCCGCCGCATCGAGCGTCCGCGAGCTCGCGGGGAGGGCCGCGACCTCCGGGCTCAGACCCGGCGGCGGATCCGTGGGGACCTGCGCCGTCGGTCCTGCGGGAGCGAGCAGCCCGATCAGCAGGGCGACGATCAGTGCCACGCGCCCCGGGCCTCCAGGACGTCGCGCAGCACCGAGGGGCGATCCGTCAGCAGGCCGTCGACGCCGAGGTCGAGCAGCCGGTGCATCTCGGCCGGCTCGTCGATCGTCCAGACGTGGACCTGTGCCCCGACGGCGTGGGCCGCGTCGACGAACGCCGCGGTGACCAGCGTGACGTTGCGGTACCGCACCGGGACCTGGAGGCAGCCGAACGCCGCCGTGGCGCGTCGACGCCGGGCGACCGGCACCCGGGACGCCGCGGCGAGGCGGGCCACCTCCCTCGGACCGGCCGCCGTGCACAGCTCGGCACCGACGAGCGAGCGGATGCGCGCCAGTCGACCGTCGGAGAACGCCCCGATGTTCACGCGGTCGACCGCCCGATGGCGGTGGAGGGTCCGGGCGAGCGACACCAGCGCGCCGTCCGCCTTCGGGTCGATGTTCCACCGCACGTCGGGGAACGCCTCGAGGAGCTCGTCCAGGGTCGGGATCGGATCGGTCCCGGCGATCCGGACCGATCGCAGCTCCGCTGCCGTCCGCGACGCCACGGTGCCGACGTGGTCGGTCACCCGGTCGAGCACGTCGTCGTGGAACGCGACGAGCTCACCGTCGACCGTGGCGTGCACGTCGGTCTCCAGGTAGCGGAAGCCCAGCTCGTACGCCGCGGTGAACGACCGCAGCGTGTTCTCGGGCGCCACCTCGTGGCCGCCCCTGTGGGCGATCGCGAGCGGTCGCGGTGCGTCGAGGTAGGCGTACCGGGACATCGTCGTGAGGGTACCGGCGCCGCCCCACCACGACGCTGCGCCGACCCAGCACCGGTGCCGGGACCGGGCCGGGAGCGAGTCCGGGACGGGATCGCCTCAGATCGTGCGGCCCGCCGCCGCCCAGTACTCGTCCTTGAGAAGCCGCTTGTACAGCTTGCCCGTCGGGTGTCGGGGCAGCTCCTCCCGGAAGTCGACCGATCGGGGGCACTTCACGTCCGCCAGGTGCTCCCGGCAGAAGGCGACGAGCTCGGCCGACAGCGCTGCGGCCTGCTCGTCGTCCTCCGGCATCTGCTCCGGCTGCACGACGGCCTTGACCTCCTCGCCGAAGTCGTCGTTCGGGATCCCGAACACGGCCACGTCGAGCACCTTCGGGTGCATCGTCAGGACGTTCTCCGCCTCCTGCGGGTACACGTTCACCCCGCCGGTGATGATCATGTACGCCTTGCGGTCGGTGAGGTAGAGGAAGCCGTCGCTGTCCACGTAGCCGACGTCGCCGAGCGTGGACCACCCGTCGCGCAGGTAGGACTCCGCCGTCTTGTCGGGGTCGTTGTGGTAGCTGAAGTTCGCCTCCGACTCGAAGTACACGGTTCCGGACTCGCCCACGGGGACCTCCTCGCCGTCGTCGCCGACGATGTGGAGGGTGCCGACGATCGGCTTGCCGACCGTCCCCGGATGGGCCAGCCAGTCCTCGGACGCCGTGTAGACGAATCCGTTGCCCTCGGTGCCCGCGTAGTACTCGTGCAGGACCGGACCCCACCAGTCGATCATCTGGCGCTTGACCGTGACGGGACACGGTGCCGCGGCGTGGACTGCAACCTGGATCGACGACACGTCGTAGCGGTTCCGGACGTCCTCGGGCAGCTTCAGCATGCGCACGAACATCGTGGGGACGAACTGGCCGAACGTGACGCCGTAGCGCTCGATGTTCGCCAGGGCCTGCTCGGCGTCGAAGTGCTCCATGACCACGACCGTGCCGCCCGCCCTCTGCACCTGGAGGCAGAACCGCAGCGGCGCGGCGTGGTACAGCGGAGCCGGGGAGAGGTACACGGTGTCGGGGTTCGCCCCGAACAGGCCGGCGACCAGCATGAAGAGCGCATCGGGAGTGCCGAGCGGGACGTCGCGCAACGGGACCTTGACGCCCTTCGGCCGTCCCGTCGTCCCCGAGGAGTACAGCATGTCCATCCCCTCGACGGCGCCGGCCAGGGGCTCCGGAGACTGGGAGGCGACGGCGTCGAGGAACGGCTCGTAGCCGGGCACGGTGCCGTCGAGCATGAACCGGTGCTCGACGAGGGGGGTCGCGTCCGCGACCGGTCGGGCGACGTCGGACTTGTACGCCGAGGTGATGAACACCTTCGCCCCGCAGTCGTCGACGATGTAGGCCATCTCCTCGGCCGTCAGCCGCGAGGAGATCGCCGTGTAGTACAGGCCGGCGTAGTGGGCACCCCACGCGATCGAGAGGAACCACGGGTGGTTCTCCATGCAGAAGGCGACGTGGTCGCCCGGCTGCAGGCCCAGGCTGCGGAACAGGTGGGCGATGCGGTTCGCCCGTTCGTGCAGCTCCGCGTAGGTGACCTCGGCGATCGACGCACCGTCGGTCGACACCACCCGGTAGGCGATGGCGTCGGGCCGGCTGGCGGCGTGGGCCCCGGGGAAGAACAGGTCGTCGCTCATGGCGGCACGGTACCCGGAGCGCCGGTGGCGGACGGGGCCGCCCCGACCCCGGCGCCCGGACCGGCGCCGCCTCGCCCCGGGGC
>JAEYSR010000141.1 GCA_023434535.1 Actinomycetes bacterium
CCACCGGCCGATGGCGCGCATCGACCACCCCGACGTGATCTACCGCACGGAGGAGGCCAAGTACCTCGCCGTGGTCGAGGACATCGCCGACTGCTACGAGACCGGCCAACCGGTGCTCGTCGGCACCATCTCGGTGGCCAAGTCCGAGAAGCTGTCGCGCTATCTCGACAAGCGGGGCATCCGCCACGAGGTCCTGAACGCGAAGCAGCACAGCCGAGAGGCCGAGATCGTCACGCAGGCGGGCCGCATCGGCTCCGTCACCGTCGCCACCAACATGGCCGGTCGAGGCGTGGACATCCTCCTCGGCGGCAACCCCGAGGGCCTGGCCCGACGCGAGGTCAACGCCGAGGGGCTCGAGGAGGGCACCGAGGAGGCCGAGGCCCGCTACGAGGAGCTGCTCGCCAAGTACAGCGCCGAGTGCAAGGCCGAGGGCGACGAGGTCCGCAAGCTGGGCGGGCTCTACGTGCTCGGCACCGAACGCCACGAGAGCCGCCGCATCGACAACCAGCTGCGTGGCCGCTCCGGCCGTCAGGGCGACCCGGGCGCCAGCCGGTTCTACCTGTCGCTCGAGGACGACCTCATGCGGTTCTTCGCGACGGGCGCCATCGAGTGGGTGATGGGCAAGGGCTGGGACGACGACATCCCCATCGAGGCCAAGATGGTCACGAGGGCGATCGAGAAGGCCCAGAACACCGTCGAGGCCCGCAACGGCGAGATCCGCAAGAACGTCCTCAAGTACGACGAGGTCATGAACGAGCAGCGCAAGGTGATCTACGCGCGGCGCGACGAGGTGCTCGAGGGCATCGACCTCCGTGAGGAGACCCTGCAGGCCATGGCCGAGTCCGTCGAGGAGCTCATCGGCACCCACTGCGGCTCCGACTACACCGACGACTGGGACCTGGAGGCGCTGCTCGGCGACGCCGCCACCTTCTGGCCGGTCGAGGTCACCGAGGAGGACCTGACCGACGCCGTCACCCAGGACGCTCTCTACGACGTCCTGATGGCCGACGCCGTGCGCCACTACGAGGCGCGCGAGGAGGAGTTCGGCGCCGACACCTTCCGTCAGATCGAGCGGCAGATCATGCTGCGCATCATCGACACGAAGTGGCGCGACCACCTCAAGGAGATGGACTACCTCCAGGAGGGCATCAACCTCCGGGCGCTCGGTCAGAAGGACCCCCTCACGGAGTGGCAGCGCGAGGGCTTCGACATGTTCGGCAAGCTCATGGAGTCGGTCAACAAGGAGTACGTGCAGTACGTCATGCACGTGCAGGCGGTGAAGGAGGAGCAGCCCAAGCTCCAGCCGCAGCGCTTCGACTACTCGGCCCCCGAGGACCCCTCCGAAGGGCCGAACCCGGTCCCGGCCGTGGTCGCCGCCGAGTCGGCCCACGAGGCCGCCGCTGCGCCGCAGGCCGCGCAGGAGCCGGTCCAGCAGGCGCCCGTGGTCAAGAGCGAGTGGGACAAGACGCCGCGCAACGCGCCGTGTCCCTGCGGGAGCGGCAAGAAGTTCAAGGTCTGCCACGGCGCGGCCTGACTCGTGCAGGACTTCTCCCCCCGCATCTCCGCTCTCCGCGCCCGACTGGCCGAGGCCGAGGGCTACCTCCGCGTCGGCGAGCTGCGCGCCCGCCGCCCGCAGCTGGAGACCGAGCTCGGTCGCCCCGACCTGTGGGACGAGGCCGACGCGGCCCAGGCCCTCCAGCGGGAGTTCGCCGAGCTGAGCGACGACCTCGAGCTGTACGACCGGCTCGAGTCGCGCGTCGACGACGTCGAGACGCTGGCCGAGCTGGCCCGTGAGGAGGGCGACGAGTCGCTCGAGCCCGAGATCGAGTCGGAGCTCGACGCCCTGGCGTCGGACTTCGACCGGATGGAGCTGCGGGCCCTGTTCACCGGTGAGTACGACGACCGCGACGCGATCCTGGAGATCAACTCCGGCGCCGGTGGCGTCGACGCCCAGGACTGGGCCGAGATGCTGCTGCGCATGTACGTGCGCTGGGCCGAGCGCGCCGGCATGGACCTGGAGATCGAGTCCATCAACGAGGGCACCGAGGCCGGCATCTCGTCCGCCACGGCCCTGCTCAAGGGCCGCAACGCCTACGGCTGGATGCGCTCCGAGCACGGCGTGCACCGGCTGGTGCGCATCTCGCCGTTCGACAACAACGCCCGACGTCAGACCAGCTTCGCCTCGGTCAAGGTCACGCCCTGGATCGACGACGTGGACGACGAGATCGAGATCGACGACAAGGACCTGCGCATCGACGTCTACCGGTCCTCGGGTGCGGGCGGCCAGCACGTGAACGTGACGGACTCGGCGGTGCGGATCACCCACCTGCCGACCGGGATCGTCACGTCGTGCCAGAACGAGCGGTCCCAGCACCAGAACAAGGACCGGGCCATGAAGATCCTCAAGGCCAAGCTCCTCGAGGTCGAGCGCCAGAAGCGCATGGACAAGCTGGCGTCGATCACCGGCGAGGGCGCGGCGGTGGACTTCGGCAGCCAGGACCGCAACTACGTGCTCCAGCCGTACCAGCAGGTCAAGGACCTGCGCTCCGGGATGGAGCTCTCCAACCCCGACGCGGTGCTCGACGGCGACCTGGACGCGCTGATGGAGGCCTACCTCCAGTGGCAGCGCACCGGCGGCCCGGCCGCCGGCTGATCCGCCGGTCGACAGGCCGGTCGGACCGGCAGGGGAGGGCCGGTCCCTCCGCCCTCCGCCACTCGCGCGGCCAGGCCTGAGAGACTGCGTCCGGCGCGGTCCCGACGATCACGTGCGGGCGCTATCGTCATCATTTCGTCACATCGCCGCGGGGCTCCTCCCTCCCGCGGAGAGAGGTCAGCGTGATCAAGCTCGACAACGTCACCAAGATCTACAAGGGCGAGATGGTCGCCCTCCGTGACGCATCGGTCGACATCGACAAGGGCGAGTTCGTGTTCCTCGTCGGCGCCTCCGGCTCCGGCAAGTCCACCTTCCTGCGCCTCCTCAACCGCGAGGAGCGGCCCGAGAAGGGCCGGATCTACGTGGCGGGCAAGGACATCGCGGAGCTCCCCGGCTACAAGGTGCCCTACCTGCGTCGCAACATCGGCAGCGTCTACCAGGACTTCAAGCTGCTGCCGTCCAAGAGCGTCTACGAGAACGTGGCCTTCGCCCTGGAGGCCATCGGACGTCCCAAGTCGGCGATCCGCGAGGCCGTCCCGCAGATCCTCGACCTGGTCGGCCTGTCCAAGAAGCAGACGAACATGCCCGACGAGCTCTCCGGCGGCGAGCAGCAGCGGGTCTCGATCGCCCGGGCGTTCGTGAACCGGCCGCTGATCCTCCTGGCCGACGAGCCCACCGGAAACCTGGACCCCGCCACCTCGGTCGGCATCATGAAGCTGCTCGACCGGATCAACCGGACGGGGACGACCGTCGTCATGGCCACCCACGACCGCGGCATCGTCGACACCATGCGCCGCCGGGTGATCGAGCTCGACCGGGGCCGCGTGGTGCGCGACCAGGCCCGCGGCGTCTACGAGTGAGGCACCGTGGCCATCAGAGTTGACTACGTCCTCAAGGAGACGGGGACCAACCTCGTCCGCAACCTCACCCTCACGTTCGCCGCGGTGCTCACCGTCGCGGTGTCGCTCGCCATGGTGGCGGCCAGCTACCTGATCGGCGCGGGCATCGAGAACAGCTTCCTGGGCCTGCGCTCCGACGTGGACCTGTTCGTCTACATGAACCCCGCGGCCACGGCCGAGCAGATCCAGGCCATGGAGAAGACGCTCGACTCCAGCCCGCAGGTCAACGAGTTCGACTTCTACGACAGCACGCGGAGCTTCGACGAGTTCAAGCGCCTCTTCCGCGACCAGCCCGACCTGATCAACACGATCAAGCCCGAGGACCTGCCGCAGAGCTTCCGCATCAAACCCAAGTCCACCGACGCCGAGGTCGTGTCGTCACTCGGCGACGAGCTGCAGGCCAAGGAGGGCGTGCTGAGGGTCGAGTACGCGGCCGAGTACGCCAAACGCATGCAGACGTCGGTCACGACCCTGAACACGTGGGTGAGGATCGTCGCTGCCGTGCTGATCGCCGCGTCGGTGCTGCTGATCTTCAACACCATCCGCACCGCCGTGTTCGCACGCCGTCGAGAGATCGAGGTGATGCGACTGGTGGGTGCCAGCAACTGGTTCATCCGGATGCCGTTCATCGTCGAGGGGCTGGTCCACGGCCTCCTCGGCGCGCTCCTGGCGTCGTTCGGCGCGTGGGGCTTCGACCAGCTCTGGAAGCGGAACTTCGTCGACCAGGTCGGCTTCGAGCTGCTCAACCAGATCCGCTGGGACCAGAGCGAGCTGTGGGCGTCGATCGGCATCGTGTTCGTCATCGGTGCGATCACCGGTGCCGTCGGTTCGGGCATCGCCGTCAGCCGGTTCCTCAAGACCTGACCCGCCCACGCCGGCGGTCTGACATCCTCTTCCTGGTCCGGGCCGGGGGCCCGGCCGTGTGACGGACCAGGGGGTCAGGGTGGGCGACGAGTACCGGACGATCGACTACGCGCTCGAGGACGGGATCTGCACGATCACGCTCGACCGTCCCGAGCACATGAACGCCTTCACCGTGCGGATGTGCCTCGAGCTGCTCGACGCCTTCGACCGGGTGGACTCCGATCCCGACGTCCGGGCCGTGATCGTCACCGGCTCGGGACGGGCGTTCTGCGCGGGCGCCGACCTGGCCGGCGGGGCGGATGCCTTCGATCCCGCAGGCTCCGCCGCGTCCGAGGCCGCGTCGGAGCTGAGGGCCGATCGTGCCGCCGCGGCCGGCAGCGGGGCCGGGGCCGACGGGGGACCGGCGGTCGACGAGTCGCCCGGCGAGCGCGCGGTGCGGCGGCCGATCGACCCACGACGGGACTTCGGCGGGCTCCTCACGCTGCGCATCTTCGAGGTCACCAAGCCCGTGATCGCCGCGATCAACGGACCGGCCGTGGGGATCGGGGCGACCATGACGCTCCCGATGGACATCCGCCTGGCGTCCGACGGCGCCAGGTTCGGCTTCGTGTTCGCCGCCCGGGGCATCGTCCCCGAGGCCGCGTCGAGCTGGTTCCTCCCGCGGTTGGTCGGCATCCAGCAGGCCCTGGAGTGGTGCTACACGGCGCGGGTGTTCCCGGCCTCGGAGGCGCTCGACGGCGAGCTCGTCCGATCCGTGCACCCGCCCGAGGAGCTGCTGGGTGCCGCACGGGCCCTCGCGGGGGAGATCGCGTCGAGCTCCGCTCCGGTCTCGGTCGCCCTCACCCGCCAGCTGATGTGGAAGGGCCTGGTGGCCGACCACCCGATGGAGGCGCACCGCATCGACTCGCCCGGCGTCGAGGCGACCGGCTCGGGGGCCGACGCCCGGGAGGGGATCACGGCCTTCTTCGAGAAGCGCCCGCCCGCGTGGCGTCAGCAGGTCCCGGGCGACCTGCCCGACTGGTTCCCGTGGTGGGACCAGCCGACCTTCGACGCCTGAGCGCACCCCC
>JAEYSR010000172.1 GCA_023434535.1 Actinomycetes bacterium
GCCCTGACCGGCACGGGTGTCCGCTCGGTGGACTCGCTCGTGAGCACGTCGTACGACCCCGCGAGGATCGAGGGGATCCGAGCGGCGGGCTGGAAGCTGCGGGCGGCGCGATGGGCGGACGTCATCACCATCCGGCGCGTCGACGCGGTCCACGCCGTGAACGGTGCCGTGGCCGAGGAAGCGCGATCGGTCCTTCACGTCCCCGACCGCAAGATCACCGTGATCCCCAGAGGACGCGACCGCAAAGGACTCGGCGAGTGGAGCGCAGGACGCCGAGCGGACACCCGCCGTCGACTCGGACTCGGGGACGAGCCCGTCGTGCTCAACGTCGGACGCCAGGACCACCCCAAGGCACAGGCGGACCTGGTGCGGGCGTTCGCCCGCGTGCTGCGAGCCGTCCCCACAGCGGTCCTCCTCGTCGCGGGAAGGGAGGGGGACGCCACCGACCACCTCCTCGCCGCGGTCGAGCAAGCCGACGCCGGGGACCAGATCCGCCTGCTGGGCCACCGGGACGACGTGGCTGACCTCTACGTCGCGGCGGATCTGCTGGCCTTCCCGTCGCTGTACGAAGGAGCGGCCGGCTCGATCATCGAGGCGATGGCACTGCGGTGTCCCGTCGTCGGCTCCGACGCCGTCGCGGTGGCGGAGGTGCTCGACCACGGCCGGCTCGGACCGGTCGTTCGTCGAGGCGACGTCGCGGCACTCGCCGATGCCGTCACGGAACTCCTCCTCGACCCGGACCGTCGACGGGAGCTGTCCGGGCTGGGCGAGGCCGAGTTCGAGCACCACTACAGGATCGACGCGGTGGCCGACGCCACAGTCGAGCTGTACGAGACACTCCTGACCCTGTCGGGCGATCGACGCCGGTAGCCGCCGTGTTCGTCCCCAAGGAGGTCGTCCCGATCCACAGCGCCCGACCCGACCGTCGGTGCACGCCGGCGGACCTGGGTAGAGCCGCAGCGCCGGTGCGGCGGCGGCCAGTCGGAGTTCCACCCTCGGTTCGGTACCCTCGATCCGTGCTCTTCGCTTCGGGTCGCCGACGCCCGGATGGACAGTGGACGTGATCCAACGGCTCACCAACGAGAACTGGAACCACCTCGAGCCGTTCCTGCCGCCCCGCAGCAGGATGCGGATGGGCTGGATCGGGATCACCTCGTTCCTGGGCGGAATCGCCGAGTCGGGCGTGCTCGTGCTGGTCACACTGACCGCTGACAGCCTCATCCGGTCGACCGACACCCTCACGGTGCTCGATAGATCTGTCGCACGGACAACGGCGGTCGGCGTGGCCCTGGCACTCGTCATCGTCCGCGTGATCATGACGCTCGCATCCGCCCGGTCATCTGCTCGATTCTCCGGCGCCGTGATGGAGAAGGCGCAGACGGCGGTGGCAGATGCCTACCTCTCCAGCTCGCATCAGGCGCGCGGAAGTCGGAGCCTCGGGGATCTCGCTGCGGTCGTCGTCGCTCACGGACGCTTCACCGGCGATCTCGCCAACTCGTTCACGATGGTGGCGACCGCAATCTGCGGCCTGCTGGCCTTCGGTGGGACCTCGCTGGCCGTCAACCCTGTTGCCACGATCGGCATCGCCGTGATCGGAGGGTTGCTGCTCGCTGCGCTCCGGCCGCTGCGACGACGGAGCAAGCTCGCAGCCGACGCGTTCTCGGACGAGGCCCGGGTCCTCAACTCCACCGTCACGGAGGTCGAGACCCTGCACCGCGAGATCGAGGTGTTCAGGGTCCGAGAGCCCGTCCAGGACGTCCTCGACGCGGAGATCCGCCGGGCCGCGTCGTCGTTCACCCACCTGCGCTTCCTCGGCGCCGTGGCCCCCCAGCTCTTCCAGGCCACCATGCTCGCCGCCGCCGTCATCAGCCTCCTCCTGGTCGCGAACAGCGCGAGCGCGTCCGGCCTGGCCGCCATCGGAGCTGTCGTCCTCCTGCTCATCCGTTCGATGTCGGCAGCGCAGCAGCTGGTGATGTCCAACCAGCGAGTCGTGGAGTTCGGCTCCTACGCCCAGGGCCTCAACGAGTTGATCGGCTCCTTCCGGGAGCAGGCGCCGGAACCCGGCGACCAGACGCCGACGTCGATGCTCCCGGTCGAGCTGCGGCAGGTGTCGTTCAGCTACGACGGCAAGGTCACCGTGCTCGACGGAATCGACCTGCACATAGGGGGCGGCCAGCTCGTCGGCGTCGTCGGGCCCTCCGGCGCCGGCAAGTCGACGCTCGTCGAGCTGCTCCTCCGACTCCGGACACCCACCCGCGGTGAGATCCTCATGGGCTCCACGCCGATCGACCGCATCCAGCCCGACCACTTCGGTCGAAAGGTCGCGTTCGTCCCGCAGCACGCCCACCTGATCCGAGGCACCGTGGCGGACAACGTCCGCTTCTTCAGGGAGCACTCCGACGAGGAGATCGTCGACGCGCTCCGACGAGCTCACCTGAGCGAGGAGATCGCCGCGCTCCCCGACGGCATCCACACCCGCCTGGGACCAGACGACAGGGCGCTGTCGGGCGGCCAGCGCCAGCGCCTGACGATCGCCCGCGCCCTCGTCGGACGTCCGCAGCTGCTCATCCTCGACGAGCCGACGAGCGCTCTGGACGCGATCTCAGAGCATGCGATCCGCGACACGTTGTCGGACATCCCGGAGGACCTTGCAGTCATCATCGTGGCCCACCGCTACACGACCCTGAGCACCTGCGACCGGATCCTGGTCGTGAACCACGGTCGGATCGAGGTGGACGCCGCCCCCGACGAGGTGGTTCGCCGCTCCGACTTCTTCAACGCGATGGTCCGCGAGTCGGGCGCCCCGACCGGATCCGCCGTCGTCGCCCCGGGGACCCAGTGATCGGCCGGGCCCTGAACCCGCGCGCCCAGGTCCGAGCCCACCTCGCCCTGGCCCGCCGCTTGGACGCCCACGGGTCACGGATGGCCCGTGGCGCCGCGAACCTCGTCCGCTACCGCCTCGCTCGCTGTTGGGGGGTCTACATCCATCCGAGCGCACGCGTGGGCGACGTGTGGTTCGCCCACCCCACGGCCGTCGTCATCGGCGCCGGCGCGGTCGTCGAGGACGGCGTCACCCTGTACCAAGGGGTCACCCTCGGAGCGAAGGACAACGACGAAGGTCGTTACCCGGTCGTCCGAACGGGATCGACGGTCTACGCCGGCGCGGTGGTCATCGGCGGCGTGACGATCGGTCCCGATGCAACCGTCGGAGCGAACAGCGTCGTCACCATCGACGTGCCACGAGGAGCGACCGCTGTCGGTGCTCCGGCTCGCCTGCTCTGAGACGTCAGCGAGCGCGAGACCGACGGAGCTCGTACACCTTCTTCCGCAGTGCGAACTCACCGCGTCTCAGGACCGAGTACTTGTAACGGGCGATCCCACGGGCGTGGTACCAGGCCAACCAGTTGCGCGTCTTCTCCTGTGTCGTGCGACCGAAGAAGAGCTGCTCCGCGGGACGGTACGGGACGCCCGCCTCCTCGAGACGCCGACGGGTATCGACCTCCCTGGACTCCATCCCGGGGACCTTGCGCACGTCGAAGTGGACGAGCAGCTCGGAGACTTTGGCCAGCTCACCCGCATCGAGGAGCCGGTCGAGCACCTCGCACTCCGCACCCTCGCAGTTGAGCTTCATCACCACCTCGTCGTCCGTCCGCACGTTCTCTCGGAACCAGGCGGCTGCGTCGCGCACCTCCACCCGGGTCGACTCTCCGCCTGAGCGCTTGGTGGCATGCACGCTCGCCCCGATCGAACCCGGGTCGTACAGCTCGAGCGTGTCATCGGCGGACCACAGGCCGAACCGAAGGATCAACGCCCTCTCGTCGGCGAGCGACTCGAGAGCCGACCAGCACTGGGGCGCCGGCTCGAACGAGTAGATCCGATCGAAGCCCCACGCCGGCTCCATTGCCACACTCAGCGTCTCGCCCACATGGGCGCCGACGTCGATCATCACCTTCGCCACCATCACCTCCGACCGAGGCCGCCCGACAGGGCGGTCGTTCGATGCGTCACTCGAATCGAGAGGAGCGGACGAACATGCAGTCCGCCTCGATCAGGCGGACCTTCTCGAGGGTCCGCTTCACAGGGAACAGGCCGGCGAGCTCGAATCCGTGGTCGTCCATGAACTCGAAGATCGTCCGAGCTGCGGGCATGCCCTCGTAGATCCGGTTGAAGGGCACCTCGGTGAGGATGGCGTCGACCTTCCCGAGCGAGCCTTCCGCCCCCTTGAGCACCTCGAGGTCGAAGCCCTGGGTGTCGACCTTCATGAAGACTCGACCCGACGGAACGACCTCGTCCCAGATGTCGTCGAGTCGCTTCACCTCGACCCGCTCCTCCCCGATCGGGTCGGCGCGCAGCGTCCGGAACCGCTCGATCCCCACCTCGGACGGCAGGAGGAACGAGTTCATGGACTCCTCGCGATAGCGATGGAGCACGAGCTCGCCCGGCTCGCTGCCCAGGGCCCACTGGTGCCCATGCCACTTCCGGTCGGCCCCGAACTCCGCCTGGAGACCTGCGAACAGGTGAGGCGTGGGCTCGAACGACACGATCCGGCCCTCGAAACCGAGACCACGCAGCTCCCTGACGGTCTGGCCGATGTTCGCACCGATGTCCAAGACGACGTCGATCCCGAGGACGTCGAGAGTCCTCTTGAAATGCGGCATCAGGTAGTTGCTCTCGCTGTACCGCATGACGAGCACGTCGCGGCTCTCAGCGAACTCCTGCGCCGACCGGAGCGCACGCCCCGCGAAACTCGCCATCTTCCCTCGCACCTCCGGAGTCCGGTTCTGACCCCGACCGGACAGGGGCCTGCTCTCGCAGGCACGATCCAGGGTAGGGGAATCGAGTCCGAACCAGCCCTACCACCCCAGGCAGGCCTACCGTTGGGACGGATGGACGTGGTGTCGATCGTTCTGGCCTCGGGCTGGGCAATCGCGCGAGAGGACCCCGGTCGTGGAATTCGTCTCCCGTGACGCCTGCCCCGGTTGCGCAAGCCCGGAGCACACGGTCCTGGCGGCCATGCCGTTCGACCGACCACCGCTGACCGACCTGCTCATCGACGCCTACGGCGACCGCCTCCCTCTCGACGAGCTGTCGCACGTCCGTTACGAGCTCTATCGCTGCTCCGACTGCGGGCTGATCTACCAGCGACACGTCGCCGACGACGAGACGAGCCGCTGGTTCTACGAACAGGTCGTCGGGGTCTCATCCGACGAGACCCGCCATCGAACCGTGGCCCGACGGCTCCTGTACTCGGAGCAGATCGCCGACTTCCTCACCTTCCGACGTTCCCCGTCGCCACCGAACGTCCTGGACTTCGGTTGCGGGCACGGCG
Organism: Actinomycetes bacterium; assembly: GCA_023434535.1. Classification (GTDB taxonomy): domain Bacteria; phylum Actinomycetota; class Acidimicrobiia; order Acidimicrobiales; family Microtrichaceae; genus Dermatobacter. Next base: position 5,330 of record JAEYSR010000172.1, read on the forward strand.
TGTGGCTGGACGTCGCCGCTGCGCTCGGGTGCACGACCACCGCGACGGACATAGGTTCGGGACTCCTCGCCGCAGTCGGGTCCCGCGGTCACCGGACCACGCCACCGGATCAGATCGATCGCTCCGCGTTCGATCTGATCAACGCCGAGCAGGTTCTCGAGCACGTCACCAGGCCGGGGGAGGTCATGGAACTGCTCGCTGGTGCTCTCCGACCAGGAGGCGTCCTCAGAGTCGGCGTCCCCGACGGCTCTCGGGTCGTCGCAAGCCTGAGATCGGGAGCGTGGCTCGTCCCGAAGACCGACAAGCGCTCACTGAACCCCGTTGCTCCGCTCGAGCACGTCAACTGCTTCGACCATGGATCGCTCCGACGGCTTGGCACGAAAGCCGGACTCGCAACGTTCCGCTACCCGCTCCGTAGCAGGCTGGGACCCGATCGGACGGTGCGATCGATCGTTCGCTCTGCGCTCGCTCCTCTCAGGACGGGAACCGGTCTCACCATGATGTTCAGGGGGCCGTCCGACGATTCCCCGTAGCGGGATCCCTCGCCCGTACCCTGACGACGTGAGAGTGGCGATGATCCTCCCGCACCACGCGCCCCACTTCGGTCGCGACTGGGCGCACGCTGCGGCGCTGACGTCCGACGTGGTGACCGTCCAGCTGGTCGACCGGCTGACGATGCCCGAGCGGGCGCCGCACGTCGGGGGCCAGGGCACCCACTACGAGGTCGAGGTTGTAGAGCTGCGCCCGTCCCGGGTGATGCATCGGCTCTCCGCCGCGATGCTGGCCCGACGCGTCACCTCGGCGCTTCGGATCGCCGAGTTGACACACGGCCCGATCGACATCGTCCACACGCACTACTACCACCAGGCCGCCTTCACGCCCCACCTGCCCAGGCGATGGAAGGTCGTCCACACGGAGCACTCACTCGCCCTGTTACGCGGACTCCTCGGCGACCAGGCGCACTACCCGCTGTCCCGGTCCGGACGCGAGATTGCCGGACGGGCGTACCGACGGGCGTCCGCTGTGATCGCCGTCAGCCGGTTCCTCGCGCGGTCCATGGTGGCGCTCGACCTTCCGGGTCAGCCCTTCGACGTGATCCCGAACCCCGTCGCCATCGGGGTCTTCCATCCTGGCGAGCCCGTCCCCGGTCGAGTCGCCTGGGTCGGACGGCTGTCCGACGACAAGCAGCCGGGCCTGGCTATCCGCGCTTTCGCATCTGCAGCCTCCCGCCGACCCGACCTGCGACTCGAGCTGATCGGCGATGGGCCGCTGCGTTCCAGTATCGAGGCTCAGGTGAGCGACCTTGGCCTGACGGCGAGCGTGACGATGCACGGTCGGCTCGATCGGCCCCAGCTTGCGGACCTGGTCCGCTCGAGCGAGCTAGTCATCAACTCGGCCAAGGTCGAGACGTTCTCGGTCGCGTCGGCCGAGGCGCTCTGCTGCGGCACCCCGGTCGTGGGGCCCGACGTCGCCGCAGTGCCGGAGCTGATCGACGCCGACAACGGTCTCCTCTACCGGGACGGCGACGTACAGGGACTGGCCGACGGGATCCTGTCCGTTCTCGACCAGGCTCCGGACCGCTCGGCGATCGCCGCACGTGCGGCGGAGCGCTTCGGAGCGCCGGCGGTCGCGGCCTCCCTCGACGAGCTGTACCGACGCGTGCTCGACGGCTCCGCCGGTACTCGATGAGCTCGGTCAGCTATCCGGGTGACGCTCGACGTACCACTCCACGAACATGATCACGTCCCACAGCTCGTAGGCGGCGTTGCGACGCCCGCCCAGATGCTCTTGCCATCGGGCGCGCAACGGCTCCTGCGAGAAGAACCGCCGGGAGGTCGGGCTGAACAGCCGGTCCTCCGCCCAACTTCTCAGCGGTCCTCGCAGCCAGCTCTCGATCGGAAGGCCGAAGCCGGACTTCGGTCGATCCGTGAGGGTCGCCGGCACGTAGCGGGACAGGACCTGCCGGAGCGGCCACTTGCTCACCCCATCGCGTTTCTTCGTCGAGACCGGCATACGTGCGGCGAGCTCCACGATGCCGCGGTCCAGCAGCGGGATGCGACCCTCCAGCGACACCGACATCGTGGCGCGGTCGACCTTCACGAGGATGTCGTCGGGCAGGTAGGTCACGGTGTCGAGCGCCGTCATGTGATCGACGATCCCGGCGGTGGCGGGCCACAGCGAGCGATCGATGAAGATCGACGGCGGCTCGCTCGCCCCGAGGACCAGGGCCGCCGGTTCCTGCCAGTGGCTGACGAGACGGTGGAACACGTCGTACTCGTCGTCGGCGTCGAGCACCGTCGCGACCTTGCCGACCTTGAGCCCGAGCTGGCGCGGTCGTCGCGACGCCGGCAGCACTCGTGAACCACGGTCCCACCACGCCGGCGGGACCGCCCGCCCGGCACGAGCCGCCCCCCGACGGACGCTGGCCGGAAGGCCACCCACCTTCGCCCAGATCGCAGGAACCCACACATGGCGGTTGTAGCCGGCGAAGAGCTCGTCGCCGCCATCGCCGGACAGCACCACCGTCACGTCCCGCCGGGCCAGCTCGCTGACCAGTCGGGTCGGGATCTGCGACGAATCGGCGAAGGGCTCGTCGTACATCGCTCCGAGGCGGTCGACGACCGCCAGCGCGTCGGCCTCTGTGACGACGAGCTCCGTGTGGTCCGTTCCGAGGTGCCGGGCGACGGCCCGTGCGTCGGACGACTCGTCGAAGTCGGACTCGTCCGAGCCGATCGTGAAGGTCCGGACCGGCGCAGACGACTCCTGCTGGGCGATCGCCACCACGGTCGAGCTGTCGACCCCGCCGGACAGGAAGGCTCCGACGGGGACATCGGCCACCATCCGCCGTCGAACGGAACGGCGGAGGAGCCTGTCGAGCTCGTCGACCTGGGCGAAGGGATCGCCGTCGAGGACGCCGGCCGACACGACGTCGAAGAACGACCAGTACGGCTCGGGCGGGCCGATCGACCCCCGCTCGTCGACGTTGACGATGCAGCCCGGTGGAACTTTTCGGACGCCCCGATAGATCGACAGCGGAGTCGGGACGTACTTGTAGCGGAGGAACGACGCGACCGCGTCGACGTCGACGGACAGGTCGAACTCGGGATGCGCTCGAATGCTGTCCACCGTCGATGCGAACACCACCTCCCCGTCGCCGAGGGTCCCGACGTAGAGCGGCTTCTCGCCCATGCGGTCCCGAGCGAGCGTCAGGCGACGGTCGCGTCGGTCCCAGACCGCGAAGGCGAACATCCCGTCGATCCGCCGCAACGTGGGCTCCACCCCCCATCGGGCGATCGCTTCGAGGAGGATCTCCGTGTCGGAGTGACCTCGGCGCTCGATCCCCGCGGCATCGAGGTCGGCAGCCAGGTCCTCGTGGTCGTAGATCTCGCCGTTGTAGGTCATGACCCAGCGGGCGTCGGCCGACACCATCGGCTGGGCCCCCGCCTCGGACAGGTCGATGATCGACAGACGCCGGTGGCCTAGACCGATCCCAGCGTGCTCGTCGACCCACGTGCCCGATGCATCCGGGCCTCGATCGACCATCACGTCGGCCATCCGCCGCACGATCGCGTCCGTGGCCGCCGCGGGGCGACGTCGCGCTGGATCCAACACGCCGGTGATCCCGCACATGGCGCCAACGGTACCGGTGAGCGCCGGCGGTTCTGACATCATCCGAGAGTGCGCATCCTCCAGGTCACGACCTCGAACCAGCGACGGGGCGCAGAGGTGTTCGCCCACGACCTGAGCCGCGGACTCGAACGGCTGGGACATGTCGTCACGACGGTCGCCCTCGAGGGATCGACCGACCCGACGGCCCTGCCCGGCGTCGTCCTGGGACCGGGCCGGACCCGACCCCGCACGGGCTCGGCGCTGGTCGGAGCCATGCGGGCCAACGACGTGGCGCTCGCGCACGGAGGCCCCAGCCTGCTGCCGGTCGCTCTGGCATCAGCTGTGTCGGGGACGCCGTTCCTCTATCGGAACATCGGCGACCCCGAGTTCTGGGGCGAGGTGCCGTTCGCGTCGCTCCGGATCGGGGCACCGCTCCGCCGAGCCGCCGGGGTGATCGCGCTGTACGAACGTGCCCGTGCGTTCCTCGTCGAGCGCTACCGCCTCCGTCCCGCCCGCGTGACGACCGCGTCGAACGCCGTCGACCTGGACGGGTTCCCGCGGGTCGACGACATGGCGCGGCGGCGAGCCCGCGCCGAGCTCGGCGTCGACGGCGATGCACCGGTCCTCGCCTACCTGGGAGCTCTGTCCGCCGAGAAGCGGCCGGAGCTGGGTGTCGAGGTTGCCGCAGCGATGACCGAGGCACGGCTGGTGATCGCCGGGGACGGCCCGCTCCGCCGAGCCGTCGAGAACGAGGCGGACCGCCTCGCTCCCCACCGGGTGACGCTCCTCGGCTCGTGGGACCGGCCCGACCAGGTGCTCGCCGCCGCGGACATCCTCCTCGTCCCGAGTCGGACCGAAGGGGTGCCCGGAGCGCTCCTGGAGGCGGCCGCGACCGGCACACCCGTAGTGGCGACCGACGTCGGTGGCGTGGGGGAGGTCATCGAGACCCTGGGCGCAGGGGTCGCCGTCGGCCGCGACGGGCGGATCGACGATCTCCTCGACGCGACCAGGGCCGTGCTGGCCGAACCGGGTCGGTACGTCTCCGACCGCGCCGTCGTCGCGGAGCACCACGGCGTCGACGCGATCGCCCGGCGCTACGACGCTGCCATCCGAGCTGCCGTCACGCCGCCGGGGCGCTGACCACCCGCTCGTCGCCGGCGTGCGACACGACCGTTCGATAGACGTCCAGGAGCTGCCGGGCGGCGGCGTCGACCGTGAAGCGACGCTCGAACGAACGACGACCGGCCGCGGCGATCGAACGCCGCAGATCGGCGTCGTCGAGGACCCGGATCAGCGCATCAGACAGATAGGCCCGATCGACGACCACGCCATCGACGCCGTCGGTGACCACTCCGTCCAGTCCGGCCACGCGCGCCGTCACCACCGGCCGTCGGGCCGCCATCGCCTCGATCAGCGCTCCCGCCGCCCCTTCCCGCCACGACCCGCAGACGACGACGTCGCATCCGGCGAGGAGCGCGGGCACGTCGTCGCGGTGGCCGAGGAGCGAGACGCGGTCGGCGTGGTCCATCGCTGCGTGCGCCCGCTCGGTCGCCGGTGAGTCCGACCCGGCCCGTCCGGCGACCCAGAGGCGGGCACGCGGGTTCGCCCGCGCCACGAGGTCGAACTGCCGGAGGAGCTGCGGGTAGGCCTTCTGCACGTCCTGGCGACCGATGGCCAGGACGACGAGATCGTCGGGGCCCACACCGAGCGACGAGCGGACGTCGTCCCGCTGACCAGCTGCGGCGTCGATCTTCGTCGCCGAGCGGCCTCGTTCCGCCACGAGCACCCGGCGCGGGTCGACGTGCAGGGCCCTGGCGTTCTCCCTGGCGACGCCGCGGGTGACGGCGTGGTACCAGGACGCCGACACCCGGCCGGCCGCAGCTTCGATCAACCTGTGGGCCTCCAACTTGGCGCGTCCGGCATCCCCGCACGCCGCTCGCTCGGCGCCGTAGTTCACGTTCGCCCACGTGACGAGGAGCGGCACGTCGGAGCCGACCATGGCGAGCTGGGTCGGCAGCGTGGCCTCGTAGAGGCTCGCGTGGACCAGGTCGGGCCGGATCGCCGCGATCACGCGGCGGATCGCGACGACGCGGCGGAAGAGCCCACCTGCGTTGGACAGGTCGTGGATCACCACTCCCGCCGCCTCGAGAGGGGCGACGAGGCCCTGGCGTTCGGTGAGGACGACGAGGTGGAGCTCGACCCCCGCGGCGAGGAGCCCGGGAACCAGCGCGAGCAGGGATTGCTCGGCCCCGCCGTCCGGGCTGACGCCGGGCATCACCTTCAGCACCCTGATCCGCTCTCCGGGGCGGCCGGCCGACGCGTCAGACATTGCGAACCGGCCTCGCTCGCATCTCGAGGACCAGGCAGCTGCGCCGATCCGGCACGGCTCGGCCGTGCAGCGCCCGGTACGCGGTCCGGTTGAGGTCCGTGCGGGACGGCGAGTACCGGCGAGGCAGGAGGTGACGGCGGCGCACCACCGAGAAGCCCGCTGCCTCCACGAGGAGCTCGAGCTCGGCCGCACTCCACTCGCGCACGTGACGCGGGTTGTGCGGCGGTCCGGAGACCCCGCCTCTCTCCAGCCTCGAGCGGTCCGGCGTCGAGAGGACCACGGTCCCTCGGGCCCCGACCAGTCCGTGCAGCCGTCGGAGCAGGAGGTAGGGGTCGTCCACGTGCTCGATCACATCCGCGCAGATCACCAGGTCGGCGGCGGACCCGACGACCGAGCCCCATCCTGCGTCCGAGCCGAGGTCGACCTCGATCCAGCGATAGGACGGGAAGCGCTGCTTGGCGTGCGCCAGTCCGCTGCCCTGGTCGAGTCCGATCACCTCGTCCACGTGCGGGGCGACGTAGCGCACGAGCTTGTCTCCCGTCCCGCAGCCGACGTCGACCACGGTCGACGCGTCCCGACGCCGGGCCAACCTGCCGGCGAGCCGGTACACCGGAGCCTGGGCCCGACCGTCGCCGTCGCCGCGACCACCCGTCCAGTAGGGCCCGGCATCGTCGATCGAGGCCTGGGTGTTCTGGCGATAGCGCCACGGGAGGAACAGGAGGTCCGGCTCGTCTCGATCCGACCCCTTCGAGCGCTCGCGCAGAGCAGCGACGTGCGCCAGTGGGTCGCGGAGCGGAGGCGACGGCGAGGTGAACTCGCTGCCGCGCCACACCCTCCGGGCCACAGGGGGGATGCTGGCGGCGGCGAGGCGGGCGAGCCCACGAGGATCCGCAGGACGTGAGCGCACCGACGACCAGGCCGCCCCGCGAGCGAGGTCCAGCCGCCCGGAACGGGCGGCGTTGACCGCGACCACGGCCTGGGTGTCGGCGCGGAGGTCCGGATCGGCGGCGAAGCTCTCCGCGTGCCGGGCCAGCATCCAGCGCGCGCCGTCCAGGAGCAGGCGGGGGTTGGACAGCGAGCGGCTGCGAGCAGGCCGCCGTTCGATCTCCACGATCGCCGCGTCGATCGAGTCGGTCGACAGCCCGAGCTCCCTGCACACGTGGCCGATGCGGATGAACAGCTCGGTCTGGTGCGAGCAGGAGAGCCCCGGCAGGTAGCCGCCCGCCGCTGTGTACACATCGGCGCGGACCGCGAAGCAGCCGGCGAGGTACTGCGCCGAGAGCCCAGAGAACAGGGGTCCGAGCGGTCGAGGCAGGTCGTCTCCAAGGTGGCGACCGTCCGGATCGGTGAAGCGAGCACCGCCGGAGACGACGGCGACCTCGTCGACCAGGCGAGGGACGACGGAGTCCGACCAGTTCGGCAACCAACGGTCGTCGTCGTCCAGGAACGTCAGCCATCGCCCCGAAGCGACCGACGCTCCCGTGCGTCGAGCCGTCCCGAGTCCGAGGTCCTCCTGGTGCAGGACGACGACCTGTCCACCCGCCAGTTCGTCGAGCTCCACAGCGACGTCGGGTCGGGACCCGTCGTCGACGACCACGATCTGCACGTCGCCGGGGTCCGTCTGGTCCTGCACGCTGGCCAGCGCCCGACGGACCGCATCGGGTCGATCATGGGTCGTGATGACGACAGTCAACAGCAGCGTCCGAGCGGTGGCAGACGCGTCGAGATCGGTTCGGGCCTGCACGCCAGCGGCCTCCCTCACGCGGACCGACGGCCCTACGGACCGATGGCGACACTCTACCGACGAGACTCGGACTTCCCTCGGGCGCCGACCGGTTCGTTGCCGGCGGCCCACCGATATGGTTCGGTCGTGAGACCTCCGCTCGCGGTACGACTGCATGCGAGTTCGTCGCAGGACGACCCGGCGATGGGTCCGGATCACGGTCTGCCGCAGCGGACCGAGGTCGAACGTCGGATACGTCGGTTGCTGGACGACCCCGCCGCCGTCATGCTGACCTCGTCCTGCACCCATTCCCTGGAGGCGTGTGCCCGACTTCTCGCGGTAGGTCCCGGCGACGAGGTGATCGTCCCCGCCTTCACGTTCCCCTCGACGGCGAACGCGTTCCTGTCGGTCGGGGCGACGCTGCGCTTCGCCGACGTGGACCTCGCGACGGGCAACGTCGATCCGGAGTCGGTCGCCCGTCGTGTCGGACCACGGACATCGGCGATCGTCGTGACCCACTACGGCGGCGTGGCGGCCGACGTCCACTCCCTCGTGGAACTCTGCGGTGCCTCAGGGGCCGATCTCGTGGAGGACGGCGCACACGCGCTCTTCGGCTCCCTCGACGGGACGCCGCTCGGGCGCTTCGGCACGGCCTCCGCCCTGAGCTTCCACCGGACCAAGAACGTGTCGTCGGTGGAGGGCGGAGCACTCGTGCTCAACGACCCATCGCTCGTCGGACCGGCGCAGATCCTGCTCGACAAGGGCACGAACCGTGCCGACTTCGAGTCCGGACGTGTCGACTCCTACGAGTGGAGCGGCTGGGGTTCCGGATGGCGCCTCGCAGATCCGCTGATCCCGCTCCTCGTCGCTTCCCTCGCTGAGTCGCCGACCTCGCAGGCTCGCCGACGGCTGGTGTGGGATCGGTACCGGACCGAGCTCGTGCCATGGGCCGACGACATCGGCGCCGCGCTCCCGACGGTGCCCCCGGGCGCCGTGCATCCTGCCCACCTCTTCTGGACGCGACTCCCGGACGGCTCTGACCGTCAGGACTTCGTCCGGCACTGCGCCGGGGCGGGCGTGGAGGTGGCTCGCCACTACGGCTCGTTGCCGGCGAGCCGCTTCGGGAGCTCCATCGCGGATCCCGGGGACCGATGCCCGAACGCCGAGGTCCTCGCAACGCACTTGGTCCGCATCCCTCTCCACCACCAGCTCACCGACGACGACGTGACGGCGACGATCGAGGCGGTGTGCTCATGGCGACCCGACCGCACCCGCCGGAGCTGATGAACCCGGGCGGTTCAGGTCAGGCCCTGATCGCGGTACCACGCCCACGTCCTCGACAACCCGTCCTCCAGGGACACCGCCGGTTCGCGACCGGTCAGGCGACGCAGGAGCGACGTGTCCGGTTGGCGACGCGAGGGAGAACCCGGGTGCTCGTCGCCGTCGACCAGCTGTGCGTCCGCTCCCGACACGTCGCGGAGCAGCAACGCCAGGTCGCGCATGGTGACCTCAGGATCCTGGACGCCCAGGTTCACCGTCGCGCCGACAGCTCGGGGCTCGACCATGAGCGCGACGAGGTACTCCACCGCGTCGTCGATGTAGCAGAACGTCCGGCGATGATCGGGAGAGTGGACCACGACGTCGCCGCCTCCTGCTCGAGCGAGCCGCTCCAGCAGCTGGGGGACGACGTGGGAGGTGCCCATCCGCGGTCCATAGACGTTGTGGGGACGGACCACGACGGACGGCAGGTCGGACTGGCGGACCAGCGCCTCCCCGTAGATCTTCGACAGCATGTACGACGTCCGCGGCTGGTCGAGGGGGGTCACGGTCAGCGGAACGTCCTCCGGCGTCGGGAACGAGATGCCGAACTCGGCGAGCGTGCCGGCGTACACCTCGCTCGTCGACGGGAACACGAGGCGCTCGAACGCGGGTTGGCGGCGGGCGAGGTCGAGCACGCTGTGGAGGGACTCGACGTTGTTGCGCAGGACCCGCTCGGGGTCATCGAGCACGTTCTGGACGCCAACCACCGCAGCGAGGTGGACCACATGGGTCACCTCGCCGCCCAGGTCCTCCGCTCGGAGGTCGCGGACATCGGACTGCAGCACCGACACGGCCGGATGGCCCGCGATCCTCTCGAGGTGCGGGTCGCGGATGCCGCGGCTGAGATCGTCGACGATGACGACGGACCAGTCCTCGGCGAGGAGACGATCCGCGAGATGGGCACCGATGAACCCGGCCCCTCCGGTCAGCAGTGCTCGCGGGGCCGTCACGTCGTCGACCCCCCGTCCGGACCAGGCTCCTGTCCTGGACCGTCGGGGAACGGACGGCCGATCGCCGCCGACGCGCACCCGATCCGTCGGAGGGCCTGACGCTGCGCGGAGTCCAGCACCCCGAACGCGTCGAGGACCGCCGGGCGGGAGGGCCCGAACCACCGCTCCACGTCGACGGTGCGGTACTCGTCGTGCGCGACGGCGAAGACCACGAGATCGACGTCGTCGACGTCCGGCAGCTCCTGCATGCAGTCGAGCGCGGCCTCTGACCAGCGACGCACGAGCGGATCGTGGACCACGACGTGGGCGCCCCCGTCGAGCAGGGCGTGGAGAAGCGGTTCGGACGGCGAGCTCCGGGTGTCGTCCACCCCCGGCCGATAGGAGGCTCCGCACAGGACGACCCTGGCCCCCGACAGCGATCCTCCCAACAGCGTGCGCGCCATGTCCACGGCAGCCCGAGGCGAGTCCCGGTTGATGCGCACCGCCGCCTCGGACACCGGGAACGACACGTCCAACTCGAGGACGGTCGCGGCGGCGACGGCTCCGAAGAGCGGGTCCTTGGTCAGGCAGTAGCCGCCCACGCCGAGCCCCGGGGTGCGGACGTTCGAGTGCGTCGGTCGGTCACGGATCGCGTCGACCACCTCGAAGAGGTCCACGCCGGCGGACTCGGCGAAGCGCGACCACTCGTCCATCAGAGCGATGGTCGTCGCTCGGTAGGTGTTCTCCAGGACCTTCGCCGTCTCGGACGCCGTCGTGGACCCGAGACGCCGCAAGGGATAGCTCTCCACGTCCACGACCGCCGACAGGAACGCCTCCGCGGCGTCGGCTGACCGCTCGTCCCGACCGGCGTACACCCTCCAGAAGCTGGTGATCGACGAGAGGTAGCCCGGCCCCGGCATCACGCGCTCGTAGCTGTGAGCGACCAGCACGTCATCGGGGGCGATCCCGCGTCGCTCGACGACGTCGCTCACCAGCGGGACGACCATCCGCTCCGTGGTTCCCGGCGGGACGGTCGTCTCGACCAGCACGAGCGCCCCTGGCTGCACCCGGCGTGCCACGGACTCGACAGCGTCGAGGAACGGCTCGAACCTGGGCGTCGGAGGTTCCTCGGTCCAGTCGACGTCGAACGGGACGTCGATCACGACCACGTCGGCCAGCTCGTACGCAGCCTCGTCCCAGCAGCAGACCAGGTCGCCGTCGCGACGGGCCGCGACGAGAGCCGATGACAGGGCGGGATCCTCGGCCCGGAACGGAAGAGTCCCCGAGTTGAGCGACTCGACGACGTCCCGGCCCTGCTCGTCGTCGCGCTCCACCCCGATGACGGTGAACCGGGACCGACCGTCGGCGTCTCGGGCGGAGGCGACGGCGACCGCCATGGCCGCGCCGACGAATCCGAGGCCCTGCACGGCGACGACGGGCCGGCCCCGGTCCTCGACCGGTCCCGGCGCGCCGGCGAGCTCGATCGGCCGGCCAGACGGGTCGGCGCTCACCGATCACCGCCGGGGAGCAGCCGTCCTCGGACCGTGGGCCACTGCTGGTTCGCGAGCTCGTAGTCGTCCGGTCGACCGATGTCGAGCCAGTAGCCGTCGAAGGGATGGACCCGGGGCGACCGACCGCGGGCGAGGAGGTCGAGCACCAGCTCGTCGAATCCGAGGGGCTCCCCAGGTCGGTACGGATCGAGCGCCTCGATCGAGAGGGCGTACACGCCCATCGACACCTGGAAGTGCTCGACCGGCTTCTCGCGGAACTCGACGATCCGGTCGCCGTCCGACACGAGCACTCCGAAGTCGACCAACTGCTCGCGCTGGTACGTGCACACGGTCAGGGGTGCCCCTGACGCGATGTGGCCCGCCAGGACGCCCGCGAGATCGAGGTCGGTCAGGACGTCGCCGTTGATCACGAGAACGTGGTCGGGCAGCTCGTCGCGGTGTGCGACGAGCGGGCCCATGGTGCCCAGCGGCTCGTCCTCGCTCCAGTAGTCGACCTCGGTGCCCAGGTGGCCGCCGTCGCGGACGTACGCCTGCACCAGCTGCCCGAGGAACCCGATCGCGATCGTCACGCGATCGAAGCCGCACGCCCCGAGCTGGCGCAGGACGATGTCGAGGATCGCGTGCTCATCCCCGATGGGGACGAGCGGCTTGGGGAGTCGGGTCGTGTACGGACGGAGGCGGACCCCCCGCCCACCGGCCAGTACCACGGCGTGCACCCGGTCAGCCTGCCGGATCAACGCCGGTTTTGCACCTGCCCGTCGGGCCACACGGCCCGTGCCACCGCGTCGGGGTCGAGAGGCTGAGGGGCTGCGCCGATCAGCGACCGGAGCAGCGAGGGGTCGCCGATCACCGTCGGAATGCCCGGCTCCCCCGACGTCTCCACCCGCACCTCGACGCCGCGACGACGCCCCAGCGCTTCCACGATCTCTCCGAAGGAGACGCCGCCTCCCGAACAGATGTTGACCACTCCGGGAAGCGTCGGCACCGAGGCCAGCTCCACCAGCGACCGCGCCAGCTGCTCGACGGTGATCAGGTCCCGGACCGTGGCGGGCCACTGGACGTGGACCAGTCCGCCCATCGGTCGGAGAGCGGCGACCTCTTGGGCGAACTGGGCGACGGGCGTACCCGGCGGCGCGCCCGGTCCCACCAGGTTGAACGGTCGAGCCACCAGAACGTCGGCCCGATGCCGCCACTCCAGCACCGCCTGCGTCCCGGCGAGCTTCGATCGGCCGTACATCCCGGCCGGCCGGCACTCGGAGCGCTCCCGGATCGGGCCCTCGGACGCAGGCATCCCGTACTCAGCCGCAGATCCGAGGTGCACGAGTCGAGCGTCGGTACGGGCGACGAGCTCGACCACCCGCGCGGCGAAGCGCACGTTCGCATCCAGCATCTCGTCCTCGTCACCGGCGCGGAGACCGGCGGCGTTCACCACCAGTCGTGGACCCACGCGATCCAGGAACGCCGCCAGGTGCTCGTCGCGATCGGCGCGCTGCGGCACGTCGCGGGGCGACCAGGACGCCGTCGCGAGTCCGCGCCGCTCGAACTCAGCGGTCACGCGCTCCCCCACCCAACCGGCCCCGATGACGACCGCACGACCACGACCGCCGAGGTCTCCTGCATGTCGAACGCCGGGCACGTCGCCCATCGTGGCAGAGCTCGTCGGACGCGACTGCGACATTCCGACCAGGCTGGACAGTCGCTCGGGCCGGGCAGCGACGAAGGCCGCGTGGGCTACCCTTCCCGACGACGGCCCTGGCTGGAGAGGTCGTCAGGGCGAAGGAGTCTCCCGTGCGCAACTACCCGATGCCGATGCCGTTCGGCTGGTTCCAGGTGGCGTGGAGCGACGAGATCGCAGCCGGCGACGCGATCCCTCTCTTCTACTTCGACCGGCATCTCGTCGCCTGGCGTGACGACGCCGGCGACGTGCACGTGTGGGACGCGTTCTGCCCCCACATGGGCGCTCACCTCGGCGTCCGGCCGAGGGTCGAGGGGTGCGAGATCGTCTGCCCCCTGCACAGCTGGCGCTACGACACGGACGGCACCTGCGTCGACGTGCCGTACTCGGAGCGGACCAACCGACAGGCCCGGATCCGCACCTTCCCCACCGTCGAGCGCAACGGCTGCCTCTTCGTCTGGTACCACCCGGAGGAGGAGGCACCCGGCTGGGACCTCCCCGAGCTGGACGAGTTCGTCCCCGGCAACGGCTTCTCCGAGGTCTTCCGCAAGCACTATCAGCTCGGCTGCCACTGGCAGGAGGTGTCCGAGACCCAGGTCGACGCGGCGCACATCCAGGCGCACCTGATCGACTACCAGATCGCGCTGAACGGCGGGGTCCGGCCCGACAAACCGATGCCACCGCAGGTGGACGAGTACGACACCAGCGGTCCCATCGCCAGGATCCGGATCGCCCAGGACTTCCCCACCCCTCAGGGCGTCCTCAACGGGCGGATCGACACCGACGTGTGCGGCCCCGGGTTCGCAGCCACCTGGTTCACCGGGTTGGTCGACACCCTGCTCCTCGGATGCGCGGTCCCGGTGACCCGAGGGTCCTGCGAGCTGCGCTTCAGCTTCGTCGTGCGGGCGACCGACGACGCGGCGGCCACCACCAGCCTCGGCAACGCGTTCGTGGAGGAGATCCACGAACGGACGGTCGAAGACGTGGACATGTGGCAGGCCAAGGCCTACATCCCGCGGCCCAAGCTCATCACCGGCGACGGGCCGATCATGCAGTACCGACGCTGGTGCGAGCAGTTCTACGCCGAAGGCGTCGACCCGTCCTCGGAGATGTGGGTGCCGGAGCCCGGTGACGTCGCAGGTCTGCGCAGCCCGCTGGTCGACCTCAGCCCGGCCTGAGTCGGATCCGAACGCCGACGGGGCGAAGACGCCGGGGGATCGCCGGCCGGAGACCGGGACGGGGGCGGATGTCGGGAACCGCGGGGTGAGCGGCGCAGCCGGCGGCCCGACGGCCGTCCGCCGAGACGAGCCAACGCCGGGCACTTCTGGCTCTGCTCGACGCCCGGACCGGGGCGGCCTCGGCTGGTGGATCGCGGCGGTCGTCGCCAGCACCGCGATCACCGCCGCCGTGTTCCGCTCGGCACCGGGCCTGGGCTTCCTCGGCGACGACCTCTGGCAGCTCGAGGCGCTCGCCCGCCGACCGGCGCTCTCGATGACACCGATCGATCGGTTCTTCCGACCAGCGTCCTGGACCCTGCTCCGATTCGAGCATGCGGCGTTCGGATCCGACGCCGCCGGATACCACGTGGTCAGCATGGGCCTGCAGGCCCTGAACTCCGCTCTCGTCGTCGCCATGACGTCGGCAGTCGGGACGGCCATCGCCCGGCGCCGTGGACGCACCATGAACGGCCGCCGGCCACATGCCGTGGCACTCGTCGCCGGGCTCGTCTTCGCGGTCCACCCCTCGCACGGCGAGGCCGTCAACTGGATCAGCGCCCAGCCGGACCTGCTCATGACCGCTGGAGCTCTCGTCGCGGTGGCCACGTTCGCGATCGGGCTCGACGGACACCGGGCGTGGCGATGGGCATCACCGATCGCATTCGCGTTCTCGCTCGTCTGCAAGGAGTCGGCCGTCGTCATGCCGCTGGCCCTCGTCGCCCTGATCTGGTGCGCCGGCGCTGCGCGAGGGTCCCAGGAGGGGGAGCGATCGGTTCAAGGCGTGCCGTCCCGGGAGCGCAGAGCCTCGGCGTCGATGCTGCTCGCCGCCATAGGGACCATCCGCCCTGTCGCCCCGCACCTCGTGGTGCTCGTCGCATACCTCGCGGCGCGCCGGCTCGCGCTGCACGAGGTGGCGGGCGGCTACGGCCTCGCCGCCTATGCGGTCAGCCCTCTCGCCTGGGTCCGCCAGGCCCTCGGCTCCGGCGCCCGATCGGTCCTGCCGTCAGGTCCGGCCTGGGTCTGGACCATCGTCGCCGGAGCCGCGCTCGCCGCCGCCGTGGCGTCGGCCCGATGGTGGCAGCGACGTTCCGCACCGCCGTCGACCGCCCGGATGCTCGCCGTGTTCTCCGTGTCGTCGACGCTGGTGACGCTGCTTCCCGTCGCGGCGTTCGGGGCCTCGCCGTTCTCCGCCTCCGGGGAGCGCTACGTGTACCTCCCGTCCGCCTTCGCGAGCATCCTGGTGGGGCTCGGCGTCGTCGCGCTCGCTCGACGATCGCGAGCCGTCGCGTGGGGCGTGCTGGCCATGACGATCGCTGCGTGCGCAGCGATCTCGGTTCGCGAGGCCGGCAGATGGAACGATGCATCCCGTTCGATGGCGGCCATGGTGGACGGGCTCGGGACGGCGATGTCGAGCCGCGACGGCTCGGGTCCGCTTCTCGTCGTCGAGGCGCCGGACTCGGTCCGAGGCGCTGTCTCGTTCCGGAACGCCGCGTCCGGTCTCGACGTCGTCGACCCGGCCTTGAAGTCGGACCAACTCCTGGTGGTGACCGCGCGGGCGATCCCGGACAACGACCTCGACGTGGACGTCGATCTCTCGCGCGACTGCACGCGGATCGTCGTCCGTCCCGGCGCCGGTGCTGAGATCGGCCAGGATCTCGGTGCGCGCTCCGAGGTGGACCCCGGGCCGTGGTCGATCCGGTCGACCGGGCAGGGTGGCTACGTCATCGACTTCGAACGACCCGTCGATCCGTCACAGGTCGTGTGGTACTCGAACGGCGGGCTGCACCGTCTAGAGCAGTGACCGCTCCGCCGCTGATCACCCCGTGACGCCTCCGTTGAGCCGCCGGTCGAGCTCCACAGCCCGGCGAGGCGCACGGCGGTACCGTGGGTCCATCGAGATCAGCGACTGGACCGCACGGTTCCCCAGGCGCAGCGCGACGGGGAGCGGCCGCTCGACCTCGCAGAACAGCGTCACCCGGGGCGACGTCCCTCGGTTCCACGCGGAGTGGGCGACGGTGTCGTCGAACAGCACCGACTCACCGTCGACATAGGGAACGGAGACCTGCCCGACCTTCAGCCCGGCGCCGTGCCCGCACCGGACCCCGAGGTGGTAGCGCAGAACCCCGGCGTTCGGACCGCTGTGCTCGGGGAGCTCGGTCCCGGCGTCGAGCTCTGACCACAGGGCGGATCGCAGACCGGGGATGCCGCGCAGAGCCTCGACCGTCACCGGGAAGCGCGGAGCGATCCCGCAGGGTCGCCCGCGGCTGACCAGCAGCCCGGCACGCCACGGTCCCTCGTTGCCCTGGTGCTCGTCGATCACGTCGTCGATCAGCGGCAGCCGACCTCCGTCCGCGACGAAGGCGTCC
>JAEYSR010000267.1 GCA_023434535.1 Actinomycetes bacterium
CTGGAGGACCCCCGGACGATCAGCCCGATCGGCCTGGAGCTCTTCCTCAGCACGCAGCTCGGCACGCTGACGGTGCGGGGGATCATCGACCGCCTGGAGCTGGACGCCGACGGCGAGCTCGTCGTCACCGACTACAAGACGGGCCGGGCGCCGTCGCAGGCGCAGGAGCAGTCGCGGCTCGGCGGCGTGCACTTCTACTCGCTCCTGTGCGAGCGGGTGCTCGGCAAGCGCCCGGCCAAGGTGCAGCTCGTCTACCTGGGCGACCAGCCCCAGGTCATCACCACCGTCCCGTCGGAGCAGTCGACACGCGGCGTGGCCAAGAAGGTGGAGGCCATCTGGTCCGCGGTGGAGCGCGCCTGCGAGAACGACGACTTCCGACCCAAGACCTCCGCCCTCTGCAACTGGTGCAGCTTCAAGGCGTTCTGCCCCGCCTACGGCGGCGATCCGTCCCAGGCGGTCTCCTTGTCCGCCCGTCCGGGTCCGCAGCGAGCGCTGGACCTCACCGCCACGCCGGCGGTCTGAGCTCGCGTGCGCCGTCCCGCCGACCTGCTCGCGACCGCCGCCGTCAGCCGGACCGACACCGCCGTCGACCTCCTCGCCGGTCGGCTCCGCGGTCACGCGGTGGTCGACCGGGCGATGTACGGCCTCTCCCAGGCCGCCAACCACAGCCTGCTGTGGCACGGGATCAACGCCGTCGATGCCGTCGTCGGCGGCGCCGTGGCGGGTCGGGACCACCGTCGACGGGCCCTCCGTCGCAGCGTCGTCCTGGCCGTGGAGCAGGCGGCGGTCAACGGACCGATCAAGTCGCTGTTCCGCCGGGACCGACCCGGCCACGTCACCGACCACCCCCACGAGCTGCGTGTCCCGCTGACGTCGTCGTTCCCGAGCGGACATGCGTCCGCCGGCGCCTGCGCCGCCGTGCTGCTCGGCAGGGACCTCGGCGCGGCGCCGCTGTGGTGGGGGCTCGCAGCCGCAGTCGCGTGGAGCCGGGTGCACGTGGGCGTCCACCACGCCTCCGACCTCGTGGGCGGCGCCGTCGTCGGCACCACGCTCGGGCGGCTGGCCGGCGCGGTGTGGCCACCGCCCTGACCGGGCCGCCCACCGGGTCCCCGTCCGCTGGGTGATCATCCCCTTCGCCGGGGCCCCCGCCGGGAGTACCGTCTCCACTGGTGTCATCGGAGGGCCCCGGGGGGCAGCAGCGGTCCGAGGACCGCATGACGCAGCTCGAAGCTGTGATGTGGGTTCTGGACAGCGATCCGCGCCTGGCGTCCGCCTTCGCCAACCTGACCCTGCTGGACAGGGTGCCCGACCGCGACGTCCTGCGCGCACGGATGCTGCGCGCCGCCGAGGCCGTCCCCCGCCTGCGCCAGCGGGTGGTCGAGTCGGGCCACCTGTCCACCCCGGCGTGGCAGGAGGACCCCGAGTTCGACATCGACCACCACATCCGGTGGATCGACGTGGGCACCGACGACGTCGACGACCTCGCTGCCGCGTTGTCGGGCCGCCCGTTCGACCGGGAGCGTCCGCTCTGGGAGTTCGTGGTGATCGAAGGCCTGCCCGGCGGGACCGCCGCGATGGTCCAGCGGTTCGACCACACCCTGACCGACGGCGAGGGCGGCATCCGCCTGTCGGTCCAGTTCCTCGACCTCGAGCGTCACCCCGCCGCCACCGACCCCGCGCCGGACGCGGATGAGATGGTCGGCGACGCACCCCCCGCTCGTCGACCTGCGAGCTCGGATCTTGCGTCGTCGGATCCTGCGGCCTCGGACCTCGCCGACGAGCCGGATGCCGCAGTCGAGCGGACCGGTCTCCTCGGCCACGCCACCAGGGGGCTGCAGGCCGCCGTGGCGGTCCCCGCCACCGTCGCCAGAGGAGCGGCCCGGGTCCCCCAGGGGGCCGGAAGCCTCGTCGAGCTGGCGCGGGACTCGATGCAGCAGCTCGCGGTGGACTCCCGGCGGTCGCCGCTCTGGACGGAGCGCTCCACCGACCGCTGGTTCGGTCGGTCGGCCGTGAACCTCGAGGACGTCAAGGCCGCGGCGCACGACCTGGGCGGCAGCGTGAACGACCTGTTCGTCACGGGCGCGCTCGCCGCCGCTGCGCAGGTCCACCGGGCCGCCGATCTCCCTGTCGACGAGCTCCGCGTCGCCATCCCCGTCAGCAACAGGTCGAGCGGTGACGGCGGAGGGAACGCCTTCACCCCGATCCATGCGCTGCTCCCGGCCGGCGAGATGTCGGTGCAGGAGCGCTTCTCAGTGGTCCACGAGCGCCTGACCCGGGTGAAGCAGGAGGGTGCGATCCGCCTCGACGGCCCCGCGGCCGCGGCTCGGCTCCTGCCGTCGTCGGCCCTCCTCGGGATCGTCGGTCGCACCGCCGGCACGATCGACTTCGTGTGCTCGAACGTCCGGGCCGCCCCGTTCGACCTGTTCATGGCGGGCGCCCACCTCGAGGGCAACTACCCCCTCGGTCCGCTGCTCAACACGTCGTTCAACCTCACGACGATGTCGTACCGGGGATGGCTCTTCCTCGGCCTCCTGGTCGACCGGGCCGCCGTGCCGGACCCCCACGGACTGCTCGAGGCGCTCGACGAGGCGTACTCCGACGTCCTCGCCGCCGGCGGCGTCACGGAGCGACGACGACCCGACCTGCGCCTGCCGGTCTGAGTCCCGGCGTGGCCGGACGAGGGCAGGCAGCGACCCGTGAACGACGAACGCGCCCCCGCCGGAGCGGAGGCGCGTTCGCAAGCGTCTCGGTTCACGGGTGCGGTCGCCGCACCCTGTGCCGTTCAGTTGATGTGGACCTCGGCATCCAGGCGTGACAGGAGCGTGCGGACGTCCAACAGGAGGTCTGCCATCTCCGACGTGGACACGATCGAACGATCGGCGATGTCACCGAGGCCTTGATCGATGAGCTGCATGGCCGCTCGGATGGACTCGTCGGACTGCAGTTCCTTGACCTCGGTCATCCTGTCCTCCAGTTCGCCTCGCCGGACGACCGGACCCCTCGGGAGGGACCCGGCGACCGCCCGGAGCCGGTCACCACTTGGTGTGCGATGCAGGGTACCCCGCTCCTGTGACGTTGCGGGGGTCGATTGGCCCGCTTCACGGAGGGTTCACAGACACGACACGATGCCGCGCCCGTCGGAACGGGGGATCCGCCGCTCCCTGGGCGATTACCTTTCGCGCATGACGAGCGACGCCTCCCCTGCCTCGGCCCCCACGACCGGACCCGTCGGACTCACGTTCGCGAGCTTCCAGAACCTCGGCCTCGACGTCGGGCTCTCGATGGCCCGGACGGCGAGGGACGCCGGCATGTCCTCCTACTGGACGGCCGAGACGGTCGGGACCGAGGCCTTCGCCACGCTCGGCGCCGTCGCCGCAGGAGTCGGCGGCCTGGACCTCGGGACCGGGGTGCTCGCCCTGCAGCTGCGCACGCCGCAGGTGGCGGCCATGGGAGCCGCGACCCTGCAGGCCCTCGCTCCGGACCGCGACGTCCTCCTCGGCGTCGGCATCTCGTCGCCGGTGGTGGTGGGCCGCTGGCACGGCGCTGCATACGGCGACCGACCGGTGGCCCAGGTGCGGGAGTTCCTCGAGCTGACGGCGGCCTGCCTGGCGGGCGAGGCCGTGACCTACGACGGCGAGTTCTACACGGCGGACCGGTTCCGCCTCGGCATCCGCCTGCGCGGGAACCGACCCCAGCTGGTTCTGGGCGCCCTCAACAAGCGGATGCTGCGCCTGGCGGGCGAGCTGGCCGACGGGGTCCTGCTCAACTACCTGCCGGCGAGCGCGGTGCCGTGGTGCGTGGAGCAGGTCCGCGCCGGCGAGGAGTTCGCTCAGCGGGAGCCGGGGTCCTGCCGCGTGTACGCCTACGTCCACGTCGGGGTGTGCGACCCCGAGCCGGCCCGGCCGCTCGGACGCAAGGACCTCTTCTCCTACGCAGTCGTCGACGCCTACGCCTCGGCGTTCGAGCGCGCCGGGTTCGGCGACGAGATCGCCGCGCTGCGTCGGGCTCACGCGGACCGGGACCGCGACGCTGCGGTCGCGGCGGTGTCGGACCGCATGGTCGATGCCATCGACATCTGCGGCGACGCCGCTCACGTCGCCGCAGCCGTGCAGGAGTACCGCGACGCCGGCGTCGAGGTGCCGGTGATCATGCCGCTCCCCTGGGGCGAGGACCGGGTGGCGACGATCGAGGCCACCATCGACGCCGTGACCGCCTGACGGTCCTCGCCGCCTGACGCCGCCGCCGGGTCAAGTGGCGGTTCACGGCGGCAGGACCGGGCCCGATTCAGCAGCCCTCCGGCATCGTGGCTTCCACCCGGTGGAAGCCTGTCTTGTCCGGGACCTGGTAGCGACCGTCCTTCGAGGCCGTCACCACGATCATGTCGGTGGTCATCGACTCGACCTTGGCGACCTTCCAGTCCTGGATCAGCGCAGTCGAGTACACCTCCGGACCGTCGGGCGCCGCGTCGACCGCGTCGACCGGGTCGACGAACCACCGGACGGTCAGACCTCGACCGGAGAGCAGGTCCTCCACGTCCGCGACCCGGTCGCCCAGGATCGGGAGGCACTCGAGGACGTCCCCGGGAGCGAGAGCGTCGGCCCTGTTCTGGTACGACTCGCCCGGCTGCGCCACCCGCCCCCAGGTGAACCGGATCTTGCCGGACGCCGATCGGTTCAAACGCACCCCGTCCTGGAACCCGTTCGGGCCGAGGTTCTCCACCTCGACGCCCTCGTCCCCGATGATCCCCTGGATCCGGCCCACGTTCGACGGCCCCGCCGGCACCTCGAGCAGGAAGAGGTCGAAGCCGACGGCCGCCGCCGCGTCCATGATCTCCTGCCGGTCGACCGGCTGGTCGGTCAGCCGGATGATCACGTCGTCCCCGTCCGTCGTGACCTGGAACGGCGGCTCCTCTGTCTGGTCGACGGTCTGACGGCGGTCATCCTCGCGGTCGGCCACGACGACACCGGCGACGAGCAGGGCCACGGCCGCAGCCACGGCGACGGCGATCGCGGTGAACCGGCGACGGTTCCTCCGGCGGGGGTTCACCGGCTCCGAGGGCTCGGCTGGAGTCGCGGGCCCGTCTGGCGCGGAGAGCCCGGTCACGGAACGGCGCTGCGCCGCGGCCAGGAGCTCGACGCGGAGCTCGGCGATGAAGTCCTGCTCGCGCATGCTCACACCTCCTCCGCCAGCGCGTCGAACAGGGCGGACAGGCCGCGCGACACCCGAACCCGGGCCGCTCCCTCGCTGCAGCCGAGGGCGGCGGCGATGTCCGCGTAGCTCCGCTCCTGCACGACCCGCATCAGGACGGCGTCGCGGACCGATTCCGACAGCTCGTCGAGGGCTTCGGCCAGCGGACCGTGCAGCCGCTCCGCCTCCATCCGCAGCTCGACCAGGTCCATCTCGTCGAGCGGCTCGGTCGGTGACCGCATGCCGAGCGCGGCGCGAGCCCGCCCGTCCACCGCCTGGCGCCGGTGCCAGCGGCGCAGCTTGTTGCGGGCGATGCCGAACAGCCAGCCGCTCGGGTCCGACGACTTCTCCTGGCGGTACCCGTCGATCGAGGCCAGGAGCTCGGCGAAGGTCTCCGCGGTCAGGTCGGCAGCCGTGTCCGCGTCCGCGGTCCGCCACCGGAACCACGTCGACACGGTCCGGACGTGCAGGTCGTAGAACTCCACGAAGGCACCGACGTCGCCGTCCTGGGCGCGTCCGAGGAGGTCCCGCTCGCTCAACGTGGGACCGATGCCCGCGACCCGCCCTGCACGCCGCAACTCCAGCCCAGTTCCACCCCGGAGATCCAGTGCGGCAGGTCGGGACCTCAGCGCGATCGGTCCGGGCGCCGCCACGGCGCTGCACCCCTCGACACCCCGAACCGCCGCCCGCCGAGCGGCCGCGACGTCCACCCTCGCGTCGAACCCGTCGACGGGCGGCGATCCGGGATCCTTCCCACGCCGGTACTTGCCGCTGCCGGCAGATCTGTTACACGCGTTCTCCCGGTCGTGCGGACGCCGGCCGGATCCGTCCGTCGGGGGCGACATCCGCCGACGGGTCCGGCCTAGGGTCGCCGGGATGGAGCTCACTGATCGGGTGGTCGTGGTGACGGGCGGCGGCAGCGGGATCGGAGCGGCGATGTGCCGCCGGTTCGCGCAGGAGGCACCCGCCGCGATCGTGGTCGTGGACCTCGACGGCGACGGCGCCGCGGTCGTGGCCGACGAGGTCAGGGGGGCCGCCCCCGGGGTGCGCGTCGAGTCCCGGACCGTCGACGTGGCCGACGAGGCGCAGGTGGGAGCGCTGGTCGCAGAGGTGGCCCTGACCCACGGCCGGGTCGACCTCTTCTGCGCCAACGCCGGCATCGGCACCGGGATGGGCGTCGACGCCCCCGACGCCGTGTGGGAGCAGATCTGGCAGGTCAACGTGATGGCCCACGTGTACGCAGCACGGGCGCTGCTGCCGGGGTGGCTGGAGCGGGGCGAGGGGCACCTGCTCATCACGGCGTCCGCTGCGGGCCTGCTCACGAACCTCGGCGACGCCCCGTACACGGCGACCAAGCACGCTGCGGTCGGCCTCGCCGAGTGGCTGTCGGTCACGTACGGCGATCGGGGACTCCACGTGGCCTGCCTGTGCCCGCAGGGGGTCCGCACCCCGCTGCTGTTCGGAGCCGAGGGCGGTCCGACCGACGGTGCGCTCGCGACCGAGGTGGTCAAGGCGCAGCGGATCATCGAACCGGAGGAGGTCGCCGACGTGGTAGTCGAAGGGCTGGCCGACGAGCGGTTTCTGATCCTCCCCCACCCCGAGGTCGCCGACTACGAGCGGGCCAAGGCCACCGATCGGGACCGGTGGCTCGGAGCCATGCGTCGGATGCAGGCCAAGCTGCTCGGCCGCTGAGCCGGCCGGAGATCGTGGCGGATCGCGACCCCCACCGGCGGACGCTCGACGTCTACGAGGCGAGCGCCGCGGACTGGCAGGTCGGACGGGGCGAGCCCCGACTGGAGGAGTCGCGACCGCTCGGAGCCCGCTGGCAGGCAGAGGGTGCTGTCGTCGCAGACCTCGGCTGCGGCCCGGGCTGGCACCTGCCCGAGCTGCCAGACGGCGCGATCGCCGTGGACGGCGCCCGGGCGATGCTCGACCTCGTCCCCGGTCACGCTCCCGGCTCACCCCGTGTGCAGGCCGACCTGCGGGCGTTGCCCTTCGCCCGCCAGTCGCTCGACGGTGCCTGGGCCGAGAGGAGCTACGTCCACCTCGACCGCCGTCGGTGCCCGCTCGCATGGTGGGACCTGCACCAGGTGCTCCGCGTCGGTGCGACGGCCCACCTGGGCCTGTTCACCGGTTCGGCCGACCACGGCGAGCACCCGAACGACGACTTCCCCGGCCGGTGGTTCTCCCTCTGGGACGAGCCGCTGCTCGACCACGTCCTCGCCGGTGCCGGGTTCACCGTCGAGAACCGGGCGCCGGAGCCCGAGCGCAGCCGTGTCGGCCTGCTGGTGCGACGGGAGCGGACCCTGGCCGACACGGTCGGACCCGACATGCGTCTGCTGCTGGTGGGACTGAACCCGTCGCCGTACGCGGCGGACGTCGGCGTCGGCTTCGCCCGACCCGGCAACAGGGCGTGGCCCGCCCTCCTGGCCGCGGGGCTGGCCACCGTCGACCGGGACCCGCTCCACCTCCTCACGCACCACCGCATCGGCATGAGCGACCTGGTGAAGCGCGCGACAGCGAAGGCCAGCGAGCTGACGGCCGACGAGTTCCGCCACGGCCTCGTCCGACTCGACGCTCTGTGTCGTTGGCTGCGGCCCGGCGCCGTGTGCGTGCTCGGCGTCACGGGGTGGCGGGCGGCGGCCGGAGATCGGGCCGCCACGCTCGGCCCCCAGCCCCGGACTCTCGGCGACCGTCCCGTGTACGTGATGCCGAACCCGAGCGGCCTCAACGCCCACACCGACGTCGACGACCTGGTCGGGCACCTGCGGGCGGCGCTGGCGCTCGCCGACTCCGTTCCCGTGGGGTGACCCGTTCGGGCCACCCCACGGGAACAGCGCACTTCACCGGAGCAGAGGTCGGGTCCGACCTACATTGCCCGGAGGGGACATCGAGCCAGGGGGACGTCATGCGAGTGCGGCTGGAACCGAGCGACGAGTACATGCACCCGGGGCCGGAACCCACGTTCAACGAGTCGATGTACTTCAACGTGTACGACCCGGGCGCCCACGTCGGCGGCTTCGTGCGCATCGGCAACCGGCCGAACGAGCACCACGCCGAGATGACCGTCTGCCTGTACCTCCCCGACGGTCGGGTGGCCTTCATGTTCCGGCGCGCCGAGATCGACGGCAACGAGCGCTTCGATGCGGGCGGGGCCACGATCGATGTCGTCGAGCCGTTCCGCACCGAGGGCGACGGGGGCGGCCGGATCGGCGTCGGCTACGACGGCAAGGTCGTCCTGCTCGACCAGCCGCTCGACATGGCCGATCCCCGCCAGGCCTTCGCCGACAACCCCTACGGGTCCGCCAGAGTCGCCCTCGACTACCGGGGGATCTCACGCCCGTTCGGCGGCGAGCCCGAGGAGTCCCACGAGCGGCCCGGCGAGGAGTTCGCCAAGGGCCACTACGAGCAGCTGGTCCGCGCCTCCGGCACGATCCAGATCGAGGACCAGACGTGGACCGTCGACGGCCTGGGGCTCCGGGACCACTCCTGGGGGCCCCGGACCTGGCAGGCCCCCTGGTACTACCGGTGGCTCACCATGAACTTCGGCGACGGGACGGGCCTGATGCTGTCCCGGGTCGCCCGGCCCGACGGACCTGGCACGCGCGGCGGGTTCGTGTGGGACGGACGACAGCTCCACGTGGTGCGTGACGTCGAGATCAGCACCGAGTGGGACGGACCGGACTCGTACCACGCCAAGGTCCACGCCACGTTCAGCACCGCCCGACCTGGCGAGGACGACGGCATCACCCGAACCGTCACCGGCGAGGTGATGAACCTGATCCCGCTGCGCAACCGCCGCGACGGCCGCATCACCCGCATCTCCGAGGGCCTCACGCGCTGGCACCTCGATCGGGCGCTCGGCGAGGACCCGTCGGCCACGCTCGGGCACGGCCTCTCGGAGTACCTGGACCAGATCGTGGACGGCGCCCCGGTGGGTCTCGACGAGTGACTCGAGTCGTGCTGCACCCCCGAACTCGGATCACAGCGACCTGTGACCCGACGATCTGATCCGAGTTCGGGTTCGCATCGGAGACGAGCACCGAACGTGGATCGGATCGACATGTCAGGCGCCGATCTGATCCGAGTTCGGAGCGCACGTCCGCAGGCGCCGGCCCGGACCATGACCGGCCGATCTCGCCGGTAGGGTCCGACGATGCTCTTGCACCAGGTGATCGAGTTCGCCGCGGGCACGTCGCCCGACGTCGATGCGCTCGTGTTCGGGGACCGACGCTGGACGTTCGCCGAGCTGGAGAACGACGTGGCCCGGATGGGCACCACGCTGGCCCACGCCGTCGCCCGCGACGAGCGGATCGCCTGGTTCTCCGACAACTGCCCCGAGCTGGCCATGGCGCTCTACGCGGTGCCGCGGGCCGGGGCTCTGCTGGTGCTCGGCAACGTGCGCCACACGCCGGCCGAGCAGGTGGCCATGCTGATCTCCAGCTCGGCGTCGGTGGTCGTCGGCTCGGCCGAGCAGCTGTCGCGCCTGGCGCCTCACGCCGACGAGCTCCGCGAGGTCCGGCGCTGGTACTGCCTCGACGGCGTCGACGAGCCCGGCGGCGTCGACGAGCCCGGCGACATCGAGAACCCCACCGCCGGCGGGACCGCCCTCCCGCCCGGCACCCGCGACGCGGCCGAGCTGTTCGAGCGGGACCCCGAGCCGCCGCGGTCCGGCCTCGACGACGACACCCACGTCTGGTTGATCCACACCTCGGGGACCACCGGCCGGGCCAAGGGAGCGCTGCTGACCCACCGGTCCGTCGTCGCCGCATCGACCAACACCGCCCTGGCCCGACCGATCGCGGACGACGACGTCTACCTGTTCCCGTTCCCGCTGTTCCACATCGCGGCGTACAACCTGGTCGTGCACCACCTGGGGCGCCGGCCGGTGGTCCTGCTCCCACGCTTCGACGCCGACCGGGTCCTGGCCGCCATCCGTGACGAGAGGGTGACGACCGTGTCCCTCGCGCCGACCATGCTGGCGATGCTGCTCGAACACCCCGAACGCAGCGTGGAGGACCTGTCGACGCTCCGGCGGATCGGGTACGGCGCCTCCGCGATGCCGCTCGACCTCCTGCGCCGCACGCTGGCCGAGCTCCCCGAGGTGGGCCTGGCCCAGGGCTACGGGATGACGGAGCTGTCGGGCAACGCCGTGTTCCTGGGGCCGGAGGAGCACCGACGCGCCGGGGCGGACGAGCCGTGGCTCCTCGGGGCGGCCGGACGCCCGGCGCCGCTGGTGCAGATCCGGATCGCCGACGACGACGGCGCGGACGTGGCTGCGGGCGAGCCCGGCGAGGTGCTGGTCCGGGGCGACCAGGTGTGCGCCGGCTACTGGGACGACCCCGGCGCCACCGTCGAGTCCCACCACGGCGAGTGGTTCCGCACGGGCGACATCGGCCGGATCGACGAGCACGGCTACCTGCACATCATCGACCGCAAGAAGGACATCATCATCTCGGGCGGGGAAAACGTGTCGTCGCGGGAGGTCGAGGACATCGTGTCCGAGCACCCCGACGTCGCGGCCGTCGCGGTCATCGGGCTGCCCGACGACACCTGGGGCGAACGGGTGTGCGCCGTCGTCGTGTGGAACGGCGACCGGGGCACCCACGCGCCCCACGGCCGGGCCCGGGAGCTGGTCGACTGGACCGACGGCCGGATGGCCGGCTTCAAGCGGCCGCGCGTGGTCGTCAGCGTCCCGGAGCTCCCCACCAACGCGTCGGGCAAGGTGGACAAGCGGACCATCCGCCACCACCTGGTGCCGACGCCTGCCCTGCCCGATGACACTGCCCTGCCCAACGACAGGGACGTGCCCGACGACAGGAACGTGCCCGACGACACAGGCCAGTAAGTAATGCTTACGTAGTCGTTACCGATGTCGCACGGCCCGTGGGCGGCCACCCTGTCGGCACCGGTCGGATGCTGGGGCGCCGACCTGGTGCCGGTGCCCGTGCCGTCGGGAGGGATGGTGCGGACACCGGCACCCACGCGCGCCGGTGTCGGCGGCCCGGTCGCCCTGATCGGCGCACCGGCAAGGGCATCCCGTCCACCCAGCTGAGCTGCGCACCCGAGGCCGGACGAGCTCTGGCGACTGGGACGTCCGCCCTCGGGAACACGCCGGCGCGGGCCAGAGCGCCCGGCGTGGGGCGGCCGAGCAGGGCGTCGGACTGCATCCACCCGACGGTCTCGACGAGGGCGTCCAGATCGACGCCGGTGTCGTAGCCCATGCGCTCGAGGAGGAAGGCGACGTCCTCTGTCGCCACGTTCCCCGTGGCGCCGGGAGCGA
>JAEYSR010000020.1 GCA_023434535.1 Actinomycetes bacterium
AGTCGCCGAGCGACGGCAGCTCCGCGACGTCGTTCAGGCCGAGCTTCTCCAGGAAGAGCGAGGTCGTCCCGAACATCGACGACTGGCCCGGTCCCGGATCCTTGCCGACCTCGGCGATGTACCCACGCTGCTGCAGGGTCCGCATGACGCCGTCGACGTTCACGCCCCGGATTGCCGAGACCTGGCCGCGGGAGATCGGCTGCTTGTAGGCGACGATCGCCAGGGTCTCCAGCGCAGCGGCGGACAGTCGGGCCGACTGGCCGCTGAGCACGAACCGCTCGACGTAGTGCGACAGGTCCTCGTGGCTCTGGAACCGCCACCCGCCGGCCACGCGCACCAGCTGGAAGCCACGGCCGTCCTCCTCGTAGGAGGCGGCCAGCCCGGCCAGGAGGTCCTCGACCTGCTGCGGGGACCGTTCGACGAGCTGGGCGAGGATCTCGGCCTCGATCGGCTGGTCGGCCACCATGATCACGGCCTCGAGCGCCCGCCGGGCCTCGTCGCCGGCCGGCGACAGGTCGGCGGAAACCACATCGGCCAGAGCGTCCTCGACGGCCTCGGCGCTCGCAGCGGTCTCGACGTCGGCGGCCGGGACCGTCTCGACGCCGTCGGCGTCGTCGGCTCCGTCCCCGTGTGCGTCGTCGGCGGTCCCAGCGGTTTCTGACATGTCAGCCATCGTAGGCATCGACGAGGGCCAGGTCCTCGGCCCCCGAGCGGTCACCGGCGATCCACACGACCTGGATGTCGCCGAAGATGTGCGGCTGGTCCAGGTCCACCAGGCCCTGCTTGAACATCTCCAGGATGGCCAGGAAGTGGACGACCACGTCGAGCCGGTCGACGAGCGACGACGTCAGCTCCCGGAACGACACCCGTCCCCGACGGGGCAGCTCCGTGCACAGGTCGGCCACCGTGTCGATCACGCTCGTGCGGATCGGGGCGACGTGGAACAGGTCGATGGTCCCGGTGGGCTTGGGAGTGATCGCCCGCCGATAGGCGGCGAGGATCTGGTCCGGAGTGACGCCCTCGAGCATGTCGGGGGTGAGGTCCCAGTAGCGGTCGTCGGGCCCGACGGTGCGGGCGACCGACCGCGACGCCGTGGCGTGCAGCGTCGACAGCATGCCGGCGGCGTCCTTGAACGTCTTGCACTCGAGCAGACGGGCGAGGAGCAGGTCGCGCTCCTCCCAGAGCGAGAGGTCCTCGTCGACGTCGACGTCATCGTCGCCGGGAAGCAGGCGCTTGGTCTTGAGCTCGACCAGCGTGGCGGCGATCAGCAGGAACTCGGTCGCGACCTCGAGATCCAGCTGCTCCATGCGGTTCAGCTCGGCGATGTAGGCATCGACGATGGTCGACAGCGAGATGTCGTACAGCTCGACCTGCTCGCGCAGGATCAGGTGCAGGAGGAGGTCGAACGGACCCTGGAACACCGGAGTGCTGACGGCGAATGCCACGAACCCAGCCTAGATCAACCCGACCCCGCCAAGTCACACGCGTGTCATTTCCACCCACTACCCCCTCCTCACACCGTCCCCTTGTTCTCTCACCCCCGTACCGACGGCGCCGCAGCCGCGCCCGCACCAGGGCCGTGTCGAGCGGGAGGTGCGGCCGCCGGACGACGGAGCGTGCGGAGCGAAGCGGAGACCAGCTCCGGTGTCCGGTGGGCGAGCCTCCCGCGTGACCGACCTGGAATCCGGGTGCACCCCCCTGCGGCGCCATCGGTACGATCGCCCCCCATGCCCCGCGTCTTCTCCGGCATCCAGCCCACCGGCGACCTGCACCTCGGAAACCTCCTGGGAGCGGTCCGCAACTGGGTGCAGGACCAGCACAGCGCCGACAGCTTCTACTGCATCGTCGACCTGCACGCCCTCACGGTCCCCAAGGACGCCGGCGTGGTCGGGGCCAACACGCTGGAGATGGCCCAGACGCTGCTGGCCTGCGGCCTGGATCCCGACGTGTGCACGCTGTTCGTGCAGAGCCACGTGCCCGAGCACACCGAGCTGGCGTGGCTCGTGCAGTGCGTCACCGCCATGGGCGAGCTGAACCGGATGACGCAGTTCAAGGACAAGTCGGCCCGCCAGAGCGGCAAGCAGGACCTCGTCTCCGTGGGCCTCTACACCTACCCGGCGCTGCAGGCGGCCGACATCCTCCTGTACGACACCGACCGGGTCCCCGTCGGCGAGGACCAGCGTCAGCACATCGAGCTGACCCGCGACGTGGCCGAGCGATTCAACGCACGGTACGGAGAGACGTTCGTGCTCCCCCAGGCCACCATCCCGCGCGCCGGCGCACGGGTCATGGACCTCCAGGAGCCGACCGACAAGATGTCCAAGTCGGCGACGTCGGACGCCGGCGTCGTGTACCTCATGGACGACCTCGGGGCCACGGCCAAGAAGTTCAAGCGGGCCGTGACCGACTCCGACGGCGAGGTCCGCTACGACGTCGCGGAGAAGCCCGGGGTGTCCAACCTGCTGTCGATCCTGGGTGCGGTCACCGACCGGAGCCCTGAGGACGTGGCGAACGTCTACAGCCAGTACGGCCCGCTCAAGGCCGACACCGCGGACGCCGTCGTCGAGCTCCTGCGGCCCATCCAGGAGCGCTTCAAGGAGCTCGCGGCGGACCCCGCCGGGACGAGCGAGCTGCTCGGGATCGGCGCCGAGAAGGCACGAGCCGTCGCGAGCGAGGTGTACGGACGGGCAGTGACCAACGTCGGCCTGCTCCCCCGCGACTGACACTCCGGCTCACCCCGCTCTGTCTGACGAGCGACGACGCTGGGGCCGAAGACCGGCAGACAGAGCGGGTGGTCGCGACCGGCGTACGGCGTCAGAGGCGGCCGTCGTCGGCCAGGACGAGCAGTCGACCCGCCTCCACCGGCACGCTCCAGCGCTCCTCGGGCTCGTGGTGCTCGGCCGCCCAGGCGACCACCCTCTCGTCGGATCCGGCCATGCGCAGGACGTCCGCACCGAGGGTCGGGTACTGCAGGTACAGGCCGACCCTCCGTGTGAACCCGCGCGTGTCGGCCCACGACTCGGCCATCTCGTGGCCCCCGACCCACCCCGACAGGGTCGCGACGGAGCGGCCGTAGGTGCCCAGACCGGCGACCGACTTGCCGACGTCGTGGAGCAGAGCCGCGGCCAGGATCCAGCGGGCGTCGGGGTCATCCAACGTGAGGTCGACCCGGTCGAGGTGGGCCGCCGCGGCGCGGGCGACGCCGATCGCGTGGCGACGGTCCACCGGCGCCATCTTCCGGAACGCGACGACCTCTCGCTCGCCCAGCCAGCTCTCGGCCCACGCCGAGTCCTCGTCCGACGGCGCAGCGCTCGACAGCGACGAGAAGAACCGTCGGACCCGGTGGGTCGGCTTCAGCTCGGGGGCGCTCATGCCGGCGCCGTGGTCCGTCGTGAGCCGGCTGCGTGCGCCCGCGGGTGGGCGTCTCGGTAGGCGCGCTCGAGCCGCTCGGTCGCGACCCGCGTGTAGATCTGCGTCGTGCTGACCGACGCATGTCCCAGCAGCTCCTGGACCGTCCGGATGTCGGCGCCGTTGTCGAGCAGGTGGGTCGCGCACGAGTGCCGCAGCACGTGCGGGCTGATCTCGCCCTTGAGCCCGGCCGCGGTCGCCCACCGCCGGATCACGTCCCAGGCCGCCTGCCGACCGAGACGCCGTCCGCGCCGCCCGAGGAACACGGCGTCCGCGGCATCACGGTCCGCGGCCCGAGGGCCGAGGAGGATCGGCCGCCCCTCGTCGAGGTAGTCCGCGATCGCCGCGAGAGCGGGACGGCCGATCGGCACCAGGCGCTCCTTGGAGCGCTTCCCGAGCACGCGGGCGAACGACGCGTCGGTGTCGAGGTCGCCGAAGCCCAGGCCGCAGGCCTCCGAGACCCGGATGCCGCTCGAGTACAGGAGCTCGAGGAGCGCCCGGTCCCGCAGGACGACGGCCTCGGCGGCCCGGTCGCCGGCGAAGGTGCCGCGCGCCGAGTCGACGGCGTCGAGCAGCGCCTCGACCTCGGACTCCGCCAGGGCCTTCGGCAGCGCAGACGGCCGACGGGGGGTCTCGAGAGCGGCGGTCGGGTCCGATCCGGTCAGGCCCTCGGCGGCCAGGAACCGGTGCAGCGTGCGGACCGTGCCGCTCATCCGGATCACCGACGACGGAGCCAGACCTGCGGCGCGCAGCTCGGTGACGAACGCCTGCACGTCGTCCTCGTCCACCTGGTCGACCTCGAGGCCCCGCTCCGAGAGGAATGCGGCGTAGCGGCGCAGGTCCTGGCGATAGGCGCTCAGCGTGAGCTCCGACCGGCCCTTCTCGACCGCCAGGTGGGTGAGGAACGGCGCCGCGGCGAGCGGGACGCCGGAGTCGTCGACGGCCGGCCGACCCGTCCGGTCGGCCGACGGCGCGTCGACGGCGGCACGGGCGCTCACCGTTCGGACATCTCGACGTGACGGAGGGCGAGGAGGAGCCCGATCACCGTCTTGGCGTCGGAGATGTCGCCGGCCGCGATCCGGCCCGGCACGTCGGCCAGCGGGATCCGCACCTCGGTCATGTTCTCCTCCTCGATGCCCTGCAGGTCCTTCTCGGTGCTGCGCAGGCCGGTGCCGAGGAAGACGTGGCTCTCCTCGTCGGAGAAGCCGACGGAGTTGTGGAAGACGGCGAGCGGAACCAGCTGATCGGCCACGAGGCCGACCTCCTCGGCGAGCTCGCGTCGCGCCGTCTCCTCGGGTGGTTCACCGGCGACGTCGCGCTTGCCGGCCGGGATCTCGAGCAGGAAGCGGTCCAGCGCGGCGCGGTACTGGCGGACCAGGACGACGTCACCGTCGTCGGTCAGCGGCACGACAGAGACCGCCCCGGGGTGTCGCACGACCTCCCGGGTGAACTCCTGGCCGTCGGGGGCGCGGAACGTCGATCGGTAGACCGAGATCACGTGGCCCTCCGCGAGCAGGTCGTCGCGGAGGTGGGAGAAGTCGCCCTCCCCGCTCACCCCTGGCGTGCGGCGGCGCCGCTGCGAGCCTCGTCGACGATCTCGTCCTCGTCGAGGTGGATGAGCTGCGGGTTCCGACCCTCTGCCCGCTCCCGGGCCGCGCCGATGAAGCCGTCGAACAGCGGAGCGGGACGGGTGGGGCGGCTCATGAACTCGGGATGCGCCTGGGTGCCGACCCAGAACGGGTGTCCCTCGAGCTCGACGAACTCCACCAGCCGGCCGTCGGGCGAGGTGCCCGACGCCTTGAACTCGGTGCCCTCGAAGCGACGGCGGTACACCGGGTTGAACTCGTAGCGGTGGCGGTGCCGTTCCGACACGACCTCCTTGCCGTACAGCTCGGCCACCTTGGAACCGGGCTCCAGCTGGGCGATGTAGGCGCCGAGGCGCATGGTCCCGCCCTTGTCGGTCACGTCGCGCTGGGAGTCCATGATGTCGATCACGGGGTGCGGCGTCGTCGGGTCGAACTCGGTGGAGTTGGCGCCCGTCAGCCCGAGGGCGTTGCGGGCGAACTCGATGGTCATCACCTGCATGCCGAGGCACAGCCCCAGGCACGGCATCGCGTTCTCGCGGGCGTAGGCCGCTGCGGCCACCTTGCCCTCGACGCCGCGCTCGCCGAACCCGCCGGGGATCACGATGCCGTCGAGGTCCCGGAGCTTGTCGTCCGCCAGCAGGCCCTCCACGTCCTCGGCCTGGATCCAGCTGATCTGCACGTCCGCGCCGTGGTGGAAGCCGGCGTGCTTGAGCGCCTCCACGACCGACAGGTAGGCGTCGGGCAGGCTGACGTACTTGCCGATGATCCCGATGCGGGTCGGGGCCGTGGCGTCGTTCACGCTCTGGACCAGGCGCTCCCACTCGGTCAGGTCGGGGGCGGTGTCGGGCAGCCCGAGGATGTCGCCGACGACGGCATCCAGGCCCTCGTCGTGCATCACCAGAGGGATGTCGTAGAGGCTGCTGGCGTCGGCGGCGTTGACGACGGCCTGGATCGGCACGTCGCACAGCGACGAGATCTTGCGCTTGAGGTCCGAGGAGATCGCCTCCTCGGACCGGCAGACGATGGCGTCGGGCTGGATCCCGCGGCTGCGCAGCTCGGTGACGGAGTGCTGCGTGGGCTTGGTCTTCTGCTCGCCGGACGGGCCGATGAACGGCACCAACGTGACGTGCACGTAGCAGACGTTCTGGCGCCCGACGTCCAGTCGGAACTGCCGGATCGCCTCGAGGAACGGGAGGATCTCGATGTCGCCGACCGTGCCGCCGACCTCGGTGATGACCACGTCGGTCCCGTCGACCGCCAGCCGGGAGATGCGTCGCTTGATCTCGTCGGTGATGTGCGGGATGACCTGGACGGTCTTGCCGAGGTACTCGCCCCGACGCTCCGCGGCGAGCACCGCCTGGTAGATCGAGCCGGTCGTGGCGTTCGAGTCCCGGGTGAGCTCCTCGTCGATGAACCGCTCGTAGTGGCCGAGGTCCAGGTCGGTCTCGCCGCCGTCCTTGGTGACGAACACCTCGCCGTGCTCGAACGGGTTCATGGTGCCCGGGTCGACGTTGATGTACGGGTCGAGCTTCTGCATGGTGACCCGGAGACCCCGAGCCTTGAGCAACCGGCCGAGGGAGGAGGCCGTGAGGCCCTTCCCGAGGCTGGATGCCACGCCGCCGGTCACGAAGATGTGCTTGGCCACAACTGCTCCTGGGTCGTTTGGTCGAGGCTATCGCGGTCCCGACGGGCCGGACGCGGAGCCACCCCGATCCCCCGCCGTTCCGGGGCGTGACATGTGGCGGGGTCCGTAAGCTCGCCGCCCATGGGCCGATCCGCACACCTCCGACCGCTCGTCGCGGTCGCCATCGCCGCCTGGGCGGTCGTCGCCGGAGCCTGCAGCTCCGACGACACGAGCACCTCGCCGACCAGCACGTCGAGCGCCGACGGGGACGGCGCTCCAGCGGAGTCCGCCGACCGACCCGAGGCGACCACCGTCGACGAGCTGCTGGCCCTCGACCGACCGATCGTGCTGGCCCATGCGGGCGGCGACGACGTCGCACCCCACGACACGCCGTACGGGTTCGACCGCTCCGTCGCCGACGGGGTCGACGCCCTCGACCTCGACGTGCAGCTGTCCTCCGACGGCGTGCTCGTGGTCCAGCACGACGACACGGTCGACCGCACCACCGAGGCGACGGGAGCCGTCGCGGACATGACCTACGAGCAGCTGCACGCCCTCGACGCCGCCTACTGGTTCACCGAGGAGTGCACCTGCCGGGACCGGCCCGAGGACGAGTACGTGTGGCGCGGCGTGCGGACCGGCGACAAGGACGCCCCGGATGGGGCCGACGCGGACGACTTCGCGATCAGCCGGTTCGAGGACGTCGCGAACGACCACCCCGATCACGTGCTGAACGTCGAGATCAAGGGCGAGGCGCCCGAGGCCCTGCCCGCGGCGGCCGAGCTCGCCCGGTTGGTCGACGAGCTCGACCTCACCGATCGCATGGTCGTGACGTCGTTCGACGACGACGTGGCCGAGGCGTTCGCCGCGGCAGCGCCCGGGGTCGAGATCACGCCGGGGCTCGGGGCCTCGACCGCGTACGTCCTGCAGGGGACGCTGCCGCCGGCGGGCCGGACGATCCTTCAGCTCCCTCCGTCCTACGAGGGCCTCGAGGTGGTCACACCCGCGATGGTGGCCAAGGCCCACCAGGACGGCCTGGTCCTCTGGGTGTGGCCGAACGACGCCGAGTGGGAGACGGCCGAGGGCTACTCCAAGCTGCTCGACATGGGCGTGGACGGCCTGAACGCCGCAGATCCGGCGACCGCTGTCGAGGTCGTCCGCAGCCGCTCCTGACCGGGCACCTGCTCTGTTCCCGTGCGGTGACACGTTCGTGTCGCCTGACGGGAACGCAGCGGGCGGAGCGCGGGGTCAGTCCCGGAGGGAGCCGACCCGGTCGAACCACCGCAGCGGAGGGGTCGAGTCGATCACCGTGGAGAAGGAGACCACCTCGCTGAGGAGGTTGATGCCGAGGACGACGGCGAGCACGACCCATCGGGAGCTCGGACTCCAGAACGCCACGAGCGCAGCCACGCCGCACATGGCGCCCATGACGTTCGCCCCCGCGTCGCCGAGCATCATCTTCTCCCTCAGGTCGGGCACCAGCAGACCGAGCCCGGCCCCGACCGCGACCGCCGGGGCGAACAGGCGCGACGTCCCCGCCACCACGGCCAGGACGACGAACAGCACCACGGTCACCTTGGTCGTGCGGCCTGGCGCCCGGTCGAAGAGGTTGCCGACGTTGGCGGCGAGGGCCACGATCGCACCGTCCCGGAGCAGTCCGATGACCGTGCCGTTGTCCTGCTGCAGCACCGACACAGCGAGGAGCCCGACCGCCGCGCCGCCGACCAGCTTCACCAGACCGCTGCTCACGTGGCCGCCACGCAGCGACGCCAGGTGGCCTCGGAACCCGCCCGACTGCCCGGCGCCGGCCACGTCGTCGAACAGTCCCAGGAGCGAGAACCCGAGCACCGCCACGAGCGTGCCGGCCGTCAGGCTGTCCCACGACGCGATGATGTCGTCCGCCGCGACGACGAGCCGCCCGGCGGCGGCGACCAGGACCACCGAGACGGGGATGAGGATCCCGACGCCGGTCACGAGCGGGGCGCCGCGGTAGTTGGTGCGGGTCAGGGCGTCGACCTGGAAGCTCTGGGAGGTCGCCTGCCAGCAGAGCGATCCTGCGATGGCCCCGAGCAGCAGGCCGAGGATCGTGCCGATCACGGCGATCCGGCCTCGACGACGGCGCCGTCAGGATCTGCACCGTCGTCGGCATCTGCACCGTCGACGGGAGCTGCCTCGACCGGGTCCGCGTCGGTGCGGTCGTCCGGATCGACGGGTCCGGGTGGCGATCCCAACGCGAGGTACGCCGTGTACGGGAGTGCGACGGTCAGCATCAGGGCCGGGATCGCGACACCCGAGTCGTTGACCGCCCATGCGAGCAGACCGAGCGTCAGCCCCGAGATGCCGAAGGCCCGGAACCCGGAGTGCTCCGTGGTGAGCCGTCGCATGACGCGGTTGGGCCGCCACGTGAGGTAGCCCACGAACAGCAGCGCCATGGGGATGACGAACGTCCAGACGGTGGACGTGAGGATGCTCATGTTGGCCTCCAGCTTCCGCTGGAGGATCAACGCGCCGTCGCCGTCCAGGAGCTTCTGGGCGAAGCGTCCGAGGTGGGTCCGGGAGTCGACCGGACGGGCCAGGTCGACGGCCGCGAACAGGGCGAGCACGCCGACGGTGGCCGCACCGATGAGGAGCACGAGCCGGGCCCGGATCCGGATGCCCTTGAGCAGCAGGATGCACACCGTGAAGGCCGGGATCGACGCCAGCACTCCCCCGACGTCGGACCCCCACGACGGCGAGCCGTCGAGCACGACGACCACGCCGAACACGGCGATCGAGGCGATGATCCGGCCGACGTCACCTGAGTCGGGCGCCCGACGACGCCAGATCTCCCACCCACCGGTGACCAGGACGAGAGCCGAGATCGTCAGGATCGAGAACGCCTGGTTCCCGTAGCCGGCGAAGCGCCCGGCCACGATCGGCGAGTACCCGAACACGGTGTTGAGCTGCAGGTTCCCGCCGGTGACGATGTCGGCGCCCAGCACCGCGACGGCGAAGCCGCAGACGAGCACCGGCGGTGCGACGGCGTCGAACCGGCCGATCCCGGTCGCCACTGCGGCCAGGGCGATCGACCCGACGGCGATCGCCAGCCCGAACGTCACCACGCTGAACGCCCCGTACGGCAGCAGACCGGACAGGTACATCATCGAGGGCGTGGCCACGACGGCCAGCGAGCACCATCGGAGGGGACGGCGCCACGAGGCCTGGCGTCCGACCGCCCACATCACGGCCAGCAGCAGCACCACCAGCCCGACGATGAACGCCACCGTGATCGGCCCGGTCGCCTCGTCACGGAAGAGGGCGCGCTCGTCGTCGCGCACCATCGTGTCGATGCGCTCCGCGAGCGGGGCGCCGGTCCCTCCGACCGCGACGATCGGCGTGTCGTTCACCTCCGACGGCGGGTCGACGTCGAACGCGTCGAGGATCGTGGGCGCCACGTCGGTGAGGGTGACGAACCCGGCCCGCCGGGTGGTCGGCGAGCGGGCCCACCCGGGCTCGACGCCCGGGCCCTGCATGCCGAACACCGTGAGCTCCTCGCCCGCGATCGGCGATGTGGGAGCCACCACCATCACGAGGTCCCGGGAGAGGTCCATGCCGTCGAGGAGGCGTCCGAACGCCGTGTCCGACCGGGCGAGCGCCGTGGAGAACTGGGCGTCGCCCTGCTCCACGGTGCTCTGGGCCCGGGCCTCCTCGGCGCGCTCCAGGTCGGACAGCTCGACCACCTGGACGTCCGCTGACTCCCAGCCCCGATCGACCGACGCGACCATGGCGTCGGTGTCGATGCGCACCCCGAACGGCGCCAACGGGTCACCGATCAGCAGCGCGCTGGACACGTTGCCCACCGCGACCTGGCCGTCGCGGTCCATGCCCGCGAGCGCGACCTCGCGCTGCGGAGCGACGTCGACCAGACCGGCGTCGGCGTTGCCGACCACGCCGGTCCGGTGGCCTGCATCGGACAGGGCGGACGCGAGCGCACCGGGCGCCGAGCCGTACAGCAGGGCGTCGTTGCGTGCGATCTGCTCGGCGATCGACAGCACCACGACCTCGCCGGTCGGCTCGATGCCGGTCCGTCGGCGGTAGACCTCGGCCGCCGACCCGCTCGGCGTCGTCTCCGTCACCTGCGATGCGTCACCGGCGGTCAGCGCGTTCAGCGCGTCGGCCCGGTTCCCGGCGCCCATCGTCAGGTACCCATCGGCGTTGTCGGTGCGCGGCCCGACCGTCCGAGTGCTCATCGAAGCCACGGCCGCGCCGTCGAGGAACTCCGTCAGCCGCGGGGGCTTCTCCCGACCGATCGTCTCCCAGGTCACACGTGGGATGGTCACGACCAGCACGCGCCGGGCGACCTCGTCGTCGCTCCGGCGACCCGAGTCCGTCGCCCCGGCGGCCGGTGCACCGACGACGGCCAGCAGGACGAGCGCCACCAGCGCCGCCGAGGTCATCCGCCGCCAGCTCATCGAGTCGCTCCCACAGGTCCCGTCAGCTCCTCGTAGACGTCGAGCACGCGTGCCGAGAGCTCGCCGGGGTCGAAGCGGCTCGCAGCGATCTCCCGGGCGGCCTCCCCGGCGGAGGCGGCCTCGGCCGGGTCGGCCAGGAAGCGCAGCAGCCCGTCGGCCAGGCCGTCGGCGTCGCCCACGTCGACCACGGACCCGGCCCGTCCGTCGCCGAGCAGGTCGGACGCGAGTCCGACGTCGGTGCTGACCACCGGGACGGCCAGCTGCATCGCCTCCACAAGGACGAGCGGGATCGCCTCCCACACGGAGCTCGAGGTCGCCACGTCGGCCGCGGCGATCCAGTCCACCGCATGGCGGTCGAAGCCGACGAGGTCCACCGACTCGGCGATCCCCCTGTCGGCCAGCAGCGACTCCAACGAGGCCCGCTCGGGCCCCTCGCCGACCACCACGAGTCGGGCGTCGGGAACGGACCGCTGGACCGTCTCCCACGCCGCGAACAGCGTCGGGAGGTCCTTCTGGGGGTGCAGCCGGGCCACGCACGTCACCAGAGGAGTGTCGCCGCTGATGCCGACCACGTCGCGGATCTCCTGGCGCGTGCGCTCCGGGACCGGCACCGGTGAGGCCGGGGCGACGACGCGGAGTCGGCCAGGAGCCACGACGCCGTCGAGCCCGGCGGCGATCGCCGGTGTCGGAGCGATCACGCGGTCGGCTCTGGCGAGCACGCCGCGCTCGAGTCGTCGCTGCAGGGCTGCGGCCCGTCCCGCCGACTGGTCGAGGACCACGTTGTGGACGGTCACGACGAGCGGCCGCGCCGGCCTGCCCCGCACCGCCGTCCACGCCGCCTTGAGACCGTGGGCGTGGATCACGGCGGAGTCGGCGCGCCACGGTCGCAGCTCGCGCCGGGCCCGGAGGAGCGCCCCCGGCGACATCGACGACGGGACCGCCACGACCCCCGCCTGCGGACCGAGGCCGTCGAGCACGTCGGGCGGGCCGACCACGGGGGCCTCGACGCCGAGGCGGCGCAGCTCGGCGGCCAGGGTCGCCACGTGGACCCTGATCCCGCCGGTCGACGGCCCCAGCAGCTGCAGCGCGCGCATCAGCGGGCCTCGGCCCGGACGCGGCCCGGATCGCCACCCAGCGACCGGAGGGTCCGGGCCGGTGCCGGACCGCCCAGCACGGTCAGCAGGCCGAGGGTGCCTCCGGCCAGCAGCGCTCCGCCGACGACGCAGGTGACGATCGCCGCGGCGAGACCGGGGTCCGGCAACGCCCGGACCGCGACGAAGACGACGACGGCGCTGACCGCGGTGGCGGCGACGTCCCGGGCCACGGGCACGCCGACCGTGGAGATGCGCGAGCCGGCCCGGTGCACGTGGCCCCGGACCGCCACGGCCAGGACCGCGGCGCCGACCAGCTGGGCCGACCCGTACCCGACGCCGAGCGCGGTGATCCGATCCACGTCCGGCACGACGGCGACCAGGCCGGCCATCACCACCGTGCCGAGGACCGCCACCCCGACGTTGACCAGGGTCGGCGTCCGCGTGTCCTGGTAGGAGTACGCGACCCTCGTGAACAGCAGCATGAGGGCGAAGCCCGGGACGCCGACGGCGAAGCCCGCCACCGCCCCCGACACCTCGAGGACGCGGTCCGACGCGTTGCCGAGAGCCACGACGTGGGCGATCGGCGCGGCCAGGGCCACCAACGCCCCGGCGGAGGCGATGGTGAAGAGGCAGACCGAGCGGGTCGCCCGTCCGACCTCCTCGCCGAACTCGTCCCACTGCTCCTTGCGGGCGAAGCGGGTGAGGTCGGGGAAGGCCGTGGTGAAGACCGGGACGGCGAAGAGCGACACCGGCAGCATGAACAGGACGTAGGCCAGCTGGTAGACGACGACGCCCCCCTCGCTGCCGTTCGCCAGGTAGAGCACCGCCACGAGCAACGCCTGCGACGCCCCGAGGAAACCCGCGGCCCAGGCCCCCTGCCGCGCCAGCCGGCGCAGGACCGGGTGGCGGAAGCGGAACGACGGCCGGAGGCGGAACCCGTTGCGCCAGGCCGAGATCACGGGCACCGCGCAGAACGCGACGACCCCGAGCAACGTGCCGACGGCCAGCACCAACTTCTCCGGCGTCGTGAGGTCGAGCGACGGCTCCTGTCCACCTCGCATCGCCCCGAAGAGCAGGTACGTGCCGATGACCACGACGTTGTTGACCGTCGGCGCGAACACGGGCTGCCAGAAGTGGCCGGTCGCGTTGAGCACTGCGGCCGCCACCATGCTGACGGCGTAGAACAGCACCTGCGGGAGGAAGAACCAGAGGAGGAACGTCCCGAGCTGCACCTCGGCGGCGCGCACGGCGGCGTCGTCGACGCCGGAGACGAGCATCTCCATGATCCACGTCCCGGCGACGAGGCCTGCGGCGACGACCGCGGCGAGCAGGGTGAGCATCGCTCCGAGCACCACCCCTGCGGTCTCCTCGGCCTCCCGGCGGGTCCCGCTGTCGACCGCGTCGACCATGATCGGGATCAGCACCGACTGGAGCACCCCGGCGGCGAACAGCTCGAAGAGGATGTTCGGGATGGTGTTGGCGCTCTGGTAGGTGTTGCCCAGGTACGACGTGCCGAGCACCGCGGCGACGACGATGATGCGGGCGAACCCGGTGAGCCGACTGACCGCCGTGAAGGTGGCCATCGACGTCGCGTTGCGGTTCCTCCTCGCGACGTCGCTCGTCGCGGCGCCCTCGCTCACGAGGCCGGCACGGTCGGGAACGGAGCCGTGGCGCCGGTCCCCGTGCCGTAGTGACCGACCCGGTCGCTGTCGCGCTGCTCGGCGACCGCGTACACGACGGCGATCCGCCCGAACGCCTCCTCGAGGTCGTCCACGGTGCTCAGGGCGTCGGCCGCGTCGGACTCCCGGAGGGCCGCCACGAACGAGCCCCGCGCCGGCTGGTCGACAGTGGTCGTCGTCGCCTCGCCCGCCGGACGGGGTGCGGCAGCCTCTGCGACCGTGAGGGTCCGGGGGGCGAGATCGGCCTCGGCGGTCGACAGCGGGACGATGACCGGTTCCGGGTCCTCTCCCGCCGCTCCCACCAGGACGTAGCGGTACGCGCCGCCGAGCGGGAACCGGCCGTCACCGACCGCGTCGGTGTCCGCCACGGACAGCATGCCCAGGTCCGACAGGGCGCCGATGTACGCCCGAGCGCTCTCGGGATCGGTGGGTCGGGCGACGACCGTGGAGTCCGGGGCCAGCGTGGTGGTGGTGACGTCCCCCGCCTCCGGGTCGGGCGGGGCCGCCGACAACCAGGCCAGTGCGGTGCCGAGGTCCGACGCGATCCGGCTGCGGACGGCGGCGAGCTCGCCGCGGAGGCCGAGGCGCTGGCGGGCGGTGGCCAGCTCGGCGTCCGACGGGTCCGAGAGCGAGGGCTGCAGCCGCAAGGTGCCGGCCATCTGGGCCCCCGACGCGGCGAGCGAGCCACGGGCCGCGTCGAGCGAGTCGCCCTCGACGGCGTCGGTGGCGATCACCACGACCGACGCACCGGCCAGCCGGTCGGCGAGCGCCTCGCTCCCCTGTCCGGCCAGCGCCGCGGCCTGGGCGTCGGAGGCCGCGAGCTGGTCCCGGGCCGCGTTGAGCTCGGATCCCCTGCGGCGGTACCCCTCGTCGAGGTCGTCCACGCGTCCCCGCAGCGAGTCGACCGTGGCGCGATCCACGAAGGAGGCGCCCATCGCGACGCCCACGCCGAGGGCGAGGAACACCGCGACGAGGCTGATCAGGTGGAACCGGAAGTTGATCACGCGTCCTCGATCATGTCGGCAGGCGGAGGGCGACGAACCCGGTCAGCAGCACCCAGTTGGCCCGGATGAGGAGCCGGATGGGCTCGCTGATGAGCACGACCACGCCCATCGCGAACAGCGCGGCCAGCACCAGCAGCAGCAGGTCTCGCTTGCGGACCCGGCCCTGGTAGAGCCGGCTCACGCCCTTGGCGTCGACGAGGATCGGACCCACCTTGATCCGGGTCACCATCGTGGAGGCCATGCCGGCCCGACCCTTGTCGAGGAAGTCGACCATGGAGGTGTGGGTGCCGACGGCGACGATCAGGTCCGCGCCCTTCTCGTAGGCGAGGAGCATGGCGATGTCCTCGCTGGTGCCCGACGCCAGGAACAGGTGGTGGTCGAGGCCGAGCGGGACCAGCCGCTCGGCGCCAGGAGCGCGTCCGTCGCGGTAGGCGTGCACGATCAGCTCGGCTCCGCAGCGCAGCGCCTTCTCCGACACCGAGTCCATGTCGCCGATGATCACGTCGGGCGTGACGCCCTCGTCGAGCAGGGCATCGGCGCCGCCGTCGACGGCGACGACCACGGGGCGCATCTCCCGGAGGTACGCCGTGCGGCGCAGCAGCCCCAGGTCCTCCTTGTAGCCGGCTCCCCGGACCACGATCAGGACCTGTCGGCCGGTCCAGTCCTGGTCGAGGTCCGGCATGGCCAGGTCGTCGTCGATCAGGTCGGTGTTGTGCTCCAGGTACTCGACCGTGTTCTCGACGAAGCGGTTCAGCTCCACGCCGAGGGTCTCCCGGCTCCGCTCGTGGATCGCCTGGATCGACGCCTCGTCCTGACGGGTGCCGGTCGCCACGACGGCGCCGTCGCAGCGGACGATGTCGCCGTCGACGGTGACCCGGTCGCCCTCGGACACCTGCGACATGACCTCGGGACCCAGGGAGTCCACCAGCGGGATCCCGGCCCGGAGCAGCAGCAGCGGCCCCTCGTTCGGGTAGCGGCCCGACGAGGACGCGGCGACGTTGAGCACTGCTGCGGGCTGTGCGGCGACCAGGCTCTCGGCCGCCACGGCGTCGATGTCGAGGTGGTCGATGACGGCCACGTCGCCGGGCTCGAGGCGGTTGACCAGCTCCTTGGTGCGCTTGTCCAGCTTGGCCGGGCCGGAGACGGGCCCGGAGCCCACCGCGACGTCGGTCCCGCGACGACGGAAGATGCCCGACATCAGCGGCCCCGGCCCGCGGACCTGGACGACGACGCGAGCAGCTCCTCGGCGTGCTCCCTCGCCGTGGACGAGTCGGGGCGACCGGTCATCATGCGGCTGAGCTCGATGACCCGGTCGTCGTCGTCGAGGTGCTCCACCACGGTGACGGCGCTCGACCCGTCGGACTCCTTGGCCACACGGAGCTGCTGGTCGGCGAACGCCGCGACCTGCGGAAGGTGGG
The DNA here is from genome assembly GCA_023434535.1 of Actinomycetes bacterium. GTDB lineage: Bacteria > Actinomycetota > Acidimicrobiia > Acidimicrobiales > Microtrichaceae > Dermatobacter. Next base: position 16,265 of record JAEYSR010000020.1, read on the forward strand.
TGACCACGAGCACCTGGCGGTCCTCGGCCAGGCGCGCCAGAGACGCGCCCACGGCGGTGGCCGCTGCGCCACCGATACCGGCGTCGACCTCGTCGAAGACCATGACGTCGGGCCCGCCGCTGAGGACCAGTCGGAGGGCGAGCATGACCCGGCTCAGCTCGCCGCCCGAGGCGACCTTGGCCAGACCGCCGAGCGGTGCGCCCGGGTTGGTGGCCAGACGCAGCTCGACGTCGTCGCCGGCGCCCGGCGCCTCGGCGCGATCCGTGACGGTCAGCTCGATGCGCACTCCCGGCAGCGCCAGCTCCGACAGGATCGCGACCAGGCGGTCGGCGAGCTCCGGCGCCGCGGCCCGGCGGGCGTCGCCGACCCGGCGGCCTTCGGCCTCGACCGCGGCACGGGCGGTCGCGAGCTCGGCCTCGACCGCCGCTCGGGTGGCGTCGAGCGACGTGAGCTCCTCCAGGCGGCGGCGTGACGCCTCGGCGTGCTGGAGCACCTCCGCCAGATCGTCGCCGTACTTGCGGCGCAGCTCCACCAGCCGGTGGCGGCGCTCCCTGATCTCGGCGAGGCGCTCGTCGTCGGGCTCGATCGACTCGGCGGCCGCGCGGAGCTCGGCCAGCACGTCGCGCAGCTCCGGCTCCACTGCGTCGAGGCGGAGCACCTCCGCCTCGAACGGTGCCCGGCCGCGGAGGGACTCGACCGCGGCTGCCAGTCCGTCGAGCACGCCGCCGTCACCGCCGAGCGCGTCCAGCGCGGACTCGGCCGCCTCCCGGTGGGCGAGGGCGTCGGCGAGCAGGTCCTCCTCGTCGGAGAGCTCCTGCTCCTCGCCGAGCACCGGCGCCACGGAGTCGATCTCGTCGATCTGGTAGCGGAGCAGGTCGATCTCCCGGGCCCGGGCCCGTTCGTCGCCGCCGAGGTCCTCCAGGCGCTGCTCCAGCTCGAGGACCGCGGCCCGGGCCGAGCGCAACGGGCCGGTGTCGATGCCGGCGAACTCGTCGAGAGCCTCGCGCTGGTGCCGTGGCTGCAACAGGGCCTGCTGCGCGTGCTGACCGTGGATCTCGATCGAACGGCCCCCGACCTCGGTCAGGGCCGCCGCCGTGGCGAGCTCGCCGTCCACGTAGGACCTGGACCGGCCCGAGGCGGGGACGACCCGCCGGAGGACCCACTCCGATCCCTCGTCATCGGCGGCCGCGTCCCCGGCGTCTCCGGCGAACAGGCCCTCGACGACGGCCTCGGTCGCCCCGGGCCGCACCCGGGCCGGATCCGGACGGGCGCCGCACAGCAGGCCGAGGGCCTCGACCACCATGGTCTTCCCCGCGCCGGTCTCGCCCGTGACGGCGGTCAGACCAGGTTGCAGCGGGATCCGGGCCTCGGCGATCACCCCGAGGTTCCGGACGGCGAGTTCGACGAGCATGACGGCCCGGAGCGTAGAGGACTCCGACCCCGGCGCCGCGGCGCAGGCCTCAGCGGGTCCCGAGGTGGAACTTCTCCCTCAGCACCGCGTGGAAGTCCCGTTCGCCGAACGTGACCAGGCGAGCGGGCCGCTCGCTGGCGGTGCAGCGGACCGACGTGCCGGGCAGCAGCCGGGCGATCGAGCGGCCGTCGACCGACACCCCGGCCGGCCGGTCCCCGCCGATGGTGACCTTCACCTCGCAGTCCGGCCGCAGCACGATCGCCCGGTCGAACAGCATGTGGGCGGCCACCGGGGCCATGAGGACAGCCCGGTGGCGGGGGTCGACGATGGGCCCCCGGACCGAGAAGGCATAGGCGGTGGAGCCCGTCGGGGTCGCCAGGATGAGGCCGTCGGCCACGTAGGAGGTGAACGGTCGACCGTCGAGCGACACCTCCAGCCGAACCGTGTGGCCCATCTCGGACTTCTCGACGACGACCTCGTTCAGGGCGCTGGAGAGCTGCTCGCCCTCTGCGTCGGTGACGAGGGCATCGAGGCGCATCCGCTCCTCGAGCGTGTAGGAGCCGGCGAGGAAGCGCTTGAGCGCCATGCGCACGCCGCTCGGCTCGACCTCGGTGAGGTAGCCGAGCTGGCCCAGGTTCACGCCGAGGACCGGCACGTCCTCGGGTGCGGCCAGGTCGACCGCTCGGAGCATGGTCCCGTCGCCCCCGAGGCTCAGGACCAGGTCGGTTCCGGAGCAGAGGTCCTCGGGTGCGACCGCCAGCTCGGGGTCGCCCACCACTGCGGCGTCGTCGGCGACCACACGCACCTCGTGGCCGCGCTCGCGCAGCCACTCGACCGTCGAACGGGCCAGCTCGCCGGCCCGACCGCGGTGCAGGACGAGGGCGAACGTGCTCACGGGGCGCTTCCGGCCGTCTGGACCCGAGCCACGGCGGCCTCGACGGCGGCGTCGACCATGGCCCGGACCTCCGTCGGCGACGGGACCGGCTCCTCCGCCCCGGCGCGTCGGAGGTGCAGGAGGAACTCCGTGTTGCCGTCGGCGCCGTGCAGGGGCGAGACCATCACCCCCATTGTGGACGCTCCGGCCAGTCCCGCAGCGACCACCACGTCGTCGATGGTGCGACGCCACACCTCGGGATCGGTGATCACTCCCCTGCCGCGGGCCACCTCCTGGCGTCCGGCCTCGAACTGAGGCTTCACCAGCAGCACGAGCCAACCGCCACCCCGGGCCGACTGCACCAGGACGTGCATCACCGTGCGCAGGGAGATGAACGACAGGTCGGCGACCACCGCGTCGTACGGCGGGGAGGCGGTGGGGTCGACGTGGCGGAGGTTGGTCCGCTCCACCACCTCGACCCTGGGATCGGCACGCAGCCGCTCGTGCAGCTGCCCGTGGCCGACGTCGAGTGCGGTGACGGCGATCGCTCCGTCCTGCAGGGCGCAGTCGGTGAAGCCACCGGTCGAGGCGCCGGCGTCGAGGACCCGCAGTCCCTCGACCGAGAGCCCGAACCCCTCGAACGCCCCCGCGAGCTTCTCCCCGCCGCGGCCGACGAAGCGCGGCGGCGGCCCGCTGAGCACGAGGGGCTCACCGGCGTCGACCATCCGCGCCGCCTTGTCCGCCACGGCGCCGGACACCAGGACCTGTCCGTCGTCGATCAGCCTCGCCGCGGCCGACCGCGACGGAGCGAGGCCCCGGCGGACGAGCTCGGCATCCAGACGTCGGCGCACCAGCCGAGGCTACCGATCGATGGGCGCTCGACGGTGCTCAGGACCCGGCGCTGAGGGAGACCAGCTCGGCCAGGTCGGCGGCGACGAGCCACGGCTCGGGCTCGACCGGCAGGTCGGTCGCCGCGGTCACCCCGCTGAGGACCAGTCCGTAGCGGGCACCGAGGGTCACGGCCAGACCGCCGTCGGTCTCGGGCTTGTCCCCGACCACGACGTCCACCGGACCGAATCGCTCCACGATGACCGCCGCCATCGGCGGGTGGGGCTTGCCGGTGACCTCCGCCGGGCGACCCGCAGCCGTCGCCACCGCCGCCACCAGAGCGCCGTTCCCCGGCAGGAGTCGAGGACCTGCCGGTCCGGTGGTGGGGAACGTGGCGTCGTCGTTGGTGGCGAGGAACCGGGCGCCACCCCGCACGGCGTCCGCGGCCATCCCGATGCGGGAGCGGTCCCAGTCCTCGTTCGCCCCGACGACCACGGCGTCGAACGCCGGGACCGGTCCGCCGTCGGGCAGGTCCCGCACGTCGAGAACCGGCAGGCCGCGGTCGGCGAGGTAGGTCACGAGCGTCCGATCCCCCAGCACCAGCACCGAGGTGGCTGCGGCGCACGCCCCGATGACGGCGTCTCCGGAGGTGACGACGGGGCAGTCCGGCACGCCCATGGCCGCCAGGTGCTCGGCCTTCGACTCCGGGGACATGGCGTGGTTGGTGCAGAACACCACCCGGTCGCCGCGCCCCAGGAGCGACCGCACGGCCTCCGCCGAACCGGCCACGGGCTCGGTCCCGCGCCACATCACCCCGTCGAGATCGATCGCCCACAGCGCCACGACCGGGGAGTCTTCCAGCTGGCCGGACGCGCCGTGACCGACCTCCGAGCCCACCGCAGCTCGGGCGCCCGTGTTGGCCCGGTCAGGAGCCGCTGTGGGATCCTTGTCCGTCACGTTTCGCGCCAGCCCTGCAGGAGGACACCCGGTGGACGAGCAGCAGCTCAGCAAGATCAAGAACGATCCCGGCTTCATCGCCGCACTCGACCAGAGCGGCGGCTCGACCCCGAAGGCGCTCAAGCTGTACGGCATCGACGAGTCGGAGTACTCCGGCGACGACGAGATGTTCGACCTGATCCACCAGATGCGGACCCGGATCATCACCGACCCGGCGTTCAACGGCGAGCGGATCGTCGGGGCCATCCTGTTCGAGCAGACGATGGACCGGGAGATCGACGGCAAGGGCACGGCCGAGTACCTCTGGCAGGACAAGGGCGTCGTCCCGTTCCTGAAGGTCGACAAGGGCCTGGCCGACGAGGCCGACGGCGCCCAGGTCATGAAGCCGATCCCCGACCTCGACGCGGTGTGCGAGAAGGCGGTCGGCCACGGCGTCTTCGGCACGAAGATGCGCTCGGTCGTCAAGGTGGCCGACGAGGCCGGCGTCGAGGCCGTCGTCGCCCAGCAGTTCGAGATCGGCAAGCAGATCCTCGCCCACGGCCTGGTCCCGATCATCGAGCCAGAGGTGGACATCAACAGCCCCTCCAAGGCCGAGGCCGAGAAGCTCCTCAAGTCCCGGATCCTGGCCGAGCTGGACGACGTCGACGGGCAGATCATGCTCAAGCTGACGCTCCCCGAGGAGGACGGCTTCTACACGGAGCTCGTCGAGCACCCGAAGGTGCTGCGGGTCGTCGCCCTGTCCGGCGGCTACAGCCGCGAGGAGGCCAACGCCCGCCTGGCGCGGAACCCGGGCGTGATCGCCAGCTTCTCCCGGGCCTTCACCGAGGGTCTGTCGGCCCAGCAGTCCGACGACGACTACACCGCGACGCTCGACGCCTCGATCCAGAGCATCTTCGACGCCTCGAACACCTGATCGCGCCGCTGCCGGCCCCGACAGCCGCAGCGACCGACGGCGGACCGACTCGCCACGCCCTCGCGGCGTGGCGAGTCCGCGTCCGGCCCTGAGGAGCCTCTGAGGCGGCGGTCCATGACGTCATCCCGCCCACCCCGCTGCGCGACACTTGTGCGCCGTCGATCGCCTCGACTCCGCACATCGGAGCAGCGAGCGTGCAGCCGCCCCCCGATCCCACGCCCCGCATGCTGACCACCGATCCCGCCACCAGAGACTTCGTCGGCCTGACCAGCCCGGACAGCGCCCGGATGTCGCACCTGCCCGGGCTCGACGGCCTGCGCGGCGTCGCCGTCCTCGTCGTCGTGGCGTTCCACGCCGGCTTCGAGAAGATGGTCGGCGGCTACCTGGGCGTCTCGACGTTCTTCACGCTGTCGGGCTTCCTGATCACCTCGCTCCTCCTGAACGAGGCCAGCAGGACCGGATCGGTCGCCCTCCGGTCGTTCTGGAGCCGCCGCTTCCGGCGCCTGATGCCGGCCGCGCTCACGACCCTCGCCGCGGTGGTCGCCCTCTTCGGCCCGTTCGTGGCGACCGCCGACCAGCGGGCCGACATGCGCGGCAACGTCCTCTCCGCGCTCTTCGACGTCGCCAACTGGTACGACATCTTCAAGGGGAGCTCCTACGCCGAGCTCTTCAGCGCGCCGTCGCCGGTCCTGCACTTCTGGAGCCTGGCGATCGAGGAGCAGTTCTACCTCCTGTTCCCCGTCCTGCTCCTGGGCCTGTGGGTCGTGACACGCGGCCGTCGGGCGTGGCTCGCAGCGGGCCTCGCGGTGCTGACGATCGCGTCGATCGCCGAGCCGTTCGTCTTCCAGATGTCGGACGACCGGGTGTACTTCGGCACCGACACCCGGGCGGCGGAGCTCCTCCTCGGCGGGCTCCTGGCGCTGGTCCTGTCGGATCAGACCATCCGTCGTCGCCTCGCCCTCCGCCTGCGCTGGCGGAGCGCCGCGATCTGGGCGGGCGGCATCGCCCTGGTCGTGCAGGCCTGGTGGTGGTGGTCGCTCCCGCAGACCACCTCGTGGCTGTACCGGGGCGGCTTCGCCTTCTACGCCCTCCTGACCTGTGCGGTGATCACCGCAGCGGCCCTCCCGTCGGGCCCGATGCGCGTCCTCATGTCCTGGTCCGCCCTGCGGTGGTTCGGTGCGCGCTCCTACGGCATCTACCTGGTGCACTGGCCGATCTTCCTGACCGTGCGCCAGCTGTGGCCCGATCTCGGACGGTGGACCCAGACGGCGATCGCGCTGTCGGCGACGATCGGCCTGGCGATCCTGTCGTACCGGTTCGTCGAGCAGCCGGTGCGGGCCGGCCGCTGGCCGGCGAAGGGTCGGGGGGTGCTCTCCGGTGCGGTGGCGATGTCGCTCGTGGCTGCGATCGCGTGCATCCCCCTCCCGGTCAAGCAGGAGGAGCTGACCCAGGACCTCCAGGCCGAGAAGGACTCCCTCGAGCAGTTCCTGGCCCAGAACGCGCCGAAGTCGACCACCACGTCGAGCACCGTGGTGCCGACGCCGCCGATCGCCAACGTCGCGGTGTTCGGCGACTCGACGGCGCTGGCCATCGGCATGGGCTTCGGGGGTTGGTCGACCGACACCGGCCGCTTCGGCGCCCTGCTCGGCGACGCCAAGCTCGGGTGTCCGGTCGCCCGCTTCGATGCCATCAAGCCCGACGACATCCTCTACAAGCAGGAGAGCTGCGCCTCGTGGCCGACGCGCTGGGCGGAGATCGTGAAGGGCAACAAGCCCGACATCGCACTGCTGGCGTCCGCCGTGTGGGAGCTGCCCGACGCCCTCCTCCCCGGTTCCGAGGAGTGGTCCGCGATCGGGGACCCGAAGGTCGACGACTTCATCCGGGACGAGTTCATCCTGGCCGTGGACACCTTGTCGTCGCAGGGCGCGATGGTCGGCCTGGTCACCTGGCCCCGCTTCGGCGAGTGGAACGACGACGGCAAGTCCGATGCGGCCGTACGCCACAACCGGCCCGAACGCATGGCCCGGTTCAACGAGATCCTCGAGGAGGTGGCCGCGGCCCGACCCGACACCGCGCGGGTCATCGACCTCGCCGGCTACCTGGGCGAGCGGTCGCAGGACCGCTCGATGCGACCCGACGGCACCCACTTCTCCACCGAGAACTTCCGGCAGATGTCCGAGGAGTGGTTCGGGCCCGAGCTCGAGCGGATCTGGAAGGAGTGGTGGCTGGCCGAGCGTGCCCCGGGAGCGCCCGGCGCCTCGACGACCACGGCTCCGCCGACGACGGAGAAGCCGTCCAAGAAGGGGACGTCGTCCTCCCCGGCGGGCGGCTGACCCACCCGGTCAGGGCTCCCGGCGCGGATCGAGCGCCCGATCGCCGGCCCGGAGACTCGCCGACGGCCCGCCTCGTCGTCGTCCGGCATCACCCGCGCCGAGCGGGATCGGTCAGCCGACGGCCCGCTCGGCGGCGTCGAGGAAGTCCGGCTCGGCCCGAGCGATCTGTGCGAACAGCAGCCGCGCCTGCGGGGCGTCGCCCGAGCGCTCGTAGAGGTCCGCCAGCGCATATGCCCTCCGCAGGTGGTGCTCGGACGGACGCTTGGGGAGCTTGAACCCCTTGCCCAGGAGGGCGATCGCCTCGGCGAGCTTGCCCTGGTCGGCCAACGCACCGGCGGTGACGATCCGGCCTTCCGCCACGAGGGCTCCGGAGGGCGACGACGCGCGGAGCTCCTCCCAGAGGTCGTCCACCTTCCCGTACTGACCCAGGGCCCGGCGGCAGTCCGCCAGGACCGGGTGCTGCTCCGTCGAGCCGCCGGTCAGCTCCACGAAGGCGTCGAGCTCCCGGGCCGCGTCCTTCCACCGACCCAGGCGGTAGAGCGTGAGTCCGTACAGCTCCCTCCCTTCGGCGAGGTCGGGCACCTCGGCGACGATCGGGGCGAGGATCCGACGGGCGTCCGGGTAGCGCTCGGCGGCGTACGCCGTCGCAGCCTCGGACAACCTGCCCTCGAGCCGGGCCGCCCGCTTGGACCCGACGAGGTCCACGAGCTGGGGCGCGCTGACGGTGACGGACCGGGACCGTCGACGCGGGGCGCTCTTCTTCTCCGCCGCCGGCGAGACGGGCCCGTCGTCCAACCAGATCTCGGCCTCCCGGGCCGGAGCAGGAGGCGGTCGATCCGCCTTGTTGTCCCGCCGGGGCGGCGGCGGGATGGGGCGCGTGTCCCGCGGACCGCGACGGGGAGGCCGACCGGATCGGGACGGACCGCTGCGGTCACCCGGACCACGGCCCCCACCGCTGCGCTCGCCGGCACCCCGGGAACCGGGCCGACCGTCACGGCGGTCGTCGTCACGACGGTAGGACGACCGGCCGTCCCGCCGATCGCCGTCGCGGCCACGCCCGTCCCGCGAGGACGGACCGGTGCGACCCGCCCGCCGGTCACCACCGCCGGGACCGGGCCGACGTCCGTCCCTGTCGGAGCGACGAGGCCCATCGGAGCGATCGGATCGGCCGTACGCAGAACCCGAACGGGCTCCCCCGCTCCGCGACCCGCCGGGACCGCCCGAGCGCGACCCGGAACGGTCGGAACGAGGACCGCCCGCACGAGAACCCCCGGCCCCGCTGCCACCGGCCCGAGATCCGCCGCCCGAGCGACGAGCCGGAGGACCGTCGCGACGAGGACCCGACCGTCCGGACGAGCTGCGATCGCCACCCGAGCTCCGTCGGCCCGCTGCCGGCTCGTCGTCGTCTGGCCGCCCGGAGGGGCGATCGCTGGAGGGGCTGGACATCGTGGACCTCTGCTGGGGGTGGTGTCGGGTGGAGCTGGGACCGGCGGCGCCCGCACGACGCGGTCCCGGGAGGACACGCCACGCTACCGGACGGCCCGCCGGGCCATGCGCTGCGCGAGGCAGGACGAACGCCAAAAATGGAGAAGGGGAGGCGCTCTCGCGCCTCCCCTTCGAGAAATCCGGCGGCGTCCTACTCTCCCAGGGACGAACGTCCCAAGTACCATCGGCGCTGGAGGGCTTAACTTCCGTGTTCGGGATGGGAACGGGTGTGACCCCTCCGCTGTGGCCACCGAAATCTGTTGTCAACTGACGAGCGGGCGGCCGCACAAGGGGCCGGCGTCCACTCGAGGACTTCATAGCGAGCACGAACGTCTTGTAAGACGAACCCAAGCCCTCGGCCGATTAGTACCGGTCAGCTGAACACATTGCTGTGCTTACACTTCCGGCCTATCAACGTGGTGTTCTGCCACGGGCCTTACCAGGTTAACCCTGTGGGTGAACTCATCTTGGAAGAGGCTTCCCGCTTAGATGCTTTCAGCGGTTATCCCGTCCGTAGGTCGCTAACCAGCCGTGCCCTTGGCAGGACAACTGGCACACGAGAGCTACGTCCATCCCGGTCCTCTCGTACTAGGGATAGCTTTCCTCAATTCACCTCCGGCTGCAGAGGATAGGGACCGAACTGTCTCACGACGTTCTAAACCCAGCTCGCGTACCGCTTTAATGGGCGAACAGCCCAACCCTTGGGACCTGCTTCAGCCCCAGGATGCGATGAGCCGACATCG
>JAEYSR010000269.1 GCA_023434535.1 Actinomycetes bacterium
GCGTCGATCTCGGTCGGCGCCTTGGTGAGCGGATCGGTGCCGGACTGGGTCTTGGGGAACGCGATGACCTCGCGGATGTTCTCCTCGCCCAGGAGGAGTGCCACCAGGCGGTCGATCCCGAACGCGAACCCGGCGTGCGGCGGAGCGCCGTAGCGGAACGCGTCGAGGAGGAATCCGAACTTGGCCTGCGCCTCGTCCTCGGAGATCCCGAGCAGGGCGAAGATCTGCTGCTGGACGTCGGGGCGGTGGATACGGACGCTGCCGGAACCGAGCTCCCAGCCGTTCAGGACCAGGTCGTAGGCCTGCGAGCGGACCCCGAGGAGCTCCGCAGGATCGCCGCCCGCAGCGACGGCGGCCAGGAGCTCGAGGTCGTCCGCGTGGGGCATCGTGAACGGGTGGTGCGCGGAGACCGGACGACCGGTCGCGGCGTCGATGGACTCGAACAGCGGGAAGTCGACGACCCACAGGAACTGCAGTCCGCCCTCGTCGACGGGCGGTCGGCCGAGCTCGAGTCGGAGCAGACCGAGCACGTGGCAGGTGGCGGCCCACTCGTCGGCCACGAGGAACAGCAGGTCCCCGACCCGGGCCTCCAGCCGCTCGGCGATGCCGGCGAGCTCGGCCTCGGACAGGAACTTGGCGACCGGCGAGGTGAGCGTCACGCCCTCGTCGTCACCGCCCTCGACCCGCATCCAGACCAGGCCCTTGGCCCCCCAGCGCTTGGCCATGTCGGTCAGGTCGTCGAGCCGACTCCGGCTGGTCTCCGAGGATCCACCGGCGAGCCGGATGCCTTTGATCGACGCCGCCTTGAACGCGTTGAAGCCGGTGTCGGCGAACACGTCGGTCAGCTCCACCAGCTCCATGCCGAAGCGCACGTCGGGCTTGTCGGAGCCGTAGCGGTCCATCGCGTCGCGCCACGTGATGCTCGGGACGTCGACGACCTTGGCCCCGGTGACGGCCTCGGTCGCGGTGGAGACCGCTGTCGTGATCGCTGCGAGGACGTCGTCCTGGGAGGCGAAGCTCATCTCGGCGTCGAGCTGGGTGAACTCGAACTGGCGGTCGGCACGAAGGTCCTCGTCGCGGAAGCAACGCGCGATCTGGTAGTAGCGATCGACGCCGCCCACCATGCACAGCTGCTTGAACAGCTGCGGGCTCTGCGGCAGGGCGTAGAACGAGCCGGGCTTCTGTCGGGACGGCACGACGAAGTCGCGCGCCCCCTCGGGCGTCGACGCGATCAGCATCGGCGTCTCGACCTCCACGAACCCCTGGGCGTCCATCGCCCGGCGGATCGCGCCGTTGACCTTGGCCCGGGTCCGCAGGTTCCGCTGCATGGCATCACGGCGGATGTCGACGTAGCGATGGCGCAGCCGCACCGTCTCGTCGACGTCCGCAGCGCGCTCGTCCAACGGGAACGGGGGCGGCTCGGCCACGGACAGGATCTCGACGGTGCAGTCGCCGAGCTCGATCTCACCGGTGGCGAGCGCCGCGTTGACCGTGCCCTCGGGGCGGGGGCGGACGGTTCCGGTGACCTGCAGCACGTACTCGCTGCGCAGGTCGTGGGCGCCGTCGACCACGCACTGCAGGAGCCCGGTGTGGTCCCGCAGGTCGATGAAGGCCAGGTGCTCGCCGTGCTCGCGGCGGCGACCCACCCAACCGCACACGGTCACGGTCTGGCCGACGTGCTCGGGGCGCAGCTGCCCGCACAGGTGGGTCCGCATCTCGGTCGAGTACGTGGCGTCGGGAGAGACGTGGTCGGTCACAGGTGGTTCCTCAGATCGTCGATCAGCTGGTCGCGGGACACACGGCGCTGCTCGCCGTCGCCCCGCAGGTCGCGGACCGTCACCTCGCCGGCCTCCAGCTCGTCGCTTCCGACGAGCAGGGCGACACGGGCGCCGGATCGGTCCGCCGACTTCATCTGCGCCTTCATCGAGCCCCCGCCGAAGCGACGGTCCGCCGACAGGCCGGCGGCGCGCAGCTCGTGGGTCAGGTCGCGTGCGACCTCACCGCCGGTCACGTCGACCACGAAGACGTCCATCTTCCGCTCCGGCGCGGCGAACACCTCTTCGGCGTCGCAGGCCAGCAGGATCCGGTCCACGCCGAGGGCGAAGCCGATGCCGTCGGTCGGAGGCCCGCCGAGGTCCTCCGCCAGGCGGTCGTAGCGACCGCCACCCCCGATGGCGTTCTGTGCCGCGTCCAGGGCGTCGGCGACGAACTCGAACGTCGTGCGGCGGTAGTAGTCCAGGCCCCGGACCAGCCGGTCCTCGACCTCGTAGGGGATCCCGATCGAGCGAAGGCCGGCGAGGACCCGTTCGAAGTGGGCGGCCGCCTCGTCGGACAGGTGGTCCGCGACGGCCGGCGCATCGGCGACGACGGCGCGGTCCTGCGGGTTCTTGGAGTCGAGCACCCTCAGCGGGTTCCGGCCGAGCGTGTCGACGGCCTTCTCCGAGAGCTCTCCCCGATGGGCCTCCAGGTAGGAAAGGACCGCGCCGGTGTAGCGGGCGCGGTCCTCGTGCTCGCCGAGGCTGTTGACCAGGAGTCGGACCTGACGCAGGCCCAGCTGCTCGTAGAAGCGCCACGCCAGCGCGATGACCTCCACGTCCAGGTCGGGGTCGTCCACACCGAGGACCTCGACGCCCACCTGGTCGAAGGACCGGTAGCGCCCCTTCTGCGGTCGCTCGTGGCGGAAGTTGCTGCCCGAGTACCAGACCTTCCACGGGAGGAGCGGCTTGTGCTGCACGAACGCCCGGACGGCTCCCGCGGTCATCTCGGGACGCAGCGCGATCCGCGTCCCGTCCTTGTCGACGAAGTCGTACATCTCCTTGGTGACGACGTCGGTGGCCTCGCCGACCCGGAGGAAGACGCCCAGGTCCTCCACCAGAGGCAGCACCAGCTCCTGGTAGCCGGCGGCCTCGGCGGCATCGGCGAACACCTGGACCAGCCGACGACGGCGGTTGGCCTCGGGCGCCAGCACGTCGCGCATGCCGGACAGGGCGCGGAAGCCGTGTTGAGGCGGGTCGGTCACGGGGCGCCACGCTACCGGAGCGCCCCGCAGGTCCCGGAACCGGTTGCAGCCCACGCCCGCTGTTCCCGTGGGGTGACCCGTTCGGGTCACCCCACGGGAACGGAGCGGGTGGTTCGTGGCCGGACCGGGCGGTCAGGTCTTGACGACGGCCCGGACCTGGGTGAGCAGGTCGTCCTCCTGGCGGTGGTACAGCGTCGGCAGGCCGGTGGCCTGCTGGTGCGCGTCCGCGATCCACTCCATGATCCGGTGGCAGTCGTTCTTCTCTCGCACTCGTGTGAGGGAGCCGACCTCGAGCGCCAAGTGGGCCGGGTCCAGCGACACCGCGATGGGCAGGACGAACCTGCAGCCGAGCATGAGGTCGATGGTGCCGTCGTACAGCGGCTGGAGGTGGACGGTCTCGGCGGCGTCGTCGGGCTCGACGCCGCGCATCTGGCGCCACTGCGACTTGATCTTCTGCACCATCTCCACCGCCACCGAGAGGTCCTGGCTCCCGCTGGCCGCCATAGCAAGGAGCTGGCCTCCCTCGGACAGCTGCACGTCGAGCTCGTGGCGCATCAGCTGGTTGTTGGCGCGGACGAGGGCGGGATCGAGCTTGGCCCGGCGGCGGGTGTGGGTCTGGGGCACCGAGAGGAAGGTCCGGGCGCCGACCTGCAGCACCTGCATGGCCGGGATGTTGAAGGCCATGCGGGTCGTCACCATCCGACTGACGAGCACGTTGAAGCGGTCGGCCAGGTCCTCGACCTCGATCTCCTCCCCGAGCACGCCGAACGTGCGGCCCGCGGTGCACATGGCGTCGATCATCGCCCCGCCCACGAGGGCGATGTCGATGATCTGCCCGTGGTTGGTGACGACGGCGACGTTCGCGCCCTCGTTGAAGACCAGCTGGTAGAGGGCGTCCAGCCGCTCGGCCACGACGGGGTCGCGGAACCGCTCGAGGAGCCACGGGAACTGCGGGTACGCGGCGTTGGCGAACAGCTCGATGGTGTCGGTGTTCGCGGGTCGCGGATCGATCACCACGCAGCTCGGGTCGTGGAACTCGAGCGATGACGAGTACGGCAGGGGCTCCAGCAGTGAGTGGTGTCCTTGGCGGGCCAGACCCGACAGCGCCTTGTAGTAGGCCGCCGGATCGGCAGCGGCCAGCAGGTCCCGGGCGGCGTCGATCGGCGAGGACGCTCCGGGCTCCTGGCTCGTGGGGACCGACGAGTCGTCGGGCGCCTCAGGGGCGCCGTCCCCGCCCACGAGGTGCAGATC
>JAEYSR010000091.1 GCA_023434535.1 Actinomycetes bacterium
GCTCGGACCGCCCGCCGTCGCGATCGTCGTCTGCCCCGGCGCGTCCGGCGCGTCCGGCGAGCCGCGAGCGTCCCGCCGCGCCCCAGCGGCCGGGCCCCGGATCGCCCCGCCCGACCGCCCCTCCGAAGCCGCCCAAGCCCCCGAAGCCACCCAGGGCGCCGCGACCCGGCGGACGGCGTCGCTGGGTCAAGTGGGTGGCGATCGGTGTCCCGGTGCTCCTCCTCCTGGGCCTCGGACTCCTGGTGTTCCGGGCCTACAGCGCCTACCGGGGCATCGAGCGGGTTGACCTGTCGGATGTCCTCGACCCGGTCTCGGGCGACACGGTCAACTACCTCCTCGTCGGATCCGACTCGCGGGAGGGCCTCGATCCCGACGTGGCCGACGGCGCCGCGAGCACCGTCACCGGCAAGCGCAGCGACACCATCATCCTTCTGCGGGTCGGTCCCGACGGCAGCCAGATGATGTCGATCCCGCGCGACCTCTGGGTCACCGTGGCGTCGACCGGCAAGCAGGGGCGCATCAACGGCGCCTACAACGCCGGTCCGGCGAACCTGGTCCAGACGGTGAAGGACAACCTGGACGTGCCGGTCAACCACTACATGGAGGTCGGCTTCGAGAGCTTCGTCGGCGTCGTCGACGCGCTCGGGGGGATCGAGATCAACTTCCCGCATCCGGCGTTCGACACGCAGTCCGGCCTCTACATCGACGGCCAGGGACCCGTGACGCTCGACGGCCGCCAGGCCCTGGCCTACGCACGGTCGCGCCACTACACCGAGAAGATCGACGGCAAGGAGGTCACCGACCCGACGGCGGACCTCGGGCGTCAGCAGCGCCAGCAGGCGTTCCTCCGCACGGCGCTCGGAGAGGTCGGCGCCAGCCGCAACCCGTTCGAGCTGGTGGCGGTGACGGAGGCTCTCTCGGGCGGACTCGTCCTCGACGAGTCGATCGGCCTCTTCGACCTGGTCGGGCTGGCCCGCAAGCTCAGCAGCACCGAACCGGCCACGGTCGTGCTGCCGACGAAGGGCGCCCGCAAGGGCGACGCCGCCGTGCTGGTGCTCGACGAGCCGGCCGCCCAGGCGGTCCTGGCCGGGTTCCGCTGAGGAGATCGGCGGGTAGGGTGCCCCGGTCCCGGGTGAACGCCCGGGTCGGGTCGTCAGTCCGACACCCCACGTCGCAACCAGGAGAGCCTGCATGACCGAGTGTCCCGCTGCGGACGGTTCGTCGCCCCGCCAGACCAAGTTCAGCGGCGAGATGCCCATGTGCATCGATCCCGAGAAGAGCTACACCGCCGAGATCGTGACCAACCACGGCACGCTGACCGCCTTCCTCTACCCGCAGAAGGCGCCGAAGACGGTCAACAACTTCGTGTCGCTGGCCCGCTACCACTACTACGACGGCCTGATCTTCCACAGGATCATCCGCGAGTTCATGATCCAGGGCGGCTGCCCCGAGGGTTCCGGCCGTGGCGGACCCGGCTACCGCTTCGCCGACGAGCTGCCCGAGCCGGGCAAGTACGAGGTCGGCTCGCTGGCCATGGCCAACGCCGGCCCCAACACCAACGGCAGCCAGTTCTTCATCGTCTCGGGCGCCCACGGCGTGACGCTCCCGCCGAACTACTCGCTGTTCGGCAAGCTGATCGACGGCTTCGACGTGCTCTCCGCCCTGGAGAAGGTCCCGACGGGCCCCGGCGACCGCCCCAAGGACGACGTCGTCATCGAGAGCGTGACGATCACCGAGAGCTGAGCTCTCCACCACGTGGGCGATCGACGGAGGAGGCGGGTCATCGGACTGGCCGCGCTCGGCGCGGCCGGCGGGGCCATCGCCGCGGCGGTGGTCCTCCTCCGTCGCGACCCGGTCCGGGCCGACCAGCTGCGTCGGACCGCGACCATGGCCCGGATGGGGGCCCGCACCGGCACCAACTACGTGTCGATGCGGGCCCGCTCCACGCTCGCGGACGAGGAGCGGCGCAAGGAGCTGAACGACGAGTTCCAGCTGCGCTCCGCGGAGCAGGTCGCCGAGATGCTCGGCGGCATGAAGGGCGCCCTCATGAAGCTCGGCCAGATGGCGAGCTACCTGGACCAGGGCCTGCCCGAGCCGGTGCGCCAGGCCCTGGCCGAGCTCCAGCAGAACGCGCCCCCGATGGCGCTCGAGCTGGTGGAGGAGGTCATCCGCTCCGAGCTCGGAGCGCCGCCGGCGGAGGTGTTCGCCGAGTGGGACCCGGTGCCTCTCGCGGCGGCATCGATCGGCCAGGTGCACCGGGCCGTGACCTGGGACGGTGCAGCGGTCGCCGTGAAGGTCCAGTACCCGGGCGTGGATCGTGCCGTGGCCGCGGATCTCGAGAACACCGACCTGCTGTTCCAGGTGATGGGGATGATGTTCCCCGGCATGGATCCGGGTCCGATCGTCGAGGAGCTGCGGGAGCGGCTCGTCGAGGAGCTCGACTACCGGCTCGAGGCCGAGCACCAGCGCACCTTCGCGGACCACTACCGCGGCCACCCGTTCATCCACGTCCCGGCCGTGTTCGACGAGCTGTCGACCGGCCGAGTCCTGACCACCGAGCTGGTCCAGGGCGCACCGTTCTCCGAGGTGGTCGACTGGCCCGACGAGGAGCGCCAGCTCGCTGCGGAGTGCCTCTACCGCTTCGCGTTCGGCGGCATCTACCAGCTCCACGCCTTCAACGGAGATCCCCACCCGGGCAACTACCTGTTCCACCCGGGCGGTCGGATCACGTTCCTCGACTTCGGGCTGTGCAAGCGGTTCGCGCCCGACGAGGTGCGGGACTTCGAGGACATGATCCAGGCGATCGTCGTCGAGCGCGACGTGACGCACTTCCGCCGGGTGATCGACCGGATCGGACTGCTCCCCGAGGAGTTCGAGGTCTCCGACGAGGACCTCCTCGACTACTTCGGGCACTTCTACGAGTTCGTGATGGAGCCGAACGAGGTCGAGATCACCCCCGAGTGGTCCTCGGACTCGCTGCGTCGCTTCTTCGACCTGTCAGGACCTCACTCCGACATCATGAAGGCCGCCAACCTGCCGCCGTCCATGGTGATCGTGCAGCGCATCAACATGGGTCTGTTCGCCCTGTTCGGCGACCTGCGGGCGCGGGGGAACTGGCGGGCGCTGGCCGAGGAGATCTGGCCGTTCGCCGACGGAGCGCCGTCGACGCCCATGGGGGAGCGGATCGCCGAGTGGGAGCACGAGCGCTCGGCTGTGTGATCTGCCCGGCTGGCCGCGCTGATCAGCGCGGTGCAGTCGCTACTCGACGATGCGGATCGGGTTGCCCAGGATCGCTGCGGCCCAGGTCGTGGTGTCGCTCACACCGGACGGGAACGCCGCCCGCACCTTGATCCAACAACCGTTCGGGTCGGTCTCGTTGCAGGCGTAGTTCGCCGGGATGGGAATGTCGATCGTCACCTGCTGACCGTTGTACCCGTTGGCGCTCGACACGTTGCTGATCGTGCAGGTGCTGGCGTTCGTCGTCATCGATGCTGAGCCGGTCTTGGAGAACTTGCAGCCTGAGAAGTTGGTCAAGCCGTTGAGCTGCTCCGCCGGCGGGATGAACTGAAGTGTCCCGGCCTGGGTCGCATCTCCCATGTCCCACAGCGTGATCCGAAGGGTTCGGCCGGCGTCGTAGGGGAGGACCCGTGCCAGGTAGAAGGTCGTGTTGGCTGCATCTGCATTCGCGTAGATCGGCAGGCGCCCGAGGGCGTTGATGGTGACCGCACTGCCGTTGACGGTCGCCAGGCCCGATGAACCGAAGCCAGCGAAGATCGACATCCGGTTGTGTCCGCCGTCTGCAACCGAAGCGGTGTACGTCCCGGGCGATCCGGCCAACGCGTTGGACCGTATCTGGAGGATGTAGTCGCCAGCGGGGACCGGAGCGTCGACGGAGCAGATCGTCACGTTCTGTCTGAAGAGCGAGGCGAACTGCGCGTTGTACTTGGCGCTCGTCGGCGTCAGCATCTCGTTGATCGTGCCGAAACCGTTCTGCCCAGGCGTGAAGTACGGCATCGTGACCGAGCAGAGGACCGGATTGTTGGAGTTGTCCCACGGCGAATTGTCCGGCGCTCGGAGGATGAACGTCGTCCGAGTGGTCCTTCCGCCGATGTCCTGATCGCCTGTGCACCACTTCGTCGGCAACCACTTGTTCGCGTCGGACTTGGGTTGCCCATCGCTCGTCGGGGTCGGTGCGTAGCGCGACGCTGCATCCGGGTACGGATTGCCGGGGAGCGCCTGCAGCGCGTTCGCCTGGGCCTGCGTCGGCATGTTCTGCTCACAGAAGTCGCCGACGTAGGTGAACGCAGGGTCGTAGACCTGCACGTTCAGAGGCTGACCGGCGACGGGGTTCTTGACCTTGAGGGAGAAGAAGTAGCCGTCGGTCGCGTAGTCGTCGTTCGTGATCCCAGGGTTCGACGAACCGGTGCAGTTGGCGAAGCCCGAGCCGCAGTTCTTGGCCTGGAACCTGTCGCCGGACTCCTTGGTGGAGTTCGGCCCCGCGATGTTGATCCAGAACTGGGGCGTGACCTGGTTGCGCGCCGGGTCGTTGCCGAGCTTGTTCTCCGGCGATCCCATGGGGACCGGTGCCACGTACTCGCCGACCGCCTCCCGTGTCATCCGCAGCTTGTCGATGCCGATGAGGCCGAGGAAGAACGTGGGGACGTCGGTGGTGATCTTGACCCGGACACGATTGGGGTTGGCCTCTTGCGACACTGCAACGGCGGTCTGCTGAGATCCACCGACGGCATAGCCGTTCTTGACCGCCACCTGCTTCGCCGCCGTCGTCGCCCCGCTGAGGTCGGCCGGCATGAAGGCCGCTCCGGCGAGCGCCCCGGCGTCGGCGGCGCGCTGGATGCGCTCGGCGCGCAGGTACCAGTTGGCGACGTCCACCGCGAAGCCGGCGAACAGCACCATCGTGAGCAGCGTCAGCGCCAGCCACACGATCGCGATGCCGCGCTCGCGTCGGTTCCGGGCCTCCCAACGCTGGCGCAGCGTCCGCCGCCGGCCGGTCGTCTGCTCGTCCCCAGCCGGCTCCTGCTCGGTGGTCACGAGCACTGCTCGCTCGGTAGGGGCTCGAGCCGCATGATCGTCTTGCCGGAGATGTAGTTGTACTCACCGATCAGCTTGGTCAGGTAGCTGTGCCGGATGAGCACCCAGACGCCGACGTTGTCGATCGACGCCGCGGTGCAGGCGTCGACCTGAGCGGCGGGCCAGCTGCCGCTCGAGTACACCATCTGCTTGGTGCCGGTGTTCCACGTGTAGCGAATGCAGTTGCTCGTGCAGCCTCCCGACATCGTGGCGTTCTCGCCGGGGAACCCGCCGTTCGGCCGGCCGTCGGTGTTCGTGGCCTGGGGGCGCTGCACCTGGTACACCACCATGCCGATCGGCTGGGCGCTGGTGAGCGCCGTCAGGTCCGCGCTCACCGCCTTCGCGACCTGGTCGGCGGCGCCGGTGTTGCTGGCGTTGTGGAGGTTGTTGCGCTCGGGGCCGAACGTGGCGGCGGCCAGGCGGGCCCCGCTGCGGCTCGCTCCGGTGGCGGTCGCCCCGGTGGCGTACACCAGACCGAACTCGATGATGCCGAGCAGGAAGACCATCAGGACCGGGAGGATGATCGCGGCCTCGATCAGGGCCGCGCCGCGGTCTGTGCGGGTTCGGCGGTGGTGGTACACACGGCCGAGTCGGGTGCCCCGCCAACCTCGTGCACCACGGCCGCTGCCAGCGGTCCGGTGGTTCATCACACGTACCGTGTCGGCAGCGGGGCTCATGAACTTGAGCCACGCGGCCCAGCTCCGCAGGGCCGATCAGCTCACGAGGGGGATTCGAGCGAACCATGCCTGTCGACGGTGAACTTCAGCCCATCCTGGACCTGCTCGCGGCGGTCGAGCAGCCGCCGCCGATGGAGCTCGGACCCGATGCCGCGAGGGAGGGGTTCGCCATGCTGTGCTCGGCGTTCGGCCCCGGCTCGACCGAGGTCGAGGTGACCGGGACGACGCTCGCCGGCGGCGCCGGGCCCGTCGCGGCCCGGGTGTACCGGCCGATCGATCTGGGCGATGCCGCCGCTCCCGCGCTCGTGTTCCTCCACGGCGGGGGCTTCGTGATCGGTTCGCTCGACACCCACGACGCCCTGTGCCGGGACCTGGCGGCGGGCTCCAGCGGAGTGGTCGTGTCGGTGGACTACCGGCTCGCTCCCGAGCATCCCGCCCCGGCCGCGATCCTCGACGTCGACGCGGCTCTCGCGGATGCCGTGGCACGGGCCGACGAGCTCGGAGTCGACGCCACGCGCCTGGCGATCGGTGGCGACTCCGCGGGCGGGAACCTCGCGGCGATCGGCGCCATCCGGTGGCGTGATCGCCGCCGGTCCGACCCGTCGCTGCCTGAACTGAGGCTCCAGGTCCTCATCTACCCGGTGGTGGACCTCGTCGGCGACGTGCAACGGTTCCCGTCGCTCGGCGAGAACGCCGAGGGGTACCTGCTCACGCTCGAGACCATGCGGTTCTTCAGCCACCACTACCTGACGGCCTCGGGCGTCGACCCGACCGACCCGCTGGTCAGCCCGGTCCGCTTCGGGGACCTGACCGACCTGCCGCCTGCTCTGGTGCTCACCGCCGAGTACGACCCGCTCCGCGACGAGGGTGAGGCCTACGCCGATGCGCTGGCCGCCGCCGGGGTCGAGGTCGATGCGGAGCGGCTCGACGGCGCCATCCACGCGTTCGTCCAGATGGGAGCGACCGCCATCGGTCGTCGAGGGGTCGAGCGCATCACCGGCGCGCTGCGGGCGGCATGGTCCTGAACGTCGGGACGTCGGCGCCCCTGTGCGCGGTCCCGCTCGTTCTGTAGCGTTGCCTGCCATGACATCGACCATGGGGCAGGTCAGGGCGAGCTCGGACTCCGATCCGACGGGTGTCGTGATGCCCGAGGGCGCGGCGCCGGTCGGCGACGAGGAGTCCGGCGGTCCGGCGATCGAGACCTTCGACCCGCGAACGGGCGCGCTGCTCGCCGTCGTTCCCGACCAGTCGGCCACAGAGGTCCGAGCCGCAGTCGCCCGCGCCCGTGCCGCGTTCGGACCATGGTCCGCCCTGACCTACAAGGAGCGGGCCCGGCACCTCCTCAAGGTCCGCGACCGCCTGCTCGCCGGTGCCGAGGAGCTGGTCGAGGTCATCTGCTCCGAGACCGGCAAGCAGCGTGCCGAGGCCGTCACCACCGAGCTGATGGCCGTGTGCGAGACCATGGACTGGTACGCCAAGCACGGCGAGCGGATCCTGCGCCCGCAGCACGTCGGGTCGGGCACGTTGGCGCACAAGTCCGCGTGGAAGCGCTACGAGCCGATGGGCGTCGTCGGCGTGATCAGCCCCTGGAACTACCCGTTCACGTTGTCGATGACCCCGATCGTGACAGCGCTGTTCGCCGGCAACACCGTGGTGCTGAAGCCGTCCGAGGTCACCCCGACGGTCGGGCTGGCCATCGGCGAGCTCTTCGCGGACGACACCTGGGGTGACCTGGTGCAGGTGGTCACGGGCGGCGGGGCGACGGGCGAGGCGCTGGTCCGCTCCGGTGTCGACAAGGTCTGCTTCACCGGGTCGGTTCGCACCGGCAAGCGCGTGATGGCCGCCGCCGCCGACACGCTCACGCCCGTCCTCCTCGAGCTCGGGGGCAAGGACCCGTTGATCGTGTGCGACGACGCGGACGTGGAGCTGGCCGCCAAGGGCGCGGTGTGGGGCTCCATGCAGAACGCCGGCCAGACGTGCATGTCGGTCGAGCGGGTGTACGTGCACCAGGACGTCTACGACCGGTTCGTCGCGCTGGTGCTGGCCGAGGTCGCCGCCATCCGCCAGGACGACTCCGGTGCCGGCGACATCGGCTCGATGACGTTCGAGCCGCAGGTGCGGATCGTCGAGCGCCACCTGGCCGACGCAGTCGCCAAGGGGGCGACGATCCTCATCGGCGGGACCAGGACCGATCGACCCGGCCTCTGGTTCCCCCCGACCGTGGTGGTCGACGTCGACCACACCATGGAGCTGATGACCGAGGAGACCTTCGGTCCGGTGCTGCCCATCATGGC
>JAEYSR010000146.1 GCA_023434535.1 Actinomycetes bacterium
GCTACGGAGTGCGGGGCATGGCGCTGCCCGACGCCCCGGTCCGGGTGGAGCTCGACGCCCCCGACGGCACGACGTGGACCTGGGGTGCGCCCGACGCCGCGGACCGCGTCGCGGGGTACGCGCTCGACTGGTGCCTCCTCGTCACCCAGCGCCGCCACCGCGACGACCTGGCGCTGGACGTGGCCGGCCCGGCCGCGGAGGAGTGGGTCGACATCGCCCAGGCCTTCGCCGGCGGCGCCGGCCCCGGCCGTCCGTCGCTGGCCTGACCCAACGCTCGCCCTGACCCAACGCTCGCCCTGACACGCTGTGCCCTGACCCGACGGCTGTGCCCTGGCCGGTCCCGCTTCGGCGGACAGATCGGTCATCAGGCGACCACGGCGTCTGCCAGAACCCGGGGTGGGCCCCCGGGGTGGGCGATCAGAGCTGGTCGACGATGAGCCGGAACGGCTCGGCCAGCCCGGTGCCGGCCCACCGACCGGCGTGCTCGAGGCGCTCGCGCTCGCGGGTCCGCCAGGCCTCCATCGGGTCCGCACCCTCGCCGACCTTGTAGAGGTGCGTCGTGGCCAGCTGGCTGGAGAACGCCTCGAGCGCCCTCAGCCGGGTGGCGTGATCCTCCTCGGAGGCGGACTCGGCGTGGTTGGCGACGTCGGGCTCGAACAGCAGGAGCGCCTCGGGGCGGTGCGGAACCAGACCGGCGGTGAGCTGGTCGCGGTGGAAGCCCGGGTCCCGGGCGGCGACGACCCCCTCCACGCACAGGCGGCCCGCCGCGTGGTGATCGGGGTGGAGGCGGTAGCGCTTCCAGGGGTCGTGGCCGACGACGACCTGCGGCTGGAGGCGGCGGATGACCGAGGCGACCTGGCCCCGCCCGGTCGTCGACACCGGGAGCTCGCCGTCGACCCAGTCGAGGAACACCACGCCGGTGCCGCCGAGCGCGGTGGCCGCGGCGCGCTGCTCGTCCCGTCGCTCCTCGACCAGCTCGGCCGGGTCCTTGTGCGGGTCCCAGGTGCCCTTCGAGCCGTCGGTCAGCACCAGGTGGTGGACCACGCAGCCGGCCCGGGCCCACTTGGCCAGGGTGGCGCCCGCCTGGAACTCGGCGTCGTCGGGGTGGGCGACGATGACCAGCGCGCTGCGCGGGACGGCGAGGTCCACGGTCGTGGGACCCTCGGGCGGGAAGGGGTCCACGTCGTCGCTCACGAGGCCGACCGATCCAACGGCACGGTGCCGAGCGTGGCGGGCGGGTCCAGGTCGGCCGGCTCGTCGACGTCCCAACCCAGCTCGGCCGAGTCGATCACCCGCGCCCGTAGCCCGCGATCCTGCGCCTCCCGGAGATGGGCGCGGAAGGAGCCGGCGCCGTAGCGGAACCGGAAGCCCCGGCCGGCCGGGACCGACACCACGTTCGTGCCGTCGCCGCGACGGTCGGGGACCAGCAGCACCTCGTCGGGCGCCGCGTCGGCCAGGGCCGAGAGGTTGCGGGCGAAGGGGAGGTCGGCGTGGGCGACCACGATCCGGCCGATGCCCCGGGCTCCGAGCACCTCGACGCCCCGGGCCACCGCCCCGTTGAGCCCGGCGCGGTCGGTCCGGACGACCTCGGCGCCGGCGCCCCGTGCCCAGTCGGCGACGTCGTCGTCGTCGCAGACCACCACCGCCGGCAGAGGTGCGGCGGCGAGGACCACGCGGTCGGCCATGGCCCGTGCCAGAGCGGCACGCTCGTCGCCGTCGAGCACCTCGGACAGCCGCAGCTTGGCGAGCGGGAAGGCCTTGACGGGGACGAGCACCGCGGCGGTCGACGTGGTGTCGCTCGCTCCGCCCGCGGTCCCGGTCATCGGCGCAGCGTACGACGGGCTGGCTGCATAGGGTGTCGCCCATGCGGATCCGGGTCGCCGTGGTCGGAGGGGGTTCGTGGGGAACGACGGTGGCGCACCTCGCGTCGCACACCGTCCCCACGGTGCTGTGGGCGCGCCGTGACGAGCTCGCGGACGAGATCAACCAGCGCCGCACCAACCAGCGCTACCTCCCGGGCTTCGAGCTCCACGAGGACCTGCGGGCGACCACCGACCTGGGCGAGGCGGTGCGCAACGCCGACGTGCTGGTCATGGGCGTGCCGTCGCAGGGCTTCCGCTCGGCGCTCGAGAAGTGCGCCGAGCACGTGCGGGCCTGGGTGCCGGTCATGTCGCTCACCAAGGGCCTCGAGCAGGGGACCCGGTTGCGCATGACGCAGATCATCAACGAGGTGCTGCCCGGCCACCCCGCCGCGGTGCTGACCGGGCCCAACCTGGCCAAGGAGATCCTGGCCGGCGACGCCGCCGCGGCCGTGATCGCCACGCCCGACCTCATCGTGGCCAACCAGCTGCAGCGGATCTTCCACCAGAACCTGTTCCGGGTGTACGTGAACCCCGACGTCGTCGGCTGCGAGGTGGCCGGTGCGCTCAAGAACGTGATCGCCATCGCCGCCGGGATGGCCGACGGCCTGGGCACGGGCGACAACACCAAGGCCGCGGTGATCACCCGGGGGTTGGCCGAGCTGAGCCGCCTCGGCGAGGCGATGGGCGGGCAGTTCGCCACGTTCTCGGGGCTGGCGGGCATGGGGGACCTGATCGCCACGTGCATGTCGACCCAGAGCCGGAACCGGTTCGTCGGCGAGCAGATCGGCCGGGGCCTCACGATCGACGAGGTGATCGCCGAGATGAACATGGTGGCCGAGGGCGTCAAGACGTCGAAGGTCGTGATGGAGCTGGCGGCGGAGTACGGCGTCGAGATGCCGATCTGCGCCGAGGTCCACGCCGTGTGCCACGAGGGCGCCACCGCCCAGGACGCCTACAGGGGGCTCATCCGGGGCCAGGCCGGCGGGGTCGAGCACCACAGCCTCTCCTACTGACGCTCCTGCTCGACGGGCCCGCCGATGGGGGTCCGTCGGTCGGGCCGCGTAACCTGCTCGCCACCATGACAGCGACCGACCCGACCGATCCGGCCCCCGCAGACTCCGCCGCCTCCGACGCCGGGGCCCCGGGCTCCGCGGCCCCGGAGTCGACGGAGCCGGTGCGCCCCCGGGCGCTGCACCGGGCCGCGGTGCACCGCTCCGACGAGCCGGAGCGGGCCTGGACGCCGGTCGGCACGCTCGACGACGGCGTGCTGGCCCTGGTCGACCGGGCCGGATCGGTGCAGCTGACCGGCGCGACGTGGAGCCTCGACTGGTGGGTCGGGGCGGAGGACCGCTGGCACCACCCGTCCAGGGAGGCGTCGGTCCGCCAGCACCCGGTCGGTGGCGCGCCGGTCGTCGAGACCGCTCTGCGCGTGCCGGGCGGCGACGTCGTGGCCCGGGCCTACGGGGTGCAGGCCAGCGCGGGCGAGTGGCGGGGCCCCGCCGTCGTGGTGGAGGTCGAGAACCTCACCGCCGTGCCCGTCGCCCTGGCGTTCGCCGTCCGCCCGCTCCAGCTGGACGGGCCGGGCTCGGTGCGCTCGGTGCACTCCGACGGTCCCGTGGTCAGCATCGACGGCTCGCCCCGGATCCTGCTGGCGCGGTCACCGGCCCGGGTCGTGGCCGACCGACTCGACGACGTGGTCGGCCGCCTGGCCGACGGCGACGACCGCACGGGCCCGGTGTCGTCGGAGCGACCGACGGGTGACGTGGAGGCGGCGTTCGTCGTGCCGCTCACCCACACGGCCACCGCACGCGTGCTGCTCCCGATCGCGGAGCTCGGCCGCGGCGCGGACGGGCCCACGTTCCCGTGGGATGCCCCCGACGGGGAGGCCGTCGCCAAGGGCTGGTCGGTGCACCGGCGTTCCGACGGCGGCGACGAGCTCCGTCTGACCGTCCCCGAACCCGAGTGGGACGACGCCCTGGCGTGGGCCGCGACGATGCTCCGCCTGGCCGGCCCCGACGAGGTCGGCTCCTGCCTCGACCGCCGACGCGTGACCCCGTTCGGACCGCCTGCGGCGGTGCGCGCCGCCGAGGTGGCCGAGGCCATGGCGCGCCTGGGGTCCCGCGACGGTCTGGTGCCGGTGGCGCGTGGTCTGGCCGACTCGCAGCGCCTGGGGGGCGAGGTCCGCCTGGGGGACAGGACCGACGGCACCGTCGCACTGCTCCACGCCGTGTCCGGCGTCCTGGCCCACGAGACCGACCCCGACGGTGCGGCGGCGCAGCAGTTCGTCGCGCCCGCCGCGGTGGCCGTGCGTCGGCTCCGGAAGGGCAAGGGGCTCGTCGACGGCGCGGCCGACGGACTGCGCGACTCGGCGGTCCGCGCCCTGCGATCCCTCGCCCCGCGGCTCGTCGCCGTCGGCCAGCCCGAGGTGGCGGAGGACGCCCTCGCCGTCGCGGCCCAGCTGAGCTCCGTCGTCAGCCCGGAGGTGGGCGCCCTGGCCGCCGAGCCCGTCATCGGCGTCAGCTCCACCCTCGCGACGGCGCTGCAGGCACGTTCCGCCGTGCAGGCCGGCACCGGGGCCCGGGCGATCGCCGCGGTGCGCGCGTGCTGGAGCGGGGCGGCCGACCGAGGTCGATCCGACGCCGTGTCGCGACGGGCGGTGGACGCCCCCGAGCTGGCCATCGGCGTGCTCGGCTTCGATGTCGCGGAGCTGGCGGCCCGCACGAACGCGCTGCTCGACGTCGCCGTCGTCGACGGTGCCGACGGACCGGCGCTCCTGCCGGCGTTCGACCCGGCGTGGGCCGGCCAGCCCATCGAGGCGCACGCCGTCGCCACGCCGTGGGGCGCCACGTCCTTCGCCGTGCGGTGGCACGGGGCCCGACCCGCCGTGCTGTGGGAGATCTCGCCGGAGGGCGACGGCTCGGACGACGTCGAGGTCGTGGCGCCGGGCCTGGATCCGACGTGGCGCGGGCAGGGGCGCGTCGGCGAGGCGCTCCTCGCCGCACCCGCCGGGGCCGTCGTCGTGGAGCCCGACGCCGCCCCGTCCGCCTCCGATCGCTCGGCCGGCGGTGCGGACCCGTCCGTCGACGCCGGATCCTCCGGTGGTGCTGGTCCGGGCCTGCCGGGGGAAGGAGACTCCTTCGGATGACACGCCGCTCCCGTCCCACCCTGATCGCGCTGCCGCTGGTGGCCGTGCTGGTCCTGCTGGTCGCGTGCACGCCCGAGCAGTACCAGCGCTGGTGGGTCGAGCGGGGCAACGCCCCGCTCCAGGAGCCGCAGCTGTCGCAGATGGCGAAGATCGCCACCGACTACTGGGCGGAGGTGGCCCGCAAGAACCGCTTCCGGGCCGACGTCGCGCCCATCGACGCCGGGCTGGCCGCCCGGATGACGCCCACCTCGTGGCGGCCGGGGTGCCCCGTCCCCCTCTCCGACCTGCGCTACATCCGGGCCTCGTACATGGGCTTCGACGGAGCCGAGCACACCGGTGAGATCGTGGTGCACGCGGATGCCGTGCGGGTCACCGTCGGGTTGCTGAAGGGCATGTGGGAGTCGCGCTTCCCGCTGCAGAGCCTCCGTCTGATCGACGACTTCGGTGGCAGCGACGACGCCTCGATCGCCGCGAACAACACGTCGGCCTTCAACTGCCGCCCGGTCACGGGCGGCTCGGGCTGGTCCGTCCACGCGTACGGGCGGGCGATCGACATCAACCCCGTTCAGAACCCCTACGTCACCGGCTCGACCGTGCTGCCCGACGCCGGCCGCGCCTACCTCGACCGAGGGAACGTGCGACCCGGGATGATCGTCGCCGGGGGACCGGTGTGGCAGCTCACCAAGTTCGTCGGATGGGGCTGGGGCGGCGACTGGGCGTCGCTCAAGGACTACCAGCACGTGTCGGCCAACGGCCGCTGAGCGGCTGCTCGCAGCGACGGTCGACCGGACCGCCGGCGAGCGACCGCCGGCACGGTCGTCGTGTGTCAGGCCCGTCGTGTGTCAGGCCGGCGTGACGACGACCGGCAGCGAGTCCAGTCCGCGCAGCGTGAAGCTGGGCCGGTAGTGCGGGGTCCCGTCGGCCAGGGCGTCGACGTCCAGGCGGATGTCGGAGAAGGCGTCGAGGAGCGCACCGAAGGCGATCTCCCCCTCGGCCCGCGCCAGGTGCGCTCCCAGGCAGTGGTGGGCGCCCCATCCGAAGCTGAGCGGCGTCGGCGCCGCGGCCTGTCCGGCGCCGGGGTGGAAGCGCCCGACGTCGAACCGCTCGGGATCCGGATAGACGCGCTCGTCGTGGTTGGCCGAGCCCTGCAGGACGATGAACGATGCACCCCGGGTCCGCATCTCGCCGAACAGCTCGACGTCCTCGAGGACGACCCGGTTGTTGAGCTGCACCGGGGAGTCGGCGCGCAGGATCTCCCACATCGCGGACGGGAGCAGATCGGGGTCCCGGCGCAGACGCGACATCTCGTCGGGGTTCTCGAGCAGCAGCCGTAGCCCGTTGCCGATCAGGTTGGACGTGGTCTCGAACCCCGCGGCGTACAGGAGCAGCGTGTTGATCAGCAGCTCGTCGGGGCTCAGGCGGTCGCCGGCCTCCTCGACCTCGATGAGGGCCGACAGCAGGTGCTCGTCGGGGCGGGCCCGCTTCTCCTCGATGAGGTCGCGGAAGTACTCGCTGAGCTGCTCGCCGGAGCGGGCCGCCCGTTCGAGCGCCTCCTCGTCGGCGGCGGCGTCGATGAACGAGGTGACGTCGCGGACGAGGGGTCGGATGTGCTCGTTGCCCTCCTTCGGCACGCCGAGCAGCTCGCTGATGACGGCGACGGGGAACGGCACGGCGAGCTCGTCCATGACGTCGCCGCCCCCGTGGTCCGCGAACCGCTGCAGCACCGGCGTGAGCAGGTCCTCGATGCGCGGTCGCAGCTCCTCCACCCGGCGGGGGGTGAACGCCCGGCTCACGAGCCCGCGGATGCGGGTGTGGTCGGGAGGGTTCAGGAACAGCATCGACGCCGCTCCCTCGTTCCCACGGCCTCGCGCCTGGCCGCTCAGGCTGGCCGGCAGGTCCATGTCGGACTCCGGGCGGCCGAGCTTGGGGTGGCGCAGGACCTCCAGGCAGTCGTGGTAGCCGGCCAGTCCCAGGTCGCCGAACGCGGTGCTCCACCGCCCGCCGCCGGCGCGCAGCCGCGCGTACGCCGGGTACGGGTCCTGGCGACCCTCGTCGGTGAGGACGGTCGAGACCAGCAGGCCGTCGGCCTCCTCGGCGGTGAGGGGCTGACCGGACAGCGACGCGGTCGTCATGGGACCAGTCTGCACCCGCCGGACCCCGACGTGTCGCCCGAAGGGCGCTGGACCCGGGTCGTCAGGTGTCGTCCTGGAGCGTCCGGCGACCCGAGAACGGGAGGGCGCCGTCAGTCGAGGCGGACGGTGACGATCCGGTGAGGGTCGACGGGCAGCACCCCGGTGAAGGTGTCGAGCTCGCGGTCCCGCAGGTCGACCACCGCGCCGGCGCGTCCGGGGAGCACCAGCTCCGTGGCGCCGCCGGTCGCGTGGGCGCGGACGACGAGCCGTCCGGCGGCGTCGCGGAGCACGGCGTCCACCTCGAGCGAGTCGCCCAGCGAGTCGGCGCCGTCGCGGACCTCGAGCAGCGATCCCCGCTCGCCGAGGTCGCCGCCACCCGGGGCGACCGTGGGCACCAGCGGGTTCCACACGTGGTCGGCCAGGGCGTGCGGGCCGAGGGCCCCGCTCGCCCTGTCCATCTGGACCGCGTAGCGGAGCTCCAGCGGCTTCAGGGTCTGGGCGCCCTCGAGAGCGTCGAACGGCCCCGCCGGCTGCGGTCGTGAGGGCATCGGGCCCCGGGACAGCCAGCCGGTCGAGCGCACGAGCGTGAGGGCGATGCCGGACGCCGTTGTGCCCTCGGGGAGCTCCACGCCGAGTCGGGCGCCCTGCTCCGCCGTCATGGCGGTGGTGTCGGGCACCGCCTCCCCGTCGGGGGTCCGGAGGCCGATCAGCTCGTACTCGTCCAGCCCCTCGTGGGTGACCGTGAGGCCGCCGGCACGGACGAAGCGCCGCGACGCGAAGGTGGGCACGCCCCACTCCGACGGACCTCCCTCGATCCACAGAGGCCGTTCGACGGTCGCGTAGGCGTCCTCTGCGCAGCTCGACGTGGCCGGCTCCGGGAGGGGGAGGTGGACCCGGAGCCGGTGGTCCCGCGCCCGCTGGTCCCACGACGTGGTGACCCGGAGGGCCGGGTCGTCGGCCCTCAGCTCGACCGTGGTGGTGAACACCTGCGTGACGGAGCCGACCCGTCGGTAGACCTCTCCTCCGGCCCATCCGGTGCTCATGTGGTCCTGGCCGTCGATCGTGCAGCGCTCCGGGATCTCGTACGTGGCGGTGATCACCAGGCGGCCCCGGATCGGACCGGACTCCGTGCGGACGACCTCCACCGAGACCGGCGCGTCGACCAGGACGTCGAACTCGGGCGGGCACCAGTTGTAGGTGTCGCCCGCGTCGCCGTCGTCGACCAGTCGGCCGAACCCGGCCAGCCCGTCGACGCTGAAGGTCCCGTCCGCGGCGTCGGCCACGACGGTGACGAGGCCGTTGGTCAGGCCGGCGTCGTCGTGGGCGGAAACGGGGTGGGCCGGAACGGCCGGCTCCCAGCGCGACCAGCCGAATCCGGGGACGTCGGTGGCGAGGGCGAGCACGTGGCGGGAGGGGTCGGACCGGTGCACCACCAGACGGAGCTCGAGGTCGGGCGTCCCGGCGAGCATCTGCCCGACCCGGCCCAGCGCGTCCGACGGCGACAGGGCGATGCCGCTGTCGGTGTCGGTGCCGGTGTCGGCGTCGCCGGGATCGGACTCCAGCAGGTGGCCGGTCACGACGCCGGATCCGTCGTCGACGAGGCGGATCGACCGGGTCCCCGGGTGCTCGGCCAGCGCGGCGAGGGCCAGGCGCATGGTGACGTCCTCGCCACGCGCTCCGTCGATCTCCTCGACGGCCGGCACCGAGGCCAGGACCTGGACGGCCGGGTGCTCGTCGGGTTGGCCGTCCGCCGGACCGGGGATGTCGATCTCCACCATGTCGGTCCGGGTGCGCGCCGTGGCGTTCAGCACGACCGCCCCGGGCGCCGCCATGCGGGCGCCGGCGGCCGCGACGGCGCGCTCCGCGATCCCCTCGGCCAGCCGGATGGACTCCGCGTAGCGGTGCAGGACCGCGTCGACGACCTCGTCGTGGCTGCACGCGCAGATCGAGTCGTGGGCGGCGTTGCGGATCACGTCGAGCCATGCGGCGTCCAGCACCGGCTGCCACCGGTCGGGTCCGGCGGTCGAGCCGGCCCCGGTCAGCCAGAGGGCGGCGAGCGGCTCGGCCACCCGTTCGAGGGTGCGCTCTGCCCGCGCTGCGGCCTGCTTGACGTCGACCCGGTTGGACGCGACCCCCATCAGGACGTTGGCCCGGTGGCCGGAGCGCATCTCGCCGTGGACCTCGGGCAGGCCCTCGGTGGGACCGTCGGCCAGGTGCTCGGCCAGCGAGCGGACGGTGAGCTGGTAGACGTCGCCGTCGGTGCGCTCGGCCTCGCTGCGGTTCAGCTCGGCGATCACGGAGCTGAGGTGCGCCGGCGGCACCTCGTGGTCCATCCCCGCCATGACCAGGATCGGGTCGCCGACGAGCGAGCCCTGCATCAGGGCGAAGATCGCGACCTTCTCCCGCACGCCCTGGGGGTCGTCGGGCAGCTCGGAGCCGTTGCCGTAGCCCGCCGGCAGGTACTCGGCCCGGACCCGGGAGCCGTCGGGGGCGACCCACCAGAAGTACGGCTGGGCGACCGTGGAGGGCACGCCGCGCCACACCACGGCGTCGGCGAAGCCGAACTGCGCCAGGATCTGCGGCATCTGGGCTATGTGGCCGAACATGTCGGGCAGGTAGCCGACCTCCATGGCGCCGCCGAAGTCCTCGGCCCTGCGGAGCCCGAGCTGCAGGTTGCGCACGTGGGTCTCGCCGGAGACCAGGAACTCGTCGGGCAGCACGTACCAGGGGCCCATGGTCAGGCGGCCCTCGGCGGCGAGGCGGCGGAGCCGGTCGGCCTCACCCGGGCGGAGGCCGAGGTAGTCGTCGACGACCGCCATCTGGCCGTCGAGCTGGAAGTGGGCCAGCGCTCCGTCGGACTCGAGCCGGGGGAGCAGCTCGTCGAGCAGGTCGAGGAGGCGGAGGCGGAACGTGGGGTACGGCGAGTACCACTCCCGGTCCCAGTGGGTGTGGGGGACCACGTCGACCCGACGGACGGTGCGCTCCCGGGAGCCGTGGTCGGAGTCGGCGGGGGAGGCCAGGTCGGTCATCGCCGCAGCGTACCGAGGCGGTCGCGCCCAGGTCCGGGCGAGCGTGGGTGCAACCGACGGGCCGACGGCGGGCGACCCGGACGTGCGCGGTCGCGGGTGTGCGGCGCTGAGGGAGAGCTGTGCGGCGCGAGGAGGAGGGGACCAGGCGGGGAGGCCTGCGGGTGACGAGGTTCAGGCGGTGCGGCCGAGCGGACGCAGCTGCTCCCGCGGGAACCACGCCGGGAGCACCGAACCGTCGGACTGGCGGCGGAGCAGGTAGCCCTCGTCGGTGACGTCCACCACGGTGAAGCCCCGGGTCCATCGCTGGTCGAATCGCGATCGGACCTCGACGGTGGTGCCGGCGTCGATGCGGAGGTCGAGCTCGATGATCCGTCCGTCGTCCACTGTGGCGTCCTCCTCCATCCGTCCCGCCGTGTCCAGCCGTCCTGTGCTGACCAGCATGGTGCGTCCCCCCATTGTTCGGTCGGCAGGGGCTCGGAACTCAAGCACCGTTCCCGACATTTCTCTCAGATCGACGGGAGTTCACGCTCCCGACACGTTCCGTCCCCCGGTCGGCCCGTCCACGGTGCGGATCCGTCGGCGTCCTCGTCACGATCGGCCGCGACGGGGCCGACGTGAGCGGTCCGTCCGAATCGGGCGCGGCGGTATCTTCGGGCCGTGGCCGGTCGTCGACGTGGACCCACCCTGTCGGTGGAGAAGGAGCTGTGGGGGAGCGGCCACGAGGTGGTCGTCGGCGTCGACGAGGTCGGCCGAGGAGCATGGGCGGGCCCGCTCACGATCGGCGCCGTCGTGCTGCCCCGCGATCGGCGCGTGAACGGCGTGCGGGACTCCAAGCAGCTGACCGAGGCCCGGCGGGAGCAGCTCTTCGACCGGGTGAGCGAGTGGTGCGCCGCCTGGTCGGTCGGTCACGCCACCCATGAGGAGTGCGACCGGTTGGGCATGTCCGACGCACAGCGCCTGGCCGCCCGACGGGCCCTCGACGGCCTGGGGGTCGAGCCGGACCGCGTGCTCGTCGACGGCCGCTGGGACTTCATCGGCGGTGGCCGGACCCGCACCATCGTCAAGGGCGACGCCACCTGCCTGTCGATCGCCGCGGCGTCGATCCTGGCCAAGGTCACCCGCGACCGCCTCATGCGCGAGAGCGCGGACAGCTACCCGGGCTTCGACTTCGAGCGGAACAAGGGCTACCCGTGTCCACGGCACCAGCTGGCGCTCAAGGGTTACGGGCCGACGGCCATCCACCGGCGGACCTGGGCCTTCATGGACTCCACGCCGTGGGGCGCCCGGCTGCCGGGCCACCTCGAGGCCGCGACGCTGTTCTGATCGGGTCCCGCGCCGAGGACGTGGCGTCCCGAGCGGCCGGCTCCGCACCGAGGGCCCGCCGATCGGGGAACTGATCGCCGCTCACCCCCTGGTTCGGCGTACGCTTGCAGGAGCAAGTGCTCCTTCTCCTCCAGTTGCCTCCCGAGCTCCGGGTCGGGCGACGGCGAAGGACCGGACACCCCCCCCGTCAGAGGCGACGAACGTGAGCGACAACCCGACACGCGGCATCCGCTTCGGAAGTCCACGCAACACGCACCACCACGCAGCCGACGGCACCGGCATGGGCCCGCCCGTCCCCGAGTGGGTCGAGGTGTCCCAGACCCTCGACCGCTGGTTCGCGTTCATCGACATCACGGGCTTCACCTCCTACACCGAGGAGCACGGCACCCAGGCGGCCCTGGAGGTCCTGGCCCGGTTCCGCTCCGCGGTGCGCCAGGTCACCGGTCGCCGCGGCGTCCGCGTCCTGAAGTGGCTCGGCGACGGCGTGATGCTCGTCAGCACCGCCCCGGGCCCGCTGACCGCCGCCGTCTGCGAGATCGCCACCCGCTTCGAGCACGACCCGTTCGACGTCCACGCCGGGATCGCCGGCGGCAACGTGCTGCTCTTCGAGGGCGACGACTACGTCGGTCCGTCGGCCAACCACGCCGCCCGGCTGTGCGACGCCGCCGGCCCGGGTGAGGTGCTGGCTCTCGACGTCGTCGGCCACCTGCCCGACTGGATCCAGATCGACGACACCGTGGTCGTGAACGCCGACGGCATCGGCGAGATGCGTCCGGCGGTGCGACTCAGCGTCCGTCCCGAGGCGCTCCCGGTCGCTCCCGAGTCCGGCGTCGCGTGAGTGTGCGCTGCGAGAGCCGTCCCGCTGCACCGTCATCGGGTGCGGCGTCGAGCGTGCGCTGCGAGGCACGGCCGGTCGCACCGTCATCGGGTGCGGCATCGAGCGTGCGCTTCGAGAGCCGTCCCGCTGCACCGTCATCGGGTGCGGAATGAGCGGCGCCACTGCGCCGGGTCAGCGGACCGCGGGCACCGCTCCCGCCGGTCGCACGAGGGGCCGCTGGTCCGTCGTCGTCCCGGTCGGTGCGCTGCTCGCGTGGACGACGTTCGTGTGGGTCGGTCGGATCCGCAACGCCGTCTCCGACCCCGAATTGTCGGGTTCCGACAGGGTCGGGCCCCTGTTGCTGTCGGCGTCGTTCCTGGTCCTGGCGGTCGTGGTCGGCGCCCTGCTCTACCGCGACCACATCGCAGGGACGGCCTCGTCCGCCGGCGCCCTGCGACTCGGCGTCCGGACCTTCGCAGCGGTCACCGTGGCCTTCTGGCTGGTGCGTGCGATCCAGATCGCGGTGCGCCATCCCGACGACGTCCCCTTCGTCGTGGTGCACGTCGTGCTCGCCGCCGTGTCGATCTCCCTGGCGATCTGGGCGGTCGTCGCGGCCGATCGGCAGTATGCCCACATAACTTCGGTCACAGCCTGACACGGCGCTCCCGATGGGGCATGATGCTGCCGTGGCTTCGGCCATGGCTACGTCGTCCTCCCATCCACCCTTCCTCTCCCATGGGCGACGTGACCGAGGGTCGTCCTCCATCGGCAGTGATGGGGCTCGATGTCGGGACGACCCTCGCCTTCTCTCCTCGATCGTGCTGATTTGCGGGCCGCCCCACGGCGGCCCGTCGTCGTTCCCCGGGCGCCCCGCTCACGCGGCCGCCGGGGCCGGGGCGCCGGTCTGCAGACGTGCGCGCCACCACCCGATCGTCGCGGTGACGGCGTCGTCGACGTCGGTCGCGCTCCAGCCGAACGTGCTGGTGAAGTCCGTCGAGTCGAGGACGAACGGCTCGGTGAACTGGTAGCGGACCTCCTCGAGCTCCCGCATGAAGGGCACGAAGAGGCCGGCGCCGCGGATGGCCAGGTGGGGGATGACCCGGGCCCGGACGCGGTCCACGCCGGCCAGGTCGCACATGCGGTCGACCATCTGCTGCATCGACAGCGCGGGGGCCGTCGGGACGTGCCACGGTCGGCCCCACGAGCGGTCGTCGGTGCCGAGCGTGGCGAGCGCCCGCCCGACGTCGGGGATGTAGGTGAAGCTGTGCGGCCGGGACGGATCCCCGACCAGCTGCGGGCGCCGTCCGGCGAGGACGGCGGGGACGGTGCGCTCGCCCAGGTAGCCGCCCTCGACCACGAGCGGTCCGTAGAAGTCCGACGCCCGGGCCTCGGTCACCCGGACCCGACCGGCCCTCTGCCGGTCGAGCGCCTGCTCCCACATGGCGGCGCGCACGGCGCCCTTGGTGCCGGTGGTCGCCAGCGGGAGGTCGGCGGTCATCGGGTGCGCGGCGTCGTAGCCGGCGCCGTCGGGCCGGCCGTGCAGCGACGCCGGGCCGTACCCGTAGAGGTTGCCCATGATCACGTAGCCGGCGTCGTGTGCCTCCGCCGCGTCGAGGAGGGCGGTGGCCATCGGAGGCCAGTCGGTGACCCACCGGTGGTAGTCGGGGTTGAGGCAGTTGTAGATGGTCAGCGCTCCGGCGCTGGCGGCGACGAGCGACGCAGCGTCCGACGCGTCGGCGGCGGCGGCCTCGATCCGGTCCTCGGCTCCGGCGGTGTGCAGGTCGCTCGGGATCCCGCCGGAGCGGGACAGCAGCCGGACGCGGTGGCCCCCGTCGAGGAGGGCCTGTGCGGTGGCGGTGCCGACGGGGCCCTTGCCGACGACGACGTGGGTGGATGCGGTCGATCCGATGGTCATGTGATCTCCAGGTGCGCTTGCGAGAGCAGTGCTCTCTGTTGTGATCAGTGTCCACCCTTCCGAGCGCAAAAGCAAGAGCACTGCTCACATCCGTGTGCGGTGCTCCGATCGATGGCACACTGGGGAGATGTCGTCCACGGAGTCCGCGAGCGCAGAGTCCTCGAGCGCAGAGACCTTGAGCGCAGAGTCCACGAGCCGGTCGACGGGTCCCCGGACCGCCCGGGCCCGCGCCCGCGCCGCCCTCACCGCCGACATCACCGAGATCGCCCGGCGGCAGCTGGCGGAGACCGGTCCCGGGGGCCTGTCGCTGCGGGCGATCGCCCGCGAGCTCGGCATGGCCTCCTCCGCGGTGTACCGGTACTTCCCCAGCCGCGACGACCTGCTGACCGCCCTGATCATCGACGCCTACGACGCGGTCGGTGACGCGGCCGAGCGGGCCGATGCGGCCGCGGTCGCGGACGGCGCCGCACCCGGCGACCGCTGGCTGCGCGTCTGCCGGGCGGTCCGGGCCTGGGCGCTCGGCCACCCGCAGGAGTGGGCGCTCGTCTACGGGTCGCCGGTCGTGGGCTACGCCGCTCCGGTCGACACCGTCGCACCCGCGACCCGCATCGCCATGGCCCTCGCGGCGATCACCCGTGACGCCCTGGCCGACGGCTCGCTCGCCCCGCCCGCGTCGGACCTCGGCACGGCCGACATGCTCGACCCGTCCACCTTCGCGATCCTCGGTGGCCGACCCGATCCGCCGTTCGACGACGTGGTCGGCCGGGCGATCACCATGTGGATCTCACTCGTGGGCACGATCAACTTCGAGCTGTTCGGCCACTTCCACAACGTCGTCGACGACCGCGACGGCTACTTCGACGCGACCATGACGATCGCCGCCGGTGCCACCGGCATGACGGTGCCCTGAGCGCAGCCTCGTGCGTGCCGGTCAGCCGTCGCTGTTGACCATGGCCGCCGCGGACATCTCGAAGTACTCGGCCATGCGCTGCGCGACCGCGTCGCGCAGCTCGTCGTCGAGGGGCGTCTCGGGGATCGTCTCGGCCAGGGCCGGCTCCATGGCGGCGAGCCAGTGCCGCCGCTCCCTGTCGCCGACCACGAACGGCTGGTGGCGCATGCGCAGGCGGGGGTGGCCACGCTCGTCGGAGTAGGTGGTCGGCCCGCCCCAGTACTGGCCGAGGAACAGGGCCAGCCGACGACGGGCCGGGCCCAGGTCCTGCTGGTCGGGGTACAGGGCCAGGAGGACGTCGTCGGCCTCGACGCGGTCGTAGAAGCGGTCGACGAGGCGGTCGAAGAACTCCTGGCCGCCGACCGCGTCGAAGATCGTGACCTGGTACTCGTCGTCGTCGCCGTGGCGTTCGGGGTCGCGGCGGGGCGGCCCCTGCACCTGCTGGGTGACCGGCGGGGTCGTCGTCCCGGTCGCAGGGTCCTGGCGCGCGCCCTCGGGTCCGGACGGCGGGGCTGGGTCGGGGAGCTCGGCGGCCACGTCGCCATGCTGGTCCGCCGAGGTGGCCGGCACCAAGCCGTGGATGCGGGACACCCGACGCCCGCCGACTACGATCTGCGTCGCTATGGGTCAGCCCGTCACCGTCCTGGAGAAGCCGTCGAGCCGTCCCGGCATCGTGCGCTTCGAGATCAATCGGACCCTCACCGGCATGGGTCACGAGCGCTACCGCGCCGGCGAGGAGGTCGAGGGTGACCGTCCGCCCGACGAGCTCGCCCGCCGGCTCTTCGCACGGGGCGGCATCGACGCGGTGCACATCAACTCGAACGTGATCACGGTGGATCTGGGCAAGGGCTCCGACACCGACGGCATCACGGAGATCATCGAGGACCTGTACACGTACTACCGCCCGGGCGTCGAGGTCCCCGACCCGGCATCCTTCGGCGCCGCAGCCGACTGACGTCACGCGGCGTCGGGGTCGGTCGTCACCGCTCGGCCGTCACCTGCGCGATCGTCCTCCACGACCGCTCGACGATGTCGGGGTTGGTGTCGCGGTAGTAGGGCAGCGCCTGCAGGGCCGCCGACACGGCCCACGCCCGTCCTCGCCGCCACGTCGCGTCGTCGGGACCGAGAAGCTCTCGCAGCACCGTCCGACCTCCGTCGTCGAAGGTGCTCCACGCGCACATCAGCTCGACCGCCGGGTCGCCCGCCACCAGGCCGCTCCAGTCGATGACGCCGACGAGCCGACCGTCGCGCACGACGAGGTTGCCGTCGGAGAGGTCGCCGTGCACCCAGACGGGTGCGCCGTCCCACGCGGCGGACCGGACCCCGTCGTCCCACACCCGGAGGAGGGCGTCGACGTCGACGGGCCGGCCGGTGCCGGGGTCGATCGTTCCCCGGAGCCGCTCCGCCGCGGACCGGGTCGCGCCGTCCGCGTCCCCGAGCGGCCCGCCCCGTCGTCCCCGTCGTGGGGTCGGGGCGCCGGTGGTGTCGCAGCTCTGCAGCGCCGTCACGAACCCGGCGAGCTCGACGGCCAGGTCGGTCAGCCCGTCGGGGTCGTCGGTGCGGGGTCGGCCGCCCTTGATCCACGGCGCGACGTACCACCGGAACGGGTAGCCCCGCACGGGTGACCCCAGGGCGATCGGAATCGGGACGGCCGCCGGCAGCGACGGCGCGAGGCGGGGCAGCAGGTCCAGCTCCCGCGCACCCTGGCCGTCGGCCCAGGCCACCTTGGGGAGGCGGACCGACAGGTCCTCGCCGAGCCGGTGGATGACGTGGTCGGTGCCCAGGTCCGCCACGCGCCGGAGCTCCCGCGGTCTCCCGTCGGGCCCGACCGCCAGGTCGGGCATCTGGTCCGCGAGCAGTGCGGCGACCAGGACGTCGTCGACGTCGGGCTCGTCCGGGTGCATCCGGCGGTGCGCGGCCATCGGCTCATCTCAACGGCCCCGGGCCCAGGGGCGCCACCGGATTCGTGCGTGCCAGCTCTGTCGACCTCGGTGGTGGTGGTCGGTGCCGCTGGTGACGCAGAGTGCCGAGGTCGGCTTCCGGACCACGCCTTGCCAGTGTCGAACAGGTGTTCGATACTGGGCCCATGGCAGCCGGGGAGCCAGCACAGGACCTTCGATCGGTCCCCATCGACGCGACCGCGGGGCCGGCTCCGGGCGCGCCGGCTCCGGCTGCCCCCGCTCGGGGTCGGGCCCTCCGGTCCTCCGGCGACCGGTCCGAGCGCCTCCTCCGGCTGAGGGAGCTGGCCGGCGACCTCACCCCTCTGACCCTCGCCCAGGACCGCTGCCTCCCGGTCCTCCCCGCGTTGGAGGAGCTGGTGCCCGGGGGCCTGCAGCGCGGCACCACGGTGGCGGTCGGCGGGTCCGGCGCCACCGCGCTGATCCACGCCGTGGTGGCGGGTCCCACGCAGGCCGGCTCCTGGGCGGCGTGGGTGGGGGTGGACGGCCTCGGTTGGGCCGCCGCGTCGGAGCTCGGCGTGGCGCTGGAGCGGGTGGCGGTGGTGCAGGTCGACGAACGTCGGATGACCGCGGCGCTCGCGGCCCTGGTGGACGCCTTCGACCTCGTGGTCGTCGGGCCAGAGCACCGACCGGACCGCACCGAGGTCCGCCGGTTGCAGTCGAGGGCCCGGGAGCGGGGTGCGGTCCTCGTGGTGCGGAGCCGTCCCCTCGTCCAGGGCGGCGATCGCCGCGCCGGTCGGGCGGTGGAGTGGGGGCCCGATGTGCAGCTGGAGTGCGGTGATCTCCGCTGGTCCGGCCCCGGTCAGGGGTCGGGGCACCTGCAGGCGCGGCGGCTGACGGTGTCGGTCCGGGGCCGGCGCGGCTTCGACCGTCCGCGCCGGGTGGACCTCTGGCTCCCTGGCCCCGACGGGGTGACGGCGGTGAGCGGCGACGCCGTCTCCGGCACAGGTCGGGGGGAGCAGGACGCCGTCGTCGTCCCGTTCGGTCGACGGGTGGGATGAGCGACCGGGCGGTGCCGGCGGCCGACCGCGACGACGGGTCGGTCCGCACGCTCGCGGTGTGCTGCGCAGACTGGCCGGTGGTGGCCGTCGGTCGCCCTCCCGAGGTGCCGGTGGCGGTCCTCTTCGCCAACCGCGTGATCGCCGCCGGCCCGGCGGCCCGGGCCGAGGGCGTGGTCCCGGGCCTGCGTCGGAGAGAGGCGCAGGCCCGCTGCCCGTCGGTGGAGCTGCACGAGCGCGACGAGTCCCAGGAGGCGCGGGCCTTCGAACCGGTGCTCGCCGCCCTGGAGGAGCTGGCGCCCCGGCTGGAGGTCGCGGAGCCCGGACGTTGCCTGGTCCCCACGCTCGGGCCCTCGCGCTACCACGGCGGGGACCGTGCGCTCGCCGACCTGGCCCTGCGGGCGATCACCTCCGCGCTGGCCGCGTCACCCGACGGCATCGGCGGGGACGGCACGGGTCACGAGGGCCCGACCCCGATGTTCGGGGTGGGCATCGCCGATGGTCCCCGGGCGTCGGTGCTGGTGGCCGACGAGGCGTTGCGCCGGACCGTGGTGGAGGGCCGGTCGACGCCGATCGTGGTCGGCCGCGGCTCCACCGCGGCGTTCCTGTCGACGCTGCCGGTGCGGCGGCTGGAGGTGCTGGGTCGGGAGGCCGGCGACCTGGTGGACGTGCTGCGCCGTCTGGGCCTTCGCACGCTCGGTCGCTTCGCCGCCCTGCCCGCCCCCGACGTCCTCGCCCGCTTCGGCGCCCTGGGCGCGGACCTGCACCGGTTGGCCTGCGGGCAGGAGAGGCTGCCGCCCGACGTCGCCGCCGCGCCGGTGGACCTGCGGGTGTCGGTCGCCCTGGATCCGCCGGTCGACCAGGTCGACCGCGCCGCGTTCGCCTCCAAGGCCCTGGCCGACTCGCTCCACCACGAGCTGGCTTCGCGCGGCCTGGCCTGCACCCGGGTCCTGGTGGTGGCCGAGACCGAGGTGGGCGACCGGATCGAGCGGCTGTGGCGGGCGGACGGAGCGCTGTCGGCCGCGGCCATCGGTCAGCGGGTGCGCTGGCAGCTGGAGGGGTGGTTGGGCACCGGGCGCAGCCGCAGCCGGTGCACGGGTGGCATCACCCGGCTGGAGCTGGTGCCCGACGAGGTGCGCCCCGACACGGGCCTCCAGCTGGGCTTCTGGGGCGGTTCCAGCGAGGCGGGGGAGCGTGCGCTGCGTGCCCTCGCCAGGGTGCAGGCGCTCGTCGGGTCCGAGGGGGTCCTGGTCCCCGAGTGGCAGGGGGGTCGGGCACCGGGGGAGCAGTACCGGTTGGTGCCGTTGGACGCGGTCGACCTGTCCGCCCGGACCGAGCCGGGTCCCGAGCCGTGGCCGGGTGCTCTGCCGGCTCCGTCGCCCGCGGTGGTGTGGCCCCGGCCCCGGACCGTCGAGGTGCTCGACGCCGCCGGCGCCCGGGTGGCGGTCAGCGGTCGGGGCCACATCTCGGCGCCGCCGGCGCGGGTGAGCTTCGGGAGCGGCGAGCCCCACGCCGTGCGGGC
>JAEYSR010000169.1 GCA_023434535.1 Actinomycetes bacterium
CCTCCTCGACAGCGGCGACGACGTTGGCGAGCCCGGTGTTGCGGGTGTTGTGGAAGTGGACCCGGAGGCTCTGGCCGGTGCCGGCGTCGTCGATGGTCTCCCGGGCCACGGCCAGGCGATCCCGGACATCGGTCGGCACGGCGACGCCGATCGAGTCCGCCAGGGCGATCTCCTGCCCACCGACCTCGACGCAGCGCTGCAGGACCGAGGCCACCCGGTCGATGTCCACCTCGCCCTCGTAGGGGCACCCGAAGCTGGCGGTGAGCGTCACGCTGGCCGGCACTCCGGCGTCGGCCGCTCCCGAAGCGATGTCGGCCCACACCTCGATCCCCTGCTCGGTGGTCGTCCCCTGGTTGCGGACGCCGAACGTGTCGGTGACGACGACCACGGCGTTGACCTCGTCGCAGCCCGCCTCCAGCGCCCGGTCGAGGCCCTTGCGGTTGAGGACCAGCCCGATGAACGACGCCGACTGCATGGGGTCGTCGTCGGGCAGCTCGGCACGACGGGCCGCCAGCCCGGCCATCACCTCGGCGGCGTCGGCCATCTGGGGCACGCGGGTCGGGTTCACGAACGACGTCGCCTCCACGCGGCGGATGCCGGCCCGGACGATCCGCTCGATCAGCTCGAGCTTGGCGGCGGTGGGGACGACGAGGCCGTCGCTCTGGAGGCCGTCGCGAGGTGCGACGTCCACGAGTGTCACGGGTCGGGCCATGTCCTGAGCCTACGACGCCCGCCCGGCACCGCTCTGGCGGTGGTGTCCGTCGGCTGGCGACGGGAACCACCGCCGACGGCGAGCTGGTCAGGACGGGGCGAGGTCCCGGATGGCCTGGCGCTGGTCGAGGCCGAAGGGCAGCACGGCGATCGCGGGGGTCGTGACGCCGTTGGCCACGTAGCGACCGATGTGCTCGCGGCACTCCTCGGGACTCCCCCACACGATGAGCTCGTCCACGAGCGAGTCGGGGATGGCGGCCAGGGCCGCAGGGCGGTCGCCCTCCTTCCAGAGCCGCCACATCTCGGCCAGCTGCTCGCCCCGCCCCATCCACTCGTGGAACGCGGCGTACACGGGCACCGTCAGGTAGGCGGCGATGGCGAACCGGCCCATCTTCATGACCAGGTCGCGGTCGGTCGTCGGTGCCACGAAGATGCGGGCGACCACCTCCTTGGGGCCGCCGCCGGCATCGGCGGACGCCTGCTGCACGATCGGCGCGACCGTGGACACGTCGTCGGCGGACAGCCAGTTGATGATGGCGCCGTCGCCCTCGCGACCGGCCAGGCGCAGCATGCCCTCGCGGAGGGCGGCGATCAGGATCGGTGGCTCCACCTCGGGCCGGATGCCGAGTCGGAAGCCCTTGACCTCGGAGCGACCGAACGTTCCCGACACCTTCTCGCCCGACATGGCGTCCCGCAGGAACCGCACCATGTCCCGCACCTGGCGGTACGGCTCGTCGAACGGGATGCCGTTCCAGCGTTCCACGATCACGTTCGACGACGTGCCGATGCCGAACGCGAACCGTCCCGGAGCGGCGTCGGCCAGCGAGGCCACGCTCTGGGCGAGGAGCGCCGGGCCGCGCGTGTAGGCCGGCACGATCGCGGTACCCAGCCGCAGGCTCGGCGCCCAGGCGGAGGCGAGGGCCAGCGGCGTGAACGCATCGGCGCCCATGGCCTCGGCCGACCAGACGTCGGTGTAGCCGAGGTCCTCCAGCTCGACGTACCAGTCGCGCTGCTCGTGCAGCGGCACCCCGTCGAACGGGATCGTCATGCCCCAGCGGGGTCCGGCGGGTGGAAGGTGGTCGACCATGGCCGCGGAGCCTATTGCCCGGGCCCCGGCCTGCGTCGGCCTCCCGCCCGCCGGATCACGAGCCGGTGGGCCCGCCGGCCGACGCAGGACGGGCGAGCGACGAGCGAGGCGTGAGGACCTGGGTCAGGAGTTGCGGAGACGTCGGGTCAGCTCCGCCACCACCGAGCGGGCCGCGCTCGTCCAGTGCCCGTCGAGCGCCTGCAGGAGGACGTCGGCCTGGCGGAAGCTGAGGATGCCGTCGCCCATCAGGACCAGCATCCGCACCGGCCCCTCCTTGAGGGCGGCTCGCACCATGGCGATCGTGGCGTCGTCGGGGTCGGGGAACTCGGCGATGGCCCGCCGCTGGCCCTCCTGCACCACGATGGCGGACAGGAGCCGCCCGACCGCCGTCGCCTCGAGGTCCTCCAACGTGGAGTTGCGATCGAACGGACGGGACGGCTTGGGAGTCGGGATCGGCCGACCGAGCATGGCGGCGAACTCCTCGTCGGTGGCCACCACGTCGGCAGGACCGACGGACGGCCCGAGCACGTCGTCGGAGTCGACCTCGATCGGGATCACCTCGACGACGTCGACCGACGACCGCGCCACGGCCAGGTCGAAGCGACCGGCCTCCACGAGCCAGTCGTGGGCTGCGACGTCCCACACCGCGAACGACCGGCGGTCGAGAGCGATCGTGACCGTCTCGCTGGCCCCGGGGTCCAGGTGGACCTTGGCGAAGCCCGCGAGCTCCTGGTGCGGCCGGTGGACGGAGCTCTCCGGGTCGCGCACGTAGACCTGCACCACGTCGGACCCACGACGCCCACCGGTGTTGGTCACGGTCACCCGCACCTGCAGGTC
This sequence comes from Actinomycetes bacterium, assembly GCA_023434535.1. Lineage (GTDB taxonomy): Bacteria > Actinomycetota > Acidimicrobiia > Acidimicrobiales > Microtrichaceae > Dermatobacter. The sequence goes on from JAEYSR010000169.1 coordinate 2,636, forward strand.
GCTGCCGCCTCCGCCGAGCTCGACGTCGGTCCAGTCGAAGCTCGTGTAGGACAACCCCGATCCGAAGGCGAAGTGCGCGGGCACGCCCGCCGTGTCGTGGAAGCGGTACCCGACGTTCAGGCCCTCGCGGTACTCGACCTGACGGGGCTGGCCGGGGAAGTTCCTGTCGGCGGGCAGCTGGGCCACGTGGACCGGCACGCTGTCGGCCAGACGCCCGCCCGGCTCGGCGTCGCCGAACAGGACGTCGACCGAGCCGCCGGCCCCCGCCTGGCCACCCAGCCAGCACTCGAGAACGGCGTCCACGCGGTCGGCCCACGGGAGGTGCACGACCCCGCCGTTGGAGAGGACGACCACCAGCGGCGTCGACGTGGCGGCGATGGCCTCGATGAGCCGGACGTGGTCCTCGGGCAGGTCGAGCGTGGTCCGGTCGAAGCCCTCCGACTCCCAGGCCGCCGGCAGCCCGCCGAAGAGCACCGCCACATCGGCGTCCGCCGCCGTGGCGACCGCCCGGGCGAACTGCTCCGCACTGGAGCGACCGGTCCGGGCGTCGTAGCCCTCGGCGAAAGAGACCCGGGCGTCGGAGCCGACCCGTGCCCGCATCTCGTCGAGGGCACGATCCACTCGCACCGGATTGACCTGCGAGCTGCCCGCGCCCTGGTAGCGGGGCTCGGTCGCGAAGGACCCGATGACGGCGATCGTCCCGGTCGCCCGCAGCGGCAGCACGCCGTTGTTGGCCAGCAGCACCGACCCCTCGGCCGCGACCCGACGGGCCAGGGCGTGGTGCTCGTCGTGGCGCGGGTCGGGACGAGGACCGTCCTGTCGGCCCCGGCGGAGCAGCTCGACGACGCGGGCCGCGCACAGGTCGACGTCGGACTCGTCGAGCGAGCCGTCCTCGACCGCGGCGATCGCCTCGGCGTCGAACGCGCCGTGGCTGCCGGGCATCTCGAGGTCCATGCCGGCGTGGATCGACGCGGCGCGGTCGTTGGTGGCGCCCCAGTCCGACACGACCACCCCGTCGAAGCCCCACTCGTCGCGCAGGATCGTGGTCAGCAGCTCCCGGTTGTCGGACGCGTACGTGCCGTTGATGCGGTTGTACGAGCACATGACGGTCCACGGCCGGGACTCGGTCACCGCGATCTCGAAGCCGCGCAGGTAGAGCTCCCGGAGCGTCCGCTCGTCCACCACCGCGTCCACGACCAGGCGGTGCGCCTCCTGGTTGTTCACGGCGTAGTGCTTGAGGCTGGCGCCGACTCCCTGGGACTGGACGCCGCGGATCCACGCCGCAGCGAGGTGCCCGCCGAGGAACGGGTCCTCCGACAGGTACTCGAAGCACCGACCGCCGCCCGGGTGGCGCTTGAGGTTCACGCCGGGCCCGAGGACGACCGACACGCCGAGCGCCCGCGCCTCCTCCCCGATCGCCCGGCCGACGTCGGCCACCAGGTCCACGTCCCACGTGCTGGCCAGCGTCGGCGCCGTCGGGAAGCAGGTCGCGGGCCGGGCGGGCGACAGGCCGAGGTGGTCCGCCGAGTCGGCCTGGCACCGGAGGCCGTGCGGACCGTCGGCCACGACGATGCCGGCGATGCCGTGCTCGGGGATCGGCTCCAGCGTCCAGAAGCCCCGACCCGAGAGCAACCGGACCTTGGTCGCCAGGTCGAGGTCGGCGACGACCTCCTCGGCGGTCGTCGGCGCTGCGGTGAGATCGGTCGAGGCTGCGTCGGTGGGTTCGTCGTCGAGCACGGCGACGAACCTAGCGAACGGCCTGAACCTGCGAACTCGGATCAGACCGACCGCTCCGACGTCGGAGCGATCCGGGTTCGGCGTGACGAGGTGCCGAACGGGCGTCGATCAGTCCAGGCGGTGGTTGCGCACGACCGTCGACTGGCTGGCGGTGGCGAGCAGCGTGCCGGCCTGGTTCCAGAGGTGAACCGAGCCGTGCCCGAACCCGTTGTGGAGCCCGTCGACCCGGACGTCGATGAGCACCCAGTCGCTCGGCTCCAGGCGCACCACGCGCAGCGTGTTGTCCAGGCTGTTGCTCGGGTACCAGGCGCCGAGCGCCTGCGAGATCCCGAACGGCACGTAGTCGCCCAGGATCGCCAGGGCGGCGGCGGACATCTCGACGTCGGGCACCCGCACCCACAGGGCGGAGCGACCGTCGGGGGCCGGGTTGCCGTCGAGGGTGTCCCACCCCTGACCCACGGCGATCCGCACGTCGAGGCGGGTCATGATCGAGCGCTCCAAACCGAACCGCGGCGCCCGGACGGGGCAGTCCTCCGGGGCCGGGACCTCGGGCATCACCGCCCACTGGCCGTCGACGGGCAGCTCGCGTGAGCCGAGCGCCGCGTTCACGGTGAGGATCTCGCGGTCGCCCACGTGGCCGACGGCCCTGGCCTGCGCCGTGTTGCGGCCGTTGACGGCGACGGTCACGTCCAGGTCCATGATCTCGCCGGTCGTCGCGAAGCTCAGGTACTGCGCCGTGGCCCAGACCAGCGGCCGGTCGCACACCTTCTCCATGGCCGCCACCGCCGCGCCCAGCCCGCAGCCGCCGAACAGGAAGTTGCCCCCGGTGATGATCCCGTCGGTCACCGGGAGGAACCAACGTCCCGGGTTGTGGGTGGGTTCGAGCCCGAGGAACTCCGCCGCGTCCATGCCCCGCACGCTACCGGCGGCACACGGGACCGCCGACGGGGTCCGAGTCCCGTCGGTGCCGGCCCGTGACGTCGCCGACAATCACCCCGCCAGGGTGAACCGCGGGAGCCCCGCGGCCGGGCATGCTGGAGCCATGCTGCACAAGCGCTCCGACGTCGACGACCTGGCCGAGGCGATCGGCCACCTCTCCTCCGAGATCGACAAGTTCCGGTTCCCCGACCAGGCCACCGACCGGCGGATGACCTTCGAGATCGTGAGCCGTGAGATCGACCTCGACGGCAACGCGCACCAGAACCTGGCGACCTTCTGCCAGACGTGGGAGTCCGAGGAGGTCATGAAGCTCATGGCCCTCTCGATCAACAAGAACCTGATCGACAAGGACGAGTACCCCACCGCAGCCGAGATCGAGCGGCGCTGCGTCCACATGCTGGCCGACCTCTGGAACGCCCCCGACACCCACGACGCCGTCGGCACCTCGGCGATCGGGTCGTCGGAGGCGTGCATGCTCGCCGGGATGGCCATGCACCGGCGTTGGCGGAACAAGCGCCGGGCCGAGGGGAAGTCGACCGACAACCCCAACTTCGTCTGCGGCCCGGTCCAGGTCGTCTGGCACAAGTTCGCGCGCTACTGGGACATCGAGATCCGTGAGGTCGGCATGGCACCGGGTCGGATGGGCCTCGACGTCGAGACCATGCTCGCCCAGGTCGACGAGAACACGATCGGCGTGGTCCCGACGCTCGGCGTGACCTACACGGGCATCTACGAGCCCGTCCAGGAGCTCGCCGCAGCTCTCGACGACCTGCAGGACCGCACCGGGCTGGACGTCGACATCCACGTCGACGGCGCCAGCGGAGGGTTCACGGCGCCGTTCTGCGCGCCGGACCTGGTGTGGGACTTCCGCCTGCCGCGGGTGAAGTCGATCAGCGCATCGGGCCACAAGTTCGGTCTGGCCCCCCTCGGCGTCGGGTGGGTGCTCTTCCGCGACGCCGAGGAGCTCCCCGACGAGCTCGTCTTCCACGTGACGTACCTGGGCGGCGACATGCCGACCTTCCAGATCAACTTCTCACGGCCCGCCGGTCAGATCATCGCCCAGTACTTCGGGTTCCTCCGACTGGGTCGCGACGGCTACGCAGCCGCCCACGGCAGCTCCTACTCGACCGCCCGCTACCTGGCGCAGCAGCTCCCGGCGGTGGGTCCGCTCGAGCTGCTCTACGACGGCGACCCGGCGACGGGCATCCCCGCCGTCACGTGGAAGCTCGCGGACGACGCGGACGTGTCGTGGACCCTCTACGAGCTCGCCGACCGACTCCGCACCCGCGGCTGGCAGGTCCCGGCGTACCCGCTGACCGGCGAGCTGTCCGAGCAGGTCGTGCAGCGGGCGCTGATCCGCCTTGAGATCTCCCAGGACGAGATCGAGTCGCTCCTGACCGACATGAAGGAGGCGGTGGCGTTCCTCGACCGCCACCCCGTGTCGGTCCCGATGAGCCAGGACGAGGGCACCTCCTTCTCCCACTGATCGGGCGGATCCTGGTGTCGCTGCCGGATCGGAGGTCCGCGGTCCGGAGCGTGATGGTCACACCCGTCTGAGACGTCGTTCAGCGGATCGCGCGGCGCGTCCTCAGCGGGGACCGGTCCCCGTGGAGCAGTGTCACACCCCCTCCCCATACTGGGGCCATGACGAAGCAGCTCACCCTGATCTCGGTCCCGGCGACCCCCGCCCGGCAGGATGCCGGTGCAGGAACCGCTGACGTCGTCGACGCGGCACGGCACCGGCCCCAGGGGCCCGTCGTGGTCCCGCACCTGCGCCCTGCCGATGCCGAGGCCGAGGCCGATCGGGAGGACGCGACGGCTGCCCCCGCCGCCGTCCCGGGCGCCCACCGCCGCTCGCCGGGCTACACCGGGTGGCTGGACGGCCGCACCATCTCCTCGGGCCGCAAGGGCGTCGCCGCTGCTCGGGCCGCCCTGGCCGACGCCACCCAGCGGGTCGCCGACCGGGAGGCGATGGCCGCGGCCGACCGCCGGGACCGCCTCGCCCGGCAGGCCAAGGGCGCCGGCTCGGACCGCCACGCCGCCTGATCGACCGCCGATCCGTAGGATGCCGCCCATGAGCGAAGTCGTGATCGTCGATGCCGTCCGCACCCCCATCGGTCGCCGCAACGGAGGCCTGTCCTCCGTGCACCCCGCCGAGATCCTCGGACTGGTCCAGTCCGCGGTGCTCGAGCGTTCGGGGGTCGATCCCGCCGAGATCGGCCAGGTGGTCGGCGGCTGCGTCAGCCAGGTCGGCGAGCAGTCGTTCAACATCACCCGAAACGCGTGGCTGGCCGCCGGCCTCCCTCTGGAGGTCGCGGCCACCACGGTGGACACCCAGTGCGGGTCGTCGCAGCAGGCCACCAACCTCGCGACCTCGCTGGTGGCGAGCGGCGTGACCGACGCCGCCATCGGTTGCGGCGTGGAGTCCATGAGCCGCATCCCGATCGGCTCCAACTCGTCCAAGAAGCTGGGCCTCGGCGT
>JAEYSR010000174.1 GCA_023434535.1 Actinomycetes bacterium
GCGCTCATGCACGACCGCTCGCCCTCGGCCATCGAGGAGGAGTGCGAGCTGCTCGACCTGGACCTGTGCACCTACGTGCTGGAGTGGCACGCCCGGGTGCCCGGCTGGCGCGACCACGCCGAGCAGCTCGACCAGCACGCGCACTACCGGTTCCTGCGCCAGGAGCTGCAGGTGCTGAGCTACCTGCGTGGCCCGAACCGGTGGGTGCTCAAGTGCCCCCAGCACCTGGAGCGGCTCGGACCCCTGCTCGGCGCGTTCCCCGACGCGACCGTCGCGTTCACGCTGCGCGACCCGGTGGCCGTGCTCCAGTCGGCCATCACGATGCTCGCCCACGGCGACCGCAACCGCCGGATCCAGATCGACGCCGACGACCTGGCCGCCTACTGGGCGGACCGCATCGAGCGCCTGCTGCGCGCCGCGGTGCGCGACGCTCACCTGATCCCCGAGGACCAGCGCGTCGACGTGCCGTTCGGCGAGTTCATGGCCGACGACCGCGCCATGGGGCTCCGCATCATCGAGCACGCCGGGCTCGAGGTCACCGACGCCACCCGAGACCTGCTCGACGCGTACGTCGAGTCGAACCCGCGCGGCAAGCAGGGTCGCATCGTCTACGACCTGCGCAGCGACTTCGGACTGGACCCCGACGAGCTGTACGACCGCTACGCCTTCTACTTCGACGCGTTCCCCCAGATCGACCGGGAGGTCTCCTGATGGCGGGCATCCACCGCACCCGACCCGGGGCCGCGGCCATGACCGGCGCCACCGGCGACCCGGTCGACCTGGGGAACGGCATCGTCCAGTCGAGCGGCTGGTCGAACAGCTACATGATCCGCACCGACGACGGTCGGGTGGTGATCAACACCGGCATGGGGTTCGAGGGCCCGCTGCACCGTCGGGCCTACGACGCCGTCGACACCTCGCCCGTGCGTGCGGTGATCCTGACCCAGGGCCACTACGACCACGTCGGCGGGATCGACGTGGTCCGCGACCCCGACAGCGAGGTCGTCGCCCAGGCCAACTTCGACATGTGGCGTGCCGACAACGAGCGACTCGAGAGCTTCCGCTCCCGCAACTCGGCCTTCGCGTTCATCGACGCGATCCTCGCCGCCATGGAGCACGCCCGGGAGCTCGGCGTCGGGCAGACGTCCCAGGGCCGACCCGAGCCGACGACGACGGTCGACGGCCGTCTCGAGATGACCGTCGGCGGGCGCCGCATGGAGCTGATCGCGACGCCCGGCGGCGAGACGTTCGACTCGATGGTCGTGTGGTTGCCGGAGGAGCGCACCCTGTTCTCGGGCAACCTCTTCGGCCCGCTCTTCGGCCACGTGCCCAACCTCGTCACCATCCGCGGCGACCGCTACCGCGACGCTCTCACCTACATCTCCTCTCTCGACGTGGTGGCCGAGCTGGCGCCCGAGCGGCTGATCACCGGCCACTTCGACCCGATCGACGGCGCCGATCTGATCGCCGAGGAGACCGCCACGCTGCAGGAGGCCATGCGCTCGGTGCACGACCAGACGGTCGCCGGGATGAACGCCGGCGCGGACGTGTGGACGCTGATGCGTGAGGTGCGGGTGCCCAAGCACCTCGACGTCGGTGAGGGGTACGGCCAGACGTCGTGGAACGTGCGGGCGATCTGGGAGAACTACGCCGGCTGGTTTCACCACCGCTCGACCACCGAGCTCTACGGGGTGCGGCCGCTCGCCGTCGCCCCCGACGTCGTCGCTGCCGCCGGTGCCGAGGTGCTGGTCGACGCCGCTCGTGCCCACCTCGACGGCGGGCGACCGGTGGAGGCGTTGCAGCTGACCGACCTGGTGCTGGCCGCGGAGCCGGGGCACGAGGGCGCCGTCGCGGTGGCCGTCGGCGCACACCGCGAGCTGCTGTCGGACACCGACAACTTCTGGGAGTCCGCGTGGCTGCGACGGGCCCTCACCAAGCTGGAGTCGCCGTCGTGAACTCCGTCCGCTTCGACTTCACCGACGCCGCTGTGCTCGTCACCGGTGGCACCAGCGGCATCGGCCACGGCATCGCCCGTGGCTTTGCCGAGGCGGGCGCGACCGTCACGGTCACCGGCACCCGGTCGAGCGCGGCGGACTACGACGTGGACCTGGACGTGTTCGAGTACCGCCAGCTCGTGCTCACCGATCCCGACTCCGTCGACGCGCTCGCCGCGTCGCTCGGGCGGCTGGACGTCCTGGTCAACAACGCGGGGGCCACCATGCCGGGCGGCGACGAGTGGACCGCCGACGGCTTCCGAGCCGCGGTCGAGCTGGGCCTGGTCGGCCCGATGCGGCTGGCGACCGCGTGCGGCGACCTGCTCGCGGCCAGCGAGCTGGACGGCGGCGGCAGCCTGATCTCGATCGCCTCGATGGCCGCCTACCGCACCTCCGAGTACGTGCCCGGGTACGGAGCGGCCAAGGCGGGGATCGTGAACCTGACCGCCAACCTGGCCCGCCGCTGGGCCGGCAGAGGTGTTCGTGCCAACGCCATCGCACCCGGCGTCATCGAGACGCCGATGACCGCTCCCCTTGTCGCCTTCCCCGAGATCGGCGATCCCGAGCGGGCCCACATCCCGATGGACCGGTTCGGCACCGTCGACGAGGTCGTCGGCACCGCGCTGTTCCTGGCCAGCTCGGCGGCCGGCTACCTGACCGGCCAGACCATCGCGGTCGACGGCGGCTACCTGAGCGTCTGACGGGGCGTCATGTCTCCTCCGCCGCGCCCTCGGGCGGTCGCAGCCGAGCCGGGTCCCCGCCGTCGGGAAGCGTGGACAGCAGCCACATCAGCAACGGACGGGCCGACGGCCAGTCGTCGCTCGACGGCTGGGGCCACGCCGTCTCCCACCGCCGCACTCCTGCCTCGAGCCCGGCCCGGGCCTCGGCGAGATCGACTGCGACGAGCTCGTCGAGATCGACGGAGCCGTCCATCTCGGTGAGGAACGCCCCGATCGCGACGTCGATGCCGGTCCGTGTCAGCATCACGTCGTCCACCATGCCGCCGTCGGCACGGTCGACGTGCACGATGACCGTCATCTCCTGGCCGCCCGGCCACCGGACACCGACGAACACGTCGACCTCGTCACCGGAGACGTCGCGGGCCTGGATGCCGGTCACCTCGGCATCGGCGATCAGGGCGATCCA
>JAEYSR010000180.1 GCA_023434535.1 Actinomycetes bacterium
CACCGCCACCAGCTCTACCTCGACCCTCTGCAGCCCGAGGTGCGCGACTTCGAGGTGGGGGTGGTGGACCGCACGCTCGAGTCGGCGCCGGGCACCAGCTACGTGAAGTGGGACGCCAACCGGCCGATCACCGACCCCGGCTCCCGTGCCCTGCCGCCGGACCGCCAGGCGAACGTGTGGTTCGACCACGTGACCGCCACCTGGGACGTCATGGCGCGTGTCGCCGCCGATCACCCCGACGTCGAGCTCATGCTGTGCGCGTCGGGCGGCGGCCGGGTCGACCACGGATCGCTGCGGTGGTTCCACGAGTTCTGGACGTCGGACAACACCGACCCGGTCACCCGCGTGCGCATGCAGTGGGCCTGCTCGCACTTCTTCCCGGCGTCGGTCATGGCCGCCCACGTCACGCGCTGGGGCGAGCGGCCGGTGGCCTTCGCCTGCGCGGTCGCGCTCGGAGGTCGGTTCGGCATCGACCTCGACCTGGACCACACCACCCGGGCCGAGGACGAGGTGCTGCGGCGGGCGGTCGCCGTCGCCCGACGCACCCAGGACGTGGTCCAGCAGGGCGTGGTGCGGCGGCACGTGTCGCCGGTCGAGGGGACCGACCGGTCCCGGGTGGCCTGGTCGGCGACGCTCGAGGACCGGACCGTCCTGTTCCTCCACCAGCTCGAGGAGTCGTCGAGCCCGGCGCCGTCGGTCCGGCTCGTCGACCTGGACCCCGGCGCGACCTACGACGTGGTCGTCACCGACCTCGATCGCAGCGACGACGACCGCCGGCGCGTCGACGGGCGGGAGCTCGTCGACGATGGCCTCGAGTGGCCGCTCGACCGGCCGCTGACCTCGCGCATCGTCGAGATCACCCGCTCCTGACGCCGATCTCGACCGACCGGTTCTGGATCCGTTGACCTCGGGGAATGGACCCGCTGTGATGTAGGTCACAACTCACCGGGGGGTGCGAATGGCAGGAGCTGCCGTGCGTGAACGCCGGTCCGGACGTCGGGGGGCGACCGGATCAGGAACCTGCCGACGCCGTCGGGCGTCGGTCCGTGCGTCGGTCGGCGCCCTCGCGGTCGTGCTCCTGGCCGGGGGTCTGGCGGCCTGCTCGAGCGACGACTCCGGGACGCCGACGCTCACCTGGTACATCAACCCCGACAACGGCGGTCAGAAGACCCTCGCCGCCGAGTGCAGCGACGCCAGCGACGGTGCCTATCGCATCGAGACGCTGATCCTGCCGAACGAGGCCGACGCCCAGCGCGAGCAGCTCGTCCGGCGGCTCGCGGCGCAGGACAGCTCCATCGACCTGATGAGCCTGGACCCGCCGTTCGTCGCCGAGTTCGCCAATGCCGGCTACCTGAAGCCGATCACGGACCCGGCCGACGTCGAGCAGCTCACCGAGGGCGTGCTCGACGGCCCCATGAAGACCGCGGAGTGGGACGGCAAGTTGGTCGCCACCCCGTTCTGGGCCAACACGCAGCTGCTCTGGTACCGCAAGTCCGTCGCCGCGGCGGCGGGCGTGGACCCGGCGTCTCCGGACTTCACCTGGGAGAAGATGATCGCCGCGGCCGAGTCCCAGAAGAAGCGGATCGGCGTCCAAGGCCGTCGGTACGAGGGCTACATGGTGTGGATCAACGCGCTGGTCAGCTCGGCGGGCGGCCAGATCGTCGAGAACACCGACAAGGGCAAGGACGCCACGCCGTCCATGGCCGGTCCGGCCGGCGACGCGGCGGCCGACATCGTGGGTGAGCTCGCCCGATCGAGTGCCGCTCCGGCCGACATGTCGACCGCCGGGGAGGAGGAGGCGCGCTCGCTGTTCCAGAGCGACAGCGGGTCGTTCATGGTCAACTGGCCGTACGTCTACGCCGCCGCCAAGGAATCGGTGGCGGCGGGCGCGATCGACCAGTCGGTGCTCGACGACATCGCCTGGGCCCGCTACCCCCGGGTGGTCGCCGACGAGCAGAGCGCACCGCCGCTCGGCGGCATCGACCTGGCGATCGGGAACTTCACCGAGCACCCCGACGAGGCGCTCGACGCGGTGAAGTGCATCACCTCGGTCGAGAACAACGCGCAGTACATGGTGGAGTCCGGCAACCCCGCCGCACGCGCCGGCGCCTACGACGACCCGAAGGTCAAGGAGGCGTTCCCCATGGCGGACCTCATCCGCGACTCGATCGACACCGCCGGGCCCCGGCCGATCACGCCGTACTACGGCGACGTGTCCTCCTCGGTCCAGCGGGTGTGGCACCCGTCGACCGGTGTCCGCGCGCCGCAGACGCCCGAGGAGACCGACACCTTCATGACCGAGGTGCTCAGAGGGGAGCGTCTGCTGTGACGGCTGTGATCGACCCACCGACGGCGGCGCCACCACCGGACCCCGCGTCGCCCACCGTCCGCCCGGCGCGGACCGACCGCGCCCGCCACGAGCGCCGCCTCGGCCTCAGGCTCTCGGCGCCCGCCTTCATCGTCATGATCCTGGTGACGGCGTACCCGCTCGGCTACGCCATCGTCCTGTCGCTGTTCAGCTACCGGCTCACCGACCCCGACGGCCGGGAGTTCGTCGGGCTCGAGAACTACTGGGTGGTCCTCACCGACCCGGTCTGGTGGGGGGCGGTCGGCACCACGGCGATCATCACGGTCGCCAGCGTGGCGGTCGAGCTCGTCCTCGGCTTCGGGTTCGCCTGGGTGATGTACCGGATCCTGCGGGGCCGGTCGATCGTGCGCACCGCGATCCTCGTGCCCTACGGGATCATCACCGTCGTCTCCGCGTTCATCTGGCGCTACGCCTTCCAGCTCGACTCCGGGTTCGTGAACGGCTGGCTCGGTCTGGAGGACTTCAACTGGTTCGGCGAGCGGTGGTCGTCGCTCGTGGTGATCACGCTCTCGGAGATCTGGAAGACCACGCCGTTCATCTCGCTCCTGCTCCTGGCCGGACTGGTCCAGGTCCCCGAGGACATGCTCGAGGCGGCCAAGGTCGACGGGGCGACAGCGTGGCAGCGGCTCTGGAAGGTCGTCCTGCCCAACATGAAGGCGGCGATCATGGTCGCCGTGCTGTTCCGCACGCTCGACGCGTGGCGGATCTTCGACAACCCGTTCATCATGACCAACGGCGCCAACGGCACCGAGACGCTGTCGTTCCTGGCCTACCGCCAGAACGTGACGCTGGTGAACCTGGGCGCCGGTTCGGCCGTGTCGGTCCTGCTGTTCCTGACGGTGTTCCTGATCGCGTTCATCTTCGTCAAGGGCTTCAGGACCGACCTGTCGCAGGTCCGCGGGGACTGAGGGGGTTCGACATGTCCGGCACCGGCAACCGCACCAGCAACTGGTGGACGGCGTGGGGTGTGCTCATCCTCGTGTGGGCGGCGTTCCCGCTCCTCTGGATGGTCTCCCTGGCGTTCCGCAGCCCCGACAGCTTCGGGAGCGGTCCCACCTTCTGGCCCAAGGAGTGGACGTGGGAGAACTTCTCCACCGTCTTCAGCGACGAGCTGTTCACCTCGGCCCTGCGCAACAGCTTCGGCATCGCGATCATCGCCACGGTGCTGTCGGTGGTGGTGGCGATGTTCGCCGCCTACGCCATCGCCCGCCTGGAGTTCCCCGGCAAGAAGGTGCTGCTGTCGATGGCGCTGGCGATCGCCATGTTCCCGGTCGCCGCGCTGGTCGGACCGCTGTTCAACATGTGGCGGGGGATCGGGATCTACGACACGTGGATCGGCCTGATCATCCCGTACCTGACGTTCGCCCTCCCGCTGTCCATCTGGACCATGTCGGCGTTCTTCCGCCAGATCCCGTGGGAGATGGAGCAGGCCGCCCAGGTCGACGGCGCGACGGCCTGGCAGGCCTTCCGCAAGGTGATCGTTCCGTTGGCCGCGCCGGGCGTGTTCACCACGGCCATCCTCACCTTCTTCTTCTGCTGGAACGAGTTCCTGCTCGCCATCTCGCTGACGTCGACCGACCGGGCCCGGACCGTCCCGGCCGCGCTGTCGTTCTTCACCGGCAGCTCGCAGTTCCAGAGCCCGATCGCCCCGATCATGGCCGCCTCGGTGGTCGTGACGATCCCGGTCGTGATCCTCGTCCTGCTCTTCCAGCGGCGCATCGTCGCCGGTCTCACCTCGGGTGCCGTCAAGGGCTGAACCGCCCGCTACAGCTCAGGAGTACACCGCCGTGGCCGCCATCACCATGCGCAACCTGGTCAAGACCTACGGGGACGGCTTCAAGGCCGTCAACGACATCAGCCTGGACATCGCCGACGGCGAGTTCATGATCCTCGTGGGACCGTCGGGCTGCGGGAAGTCGACCCTGCTCCGGATGATCGTGGGGCTGGAGGACATCACCTCGGGCGACCTCGAGATCGACGGGAAGCGGGTCAACGACCTCGCGCCGAGGGACCGCAACCTGGCGATGGTGTTCCAGAACTACGCGCTGTACCCGCACCTCACCGTCTTCGAGAACATCGCCTTCCCGCTGCGTCTCCGCAAGGACGTGAGCAACGAGGAGATCGACCGCAAGGTGAAGGAGGCGGCGGACACGCTCGAGCTCACCGAGCACCTCGACCGCAAGCCCGCGAACCTGTCGGGCGGCCAGCGCCAGCGGGTGGCGATGGGTCGGGCGATCGTGCGCGACGCCCAGGTGTTCCTGTTCGACGAGCCGCTGTCCAACCTCGACGCCAAGCTCCGGGGCCAGATGCGCACGGAGATCCTGCGGATGCAGCGGCGCATGGGGACGACCACCGTGTACGTCACCCACGACCAGACCGAGGCGATGACCCTCGGCGACCGGGTCGCGCTGATGCGACGGGGCGAGATCCAGCAGGTCGACACGCCCCGGGAGCTGTACGAGCACCCGGTGAACATGTTCGTGGCCGGCTTCATCGGCTCGCCGCCCATGAACTTCGTCCCCGGCTCCATGGAGGACGGCAAGCTCCGGCTGCCGTTCGTGACCTTCGAGCTGCCCGACGACCGCCGTGAGGTCGTCGGCGACCGCGAGCACGTCATCGTCGGGATCCGACCCGAGCGCTTCGAGGACCTGTCGCACGTGGACGAGTCCCAGCTGGGCGCGGGCGTCAGCTTCGAGGCCCCGGTCGACGTGGTCGAGTGGCTGGGCAACGAGCAGTACGCCTACCTGCCGTTCGAGACCGATCCGTCACTGCTCGCCAGCATCGACGAGCTGGAGCGGGAGCTCGACGGCGACCAGGCCCGCACGCAGCTCGTGGTGGCGCTCGATCCGTCGAGCCGGGTCATGGCCGGCGAGACGGCCGAGCTCTGGTTCGATCCCGAGGAGATGCACATCTTCGACGCCGGGACGGGCGACAACCTGACCCGCCCCCTCGTCGTGTCGGACTGAGCGCGGCGCGGTCGTCGGCCGGCGACTCGAGGTGTCCGCCGTGGAGGCCGCACCAGAGATCCGGTTGAGGGTCACGCCCCCGGACCTCCTGGCCCTGCCGTGGTCGACGCCGCTCGCCGAGTGGGGCTCGGCCGGCGTCGAGCTCGTCGACCTCCCCGTCGGACCCAGCCGGCACCTGGTCCGCTTCGTCGAGGCCGACGGTCGGCTGTGGGCGTTGAAGGACCTGGCACCCGAGCTGGCGGTCCGGGAGTACGAGGTGCTGCGCGAGCTGGAGCGTCGTCGGCTCTCGGCGGTGAGGGTGGCCGGCGTCGTCGTCCAGCACGGCGCGGGAACCGGTGCGGCGCCGTCGTCGGGCGGCGGTTCGGCGCCCCCGACGGTCAGCGGGTCGGCACCCCCGACCGGTGGCGAGAGCTCCGCGATCCTCGTCACCCACTATCTCGAGCGGTCGTGGCAGTACCGGCGGCTGTTCCTCCGCGTGTCGGGCTACCGGGGAGCCCACAGACGACGTCTGCTCGACGCGATGGCGCTGCTGCTGGTCGATCTTCACCGCAACGGGATCTTCTGGGGCGACTGCTCGCTCGCCAACACGCTCTTCGTGCGTGACGGTCAGGGGATCCAGGCCTGGTTCGTCGACGCGGAGACCGCCGAGATCCATCCGCGGCTGTCCGACGGCCAGCGCGACCGGGACCTCGAGATCGCCGTCGAGAACGTCGCCGGCGGCCTGCTCGACATCGCCGCGCAGCGCAGCGACGGCGAGCCGGTCGACGAGCTGTTCGCCGCGGCCCGCTGGGTCGGGGAGCGCTACGAGCAGCTGTGGGAGCTGCTGTTCGACGCCCCGGTCGTCGACCTCGGCGACCACGACCGCATCGCCTCGCGTCTGGCCCGGCTGCAGGAGATCGGATTCGAGCTGGACGAGGTGCGCTTCGAGCCCGACGGCGAGTGCCCGGACCAGCTGCGCATGCGCGTGGCGGTCGGCGGACGCAGCTTCCACTCGGACCGGCTCCGGGAGCTCACCGGCCTGGATGCCGGCGAGGGGCAGGCCGCCATCCTCATGAACGACCTGCAGGCCTTCGGTGCGTCGCTGCGCAGCCGTTGGCGTCGCGAGGTGGGGGAGGACGAGGTCGCCCGGACGTGGATGGAGGACGCCTACCTGCCGGGGTCCGCCCGGGCCCGGGCCGCCCTCGGCGCCGCGACGTCGCCGGTGCAGGCCTACTGCGACCTCCTCGAGGTGCGCTGGCTGCTCAGCGAGGCGGCCGGGCGCGACGTCGGCGACGACGCGGCGATCGAGGTGCTGGTCCGGCGCGAGCAGCCGGGCGAATCCGCGGCGACCCTCGCGGTCCTGGACCCGGCGACGATCGAGATGCCCCGGGTCCCGCCCCCGTCGGGCGCCTAAGGCCGCTGCTTCTGTGTGCATCGCGCGTCGTGGGGCAGCGCGCAACGCACCGAGAGTCGGAACCGGCGAGCTCAGCCCACCGAGGCGCGGGGGATGTCGACGCCGCGACGGCGGAGCAGCGCGACGCAGACCCAGCCGATCGGCACCACCAGCCAGTGCGACATCAGCCGGAACGCGACCGACGCCGCGAGCGCGACGGCTGGGTCGGTCCCGGTCGCCGTGAGCCCGACGACGATGGCGGCCTCCACCTGGCCGGCTCCACCGGGGATGATCGGGATCGCGCCCGCCAGCTGGCTGGTGCCGTAGATCGCGAGGATCGTTCCCCAGGCCGAGGGGTCCGTGGGCAGCTCGCCGTGGACCGCAGCGATCGCGGCGAACAGCGCCACGAACTCGCCGAGCCAGCTCAGCACCTGGAGGCCCCAGGCCGCCGACCAGCGCCAGGGCCCGGCCCGCACCGAGCCGAACGACTCGACGAACCGCTCCACCGCCTCGTTCTGTTCTGCAGAAGCGACGACATCTCGCCGCTTCTGCAGAACAGAACGGGTGCGGTGCCAGGCCGAGACGGCCCAGCGCGCCGGCCGACGCAGGACGCCCGGGTTGCGGGTGACGGCGAAGAATGCGCCCAGCAGACCCAGGGACACCGCGGCAGGCAGCAGCGCACGGGTGGGGTCCTCGCCGGCCACGGCGTATCCGGTGAGGGTCATGAACACGAGCACCGACGGGGCCACCACGCCGGTCGCGATGGTCGTCCAGGCGGCGAGCCCGC
This sequence comes from Actinomycetes bacterium, assembly GCA_023434535.1. Classification (GTDB taxonomy): domain Bacteria; phylum Actinomycetota; class Acidimicrobiia; order Acidimicrobiales; family Microtrichaceae; genus Dermatobacter. Next base: position 7,494 of record JAEYSR010000180.1, read on the forward strand.
CGTCGGCGCCGGCCTCCCGGTACCGCTGGACCATGTAGCCCGTCGCGATCGCTCCGCCGGCGGGCAGCGTGGCCGCCAGCGCGCCGCTGGCGAAGCTCGCGGTGGTGGCCCGTCCGAGCGGCAGATGGGCGCCCCCGGCCGCCAGGAGCACGGAGCGGACGGCGGCGAACAGCCCGATCGACACGGTGCTGCTCAGCGAGCCGATCCCGATCCACCACCAGTCGGCGTGGGCGAGGAGCGCCACGGCGTCGGTGACCTGGTCCCACTCGGCGACCACGAACCAGGTCAGACCGGCGACGGCCAGGACGGCGACCGCGACACGCAGCCGACGGGTCGCCCGTGGCTGGTCGTCCATCCGCGCATCGTAGGAGCGGCACCCACGCGGAGGTGGACCCGTGCCCACGGTCGACGGGGGCGATTTACTAGGGTTTGCCCATGGCCACCACCCAGCGACCGAGGACCCCGCGCTCGTCGGCTCCTCCGCCCGGTCCGAACCCAGTGAACCGTGGTCTCATCCTGATCGCCATCGGCGTCGTGCTGGCCGTCATCCTGCTGATCAAGGCCGGTGGCGCCGGTCCGGACTCCTCCAAGGCCGACGACCTGATCGCCTCCGGTGAGGAGAAGATCACCACCACCACCGAGGCGACGACCACCACGGTCGCCGAGCAGGCGCCCCAGACCGTCCAGGTGGTCGCCGCCAACGGCTCCGGTGCCAGCGGCATGGCGGCCAAGGCCGCCCAGGTGCTCGCCCAGTCGGGCTACACGCAGGTCGTCTCCACCAACTCGGTGCAGCCCGTGACCGCGTCGTCGGTCATGTACGCCAGCGGCTACGACGCCAACGCCCGTTCGATCGCCGCCGCCCTCGGCCTGCCCGAGACCTCGGTGCAGGCGCTCGCCCCCGGCGCTCAGCTCGCCAAGGACCAGCCCGCCACCGCCGGCGTGATCATCATGATCGGCCCCGATCTGGTGGCCAAGCTCAACGCGGCGGGCGGCACGACCGGCACGTCCGGTGCCACCACCACGATCGCCGGCAGCGGTACGGGCACCGGCGGCGCGACGACCACCACCGTGAAGGGCTCCGGCACCGGCGCCACCACGACGACGGTGAAGTCGACCAGCGGCGGGGTGACCACGACGACGGTGACGTCGGGTTCGAACAACGGCTGATCGGTCCGCCATGGACCGCTCCGACGCCCTCGAGCCCTTCCGGACCCACGCGGCCGACGCGCTGGTGGCGTTCGACTTCGACGGGACGCTCTCGCCGATCGTCGACGACCCCGATGCTGCGGCCCCTCTGGAGGGCACCGCACCCGCACTCGAACGACTGGCGGCGCGGTGCGGCGAGGTGGCCGTGGTGTCGGGCCGACCGCTGGAGTTCCTCGAGCGCTGGTTCCCTGAGCCGTCCGGAGTCACCCTCGTCGGCCTCTACGGCCTCGAGTCCCGGCGGATGGGCGAGCGGTCCGACCATCCGACCTCGGGCGTCTGGCGAGAGGTGATCACCGACGTGGCCGGACTCGCACGGCTCCAGGGTCCCGACGGCATGGACGTCGAGACCAAGGGTCTGTCGATCACGCTCCACTACCGGCGCCACCCCGAGCTCGCTGACGCCGTCGTCGCCTGGGCCGAGCAGGTCGCCCCGCCCGCAGGCCTGCGGGCCCGCCCGGCCAAGATGAGCGTCGAGCTCCACCCACCGATCGACGAGGACAAGGGCACCGTCCTGCACCGCCTCGTCGCCTCCCACACCGGTCCGGTGCTCTACGCGGGCGACGACGTGGGCGACGGCCCGGCCTTCGACGCACTCGACCAGATGCGGGCGAGTGGTCGCCCGGTGCTGGCGGTGGTCGTCGACAGCCCCGAGGTCCCGGCCTCTCTCACCAGCCGTGCCGATCTGGTCGTCGACGGCCCGCAGGCCGTGGTCGACATGGTGCTGGCCCTCGCCGAGTAGCCAGCCCGCTGCTCTGTGATGCAGCTCCGTGGCCAGGGCCACGGAGATGCATCACAGAACGTGCGGGCGGCGATCGAGGTCCGTGCGGTCCAGGGCCGCGAGCTGGTCGGCCAGCCAGTCGGCCGGGGTGCGTGCCTCGGCCGAGCGGTGGAGGAGCCCGGCCCGTGCGGCACGTTCGCCCGGCTCACGGCCGAGCGCCGCCGCCAGGGCGTCCGCGGTCGCCTGAACGTCGAACGGCGAGATCCCGTCGGCGGATCCCTTGAGCTCGGTCCAGGCCCCGGCCTCGGTCGACAGGACGAGCTGGCCGTCGCGCTCGTTCACCATCGGGCCCTCCTTGGCGACCAGGTTGAGGCCGTCTCGGACGGGGTTGACCAGCAGCACGTCGTAGCGCCGCAGCGCCGCGACCGAGCGGGGGAAGTCGTCGTCGGTCATCAGCTCGACCGGCGTCCACGTCCCGTCGGCCCAGCGCTCGTTGACCGCGGCGGCGGCCGCCTCGACCTCGTCGCGGTAGCGGGCGTAGGCCGGGACGCCGAGCCGGGAGGGGTAGCAGCAGGCGAAGAACGTGACCCGACCGCGCAGCTCCGGTCGCTGGTCCAGCATCGTGTCGTAGGCGTGGAAGCCGCGGACGATGTTCTTGGACAGCTCCATCCGGTCGACGCGGACGATGAGCTGCCGGTCGCCGACGGTCTCGTCGAGCTCAGCGAGGGCTGCGGTGCACTCGTCCGAGGCGGCGACCCGGCGCAGGTCGTCGACGTCGCTGTTGAGCGTGGAGTCGAACACGAGCGCCTGGTCGATCGAGGTGCCCCACCTCTGCTGGACCGCCGTGTAGTTGCTCGCCCACTCGGGCACGTGGAAGCCGCACGCGTCGTGCGCGGCGAGGGCGTCGAGCATCTCGACCAGAGGGTCGGTCGCCATGACCCTGGCGTTGTCGGGGCCGGCGAACGGCGTGTGGTGGAAGTGCACGAGCGACAGGTCGCTGCGGGCGGCCCGGACGGCGGGAGCGAGCATCGTCAGGTGGTAGTCCTGCACCAGGACCACGGCGTCCTCCGGGGCGTGGGCGATGACCGCGCCGGCGAAGTGGCGGTTGACCTCCCGGTACGACTCCCAGCAGTCGCGCCACTCCGCGTCGAGCTCGGGGTCGCGGGTCAGGTCGAAGAGCCCGTGGTGCATGAACCAGAGCGTCTGGTTGGCGACGACGTCGTAGTAGCGGTCGTAGGTGTCCTGGGCCACGTCGACCAGGTGCACCGGGATGCCCTGCTCCGTGGGCAGGTCCTGCGCGGCGGCGCGGCGGTCGGCGTCGCTGAGCGCCGCGGCGATCCACGTGATGCGGCCCTCGTCCATCAGCGGCGCGAGGCCCGACACGAGCCCGCCGCCGCCGCGGACCGCCACCAGCGAGCCGTCCTCATCCCGGTAGCTCACCGGTCCGCGGTTGGACGCGAGGACGATGGGTCGATCGGCCGTGTCCATGCGTCCACCCTAGGAGCTGATCTCCGGAGCCCGATCCGCCCGTCCGCCGATCCCGGGCGGACCCACGGCCGCTCCGGGGTCGACCCGACCGCCGTAGGCTCCCCTCCGTGCGCATCGTGGTGGCCCCCGACAAGTTCCGGGGCACCGTCACCGCGTCGGAGTGCGCCGCGGCGCTGGCCGGGCCTCTCCGGGAGGCCGGCCACGAGGTCGTCGTGCGGCCCATGGCCGACGGGGGCGAGGGCTCGCTCGAGGCGCTCGGCGGCCCCAACCGACGCACCGTGGTGACCGGACCGAACGGCGACCCGGTCGAGGCCGAGTGGCGGTACTCGGCCCGGAGCGCCGTGATCGAGATGGCCCGGGCGTCGGGCCTGGCGTTGGCCGGCGGCGCGGAGGAGAACGACGCCGTCGCCGCCTCCACCTATGGCACCGGCGAGCTGATCGCAGCGGCGCTCGACGCCGGCGCGACCGACGTGGTGGTCGGGGTCGGCGGGTCGGCCACGACCGACGGCGGGCTCGGCGCGCTCCGGGCGCTGTATCCGGTGCACCGGCTCAAGGGAGTGCGGCTGACGGTGGCGTGCGACGTCCGCACGCGGTTCGTCGACGCGGCGCGCGACTTCGCGGAGCAGAAGGGCGCGAGCGCGGCGCAGATCCGCCTGCTGGAACGCCGTCTGGAGAGGCTCCAGGAGGTCTACCTGGAGGAGTACGGCGTCGACGTGTCGGAGCTGGAGGGCGCCGGCGCGGCGGGCGGCCTGGCCGGTGGTCTGGCCTGCGTCGGCGGCGAGCTCCTCAGCGGGTTCGACCTGATAGCCGAGCGCCTGGACCTGGACGCGGACGTCGAGGGTGCCGACCTGGTGGTCACGGGCGAGGGGTTCCTGGACGAGGAGTCGTTCCAGGGCAAGGTGGTCGGCGGCATGGTGGACATGGCCGCGCACTTCGGTGTGCCGGTGGTGGCGGTCGTCGGCGAGTGCTTCGACGGAGCGGACGAATGGGTGCGGACCGTGTCGTTGTCGGCCCGGTTCGGTCGCGAGCGCGCCATGACCGAGACCGCCGCGCTCCTGGCCGAGGTGGCGCCCGAGCTCCCGGGCCTGGTCGCTCCCGACTGAGCGCCCGGCGCACGGCCGCAGTCGCTCTCGCAGCTTCTGGCAGACGCGGTGGTCGGATCCCGACCGCCTCGTCCGCCGAAGCCGGTCGTCCGACGGGTCAGGTCGGGTCGTAGCGGATGGCGTCGTCCATCTCGAGCGGGCCGTCGTGGCCGTGGAGCAGCGCGGCGCGCACGGTGAGGAAGTCGACGGTGCCGGGGACGTCGTGCACGCGGACCAGGTCCTGGTCCTGGAGGTCGGCAGCGGCCAGGGCACCCAGCGTCCCGGCGCCCCGGTGGCGCGGCAGCCGATGGGTCAGCACGCCGACGAAGTCCTTGCGCGACACGGCCCAGAGCACCCGGTCGATCCCCAGCTCGGCGCGCAGCCGCGGCACGGCGCGCAGCACGGCGACGGTCTCGTCGGGCGCCTTGTAGAGGTCGGGACCCGGGTCGAGGATCACCTGGTCCGGCCCGACCCCGGCTCGGTGCAGGACCTCGAGGCGGTCCGAGATGAAGCGCAGGCAGTCCTCGACCGGGTCCGCCAGGCGTTCGCCGAGCGGGCGTCGCTGCTTGGGCACCCCCGGGTTGAAGGCGAGGACGAGCGAGGTGTGCGTCCCGGCGACGAGGTCGGCGAGCTCGTGGTCGCGCAGTCCCGACGGATCGTTGACGATGGTGGCGCCGCACCGCATGGCCGCGTCGGCGACCTGGTGGCGGTAGGTGTCGACCGACAGGACGACGTCCTCGCCGACCCGTGCTCGCACGGCCTCCATCACCGGCAGCAGCCGGGCCAGCTCGGCCTGGAACGTGATCTCCGGTTGGTCGGTGCGCAGGGACTGGGCCCCGATGTCCAGGACGTCCGCACCCTCGGCGACCATGGTCGCAGCGAGCTCCGCCGCGTCGATCGCCGACACCTTGTTCTCGGAGAACGAGTCCGGAGAGGCGTTGAGCACGGCGAAGACGCCGGGCCGGGGGATCGCCGTCACCGATCCGGTGGGCCGTCGTCGGCCGGTCGGACGTCGCGGAGGACGTCCAGGTACGCGGCCACCTCGACGAGGGGCGGGCGCTCGGACACGTCGACGGCCAACGGCGGACGGCCCGGTCGCAGCAGCTCCGCGACGGCCGGCACCGAGATGCCGTTGGCGTCGCCCTGGCCGAGGCCCATGGCCTGGGCGTGGCGGAGGATCGTCTGCGTGATCGCCATGGCCTGCGGGCCCAGCTCGTCGAGCGGGCGGTTGCGGTGCCGCCGCTCCTCCAGGTCCACCTGGACCAGGCCGGTGGTGCCGCGGAGGCGCAGGTAGTGCAGGAGCAGCCCGACCTCGACGCCGTAGCCCTGCACGAACGGCAGGCGCTCCAGCACGCTGCGCCGGCCGCCGTACTCGCCCGACAGCGGCTGGTGCAGGCCGGCGAGCGCGGGGAAGAGCAGCGAGAGCAGGGGCCGGGCGACGAGCTCGGTGACCCGGCCTCCGCCGACGCCGTCGGACTCGGGGCGGCGGTAGAAGCCCTTCACGAGCTCGACGTCGGGCTCGCAGAGGAGCGGTCCGAGCAGCCCGGTGACCAGGTGGGCGCTGAAGTCGCGGAGGTCGGCGTCGCACCAGAGCACCAGGTCGCCGTCGGCCACGTGGAGGGACTTCCAGAGCACCTCGCCCTTGCCGTGGCCACGTCCGAACTGCGGGAGCACCGTGGCGGCGTCGACGACCCGAGCGCCGGCGTCGGCGGCCGCGGCAGCGGTGGCGTCGGTCGAGTGGTCGTCCATGACCACGAGCTCGTCGACGAGTCCGACGTCCACGGCGTCGGCGACCAGCGTCCGGACGATGTCGCCGACCGTCGCCTCCTCGTTTCGGGCTGGCAGGCAGACCGAGACGGTCGTGGACCCCTTGGCGGCGAGCAGCTCGTCGAGCGTCCGGTCGGCGTGGTGGAACGAGCGGATGGGCGGGGTGTCGAACGTCGCCGGCCCACCCTCGGGCTGGGCCGGGTGGTCGGGTCGGCCGTCCTGGCCGGTCGGAGAGGGCTGCTGGCTCGTCATGTTCGCATCGGGCGTTGCGGCCCCGGTCGGGCCCGATCCCGGACCGGCCCGGGCAACCTATCCGGCCCGGCGTCGGGAATCGTGCGCGGCCCGCAGGAGTTGAGCCCCTTGTGCGGCCCGTGAAGGGTGCGCGTGACAGGAGTTTCACGCGTCGTGCGTGCGTGGTGGAGAATCGTCGCCTGCCCGGTGGCGAGCCGCCCCGCCCGCTCGAGCCCGAGCGACCGATCGAGGAGCAACTGACATGGTGACCATCCGGATCCCGACCACACTTCGCACGCTGACCGGCGGATCGTCCACGGTCGAGGTCGAGGGGTCGACCGTCGGCGAGGCACTCTCGAACCTCGACGCCGCACACCCGGGCTTCCAGGACCGGCTCTTCGACGGCGACGGCGGGCTGCGCCGGTTCGTCAACGTGTTCCTGGCCGACGACGACGTCCGCTACCTCGACGGCGTGTCCACGCCGGTCGCCGACGGCGCCGAGATCTCGATCATCCCCGCCGTCGCCGGCGGCTGACAGGGCCCGGCGGCCGGGTCGTAGGCTGCGTCGGGTGCAGGACGACGAGCCCTTCGGGCACGTGCCGGACGAGGACGCGGAGCCCGATCCGCTGCTGCCTCCGCACCTGATCGCCCTCGAGGACGAGCCGGCACCGCCGCTCGAGCCGACCCCGGCGACCCACATCCCGCACCGGTACCGGCGGTCGATCGGCGCCAGCGCGCTCGCGGCCGGGATGATCGGCCTCCGGGACATCATCGAGGACCCCAAGGACGACCGGCCGGTGGTCGAGCAGTTCGCCGACGAGGGCGACCGCGACCGGCCGATCGAGGTCGAGCTGGACCCCGACGACCCGTCGGCCAGCGTGGTCCGCATCCGCCCCGACGTCTGAGGGTCGGTTCCGATCCGATTCCGGGGTCGTCCGGGGGGGCCACGGCCCGCTCCCTGACCCGAGAATCGGGCCGACCGATTCCGGGTTCATTCGAGGGGCCCACGGCCCGCTCGCCGACCCGAGAAGAGACGCGTCAGACGACCGGCACCCGGAGGTCCATCGCCGCGACGCGCATGGCCCGGAACGGCTTGACGCATCTGGCGAAGGCCCAGACACCGATAACGGCACCAGCGATCATGAGTGCACTGCCGGGGCTGGGCGCGTTGAACCTCCAACCGCTCTCACGTGGCACGTCCAGCTCCGGTGTCGCGTACCGCACCGTGACGACGATCCCGGCGATGAGCACCAGGGCGCTCGTCGAGATCAGGGCGTAGGTGACCGGATTCGCTCGACGCCACTCATCCGCGAGGTCGGGCGACAGAACGTCGCACTGCACGGTGAGGGCATCGACCATGGCGACCGCGGTCGCAGCGGCTGCGATCACAACGAGGACGTAGACCGCGGCACGGAGATCGGCCATCGCATATGCGCCGGCGATGAACGAGACGACCGACAACCACCTCACGACCTGCCAGGCGCCGCGTGTCCGCGCGTCGTCGGCCGAGCGTTGCAGCAACCGCGCTGCGACGGCGACGACCCCCATGCCGAGGAACGACAGCGAGGCGCGGAGGCCGGTCGACGGATCGACTCGGAAGATCCCGGCAGCAGACAGGACGATGAACATCACCACTGCGATGGAGATCCGATCGAATCCACGCTCCACGTCGGAGGGCTTCCACATGGCGTAGGCGTGCGCCTCCGACGGCATCTCCCCGTCCGCGGGCGCGCCCTCGAACTCGTCCTCCACCAACCCGTCCTCTTCCACCCTGGCGACTGTACGGAACGCGCCGCCGGAAGTGAACGGGTGAACGGACTCAGATTGAGGCCAGGAACCCTGCGCGGTCGGGTCCGAGCTCCGGCTCGGGCGGCCGGTTGTCCTTGTCCTGGAACACGGTCATCACGCGCCCGATGATCTCGGGGTCGTTCATCAGCGAGTCGGGCGGCTGCAGGAGGTTGAACATGCGCAGGAACGCCCGCAGCACCACCGGGTCGACGCGCATGGCCGGGAACAATCCGTCCCGCAGCAGGCTGCGGAGGAAGTCGGACGGGTCGACGGTCCCGTCGTCGGCCGGCTCGTCCGGGGTGGCGAGGCCGGTCGGACCCTCGTCTGCGCCGTCGGCGAGCTCGGCTGCCGTCGCCTCCGCCGCCTCCTCGGCCGCCCGCTTGGCGAACCGGTCCTGGGCGACCGACGCCCGGTACCACGGGGTGATCTCTCGGGACGTGGCCGCCTCGTAGTCGTCGGCGCGGGCGACGTGCGCCGCCGACGAGTCGGCACCGTGCTCGTCGAGCAGGTCGGCGAGCAGCTGCGACTGGACCATGGCGAGGCTGCAGCCCCGCCCGTAGAGCGGGTTGGTGGCGGTGTGCGCGTCGCCCACGGCGTGGAAGCCGAGGACGACCGGCGCTCCGTCGTCGTCCACGAACGAACGTCGTCGGTTGATGAGTCCGCCCATGACCTCGACGTCGGTGATGGGCTCCGACCGGCCGTCCACGTAGGGCGCGGTGGCGGTGAGCGCACCGGCCGCGACCAGGAACGTGTCGGGGTCGAGCAGCAGCTTGCGCATCTCCGAGTCGTGCGTGCCGACGGCGAACGTGATCGAGAAGGTGCGGTTGTCGCCCGGGAAGACGCCGTACTTGAGGTAGCCGAGGTCGCCGCCGATCACGCCGGCGGTCTGCGGGAGCTCCGCTCCGTCGACCAGTCGGAAGAACCGGGAGAGGTAGATGATCCCGGTGTCCTCCTCCGTCTCCTCGACGTGGATCCCGTGCTCGGCGAGCAGGGCGGGCACGTCGCTGCGGCGACCGCCCGAGGCCACCACCACGTCCGCGTCGAGGATCGTGCCGTCGTCGAGCTCCACACCGGTGACGACCGGGGTCCCGTCCACGTGCTCGGGGGAGCAGGTGAGAGCGCGCACCGAGGTCCCGTGGACGAGCTCGACGCGACCCTCGGCGAGCGCAGCGCGACGGAGCACCCACTCGAACGTCGTGCGTCGGCAGGCCAGACCGACCAGGTCCTCGTCGCCCGGTTCGGGTGCGATGACCATGCCCTCGGGCGCCATCTCGGTGAAGCGCATCTCGGTGGCGCCGGCGGCGAGCAGCTCGGCGAGCACATCGGGGTGCCGGTCACGCAGCTGGTTGCGGAGCCGGGCGAGGAACGCGTGGGAGTGGCGGACCTGGGGCGCACCGCGCCGGTCCCACTCGAAGGCGCCGTGCGGGTCAGCGGGGAGGGGGGTGTCGTCGCGCTCGACGATGGTCACCTGATGGCCGCTCCGCGCCGCGCACAGCGCAGTGCCCAGTCCGCCCACTCCGGCACCGATGATCACGATCCGCGCCACGCGTCGCCTTCCTCCAGGCTTCTGCGGTCGGACCGGGCCGTCCGCAACTTGACCAGGCGGTCAAGTTCCGGAGAACCGTAACAGCGAGGATCCACGGTCGCACGACGCCGGGGAGCATGAGTGCCTTGACAGCTATATAACCAGGATGGCATCTTCGTGGCGTGACCTTCGCCGTCCTCGCCGAGCCGAACCGCCGCCGACTGGTGGAGCTGCTCCGTGACGGCGAGCGACCGGTGGGCGAGCTGGTCGATGGTCTGGGTCTGAGCCAGCCCGCGGTGTCCAAGCACCTGCGCGTGCTGCGGGAGGCCGGCCTGGTGGAGGTGCGCCCCTCGGCCCAGCGGCGTCTCTACCGACTGCGGCCGGAGCCGCTCATGGAGCTCGACGAGTGGATCGGCTCCTTCCGCCGCCTGTGGCAGGACTCGCTCGACAGGCTGGACGCACACCTGGAGGAGAACCCGTGAACGACGCAACACGACCTGACGCCACAACGACCGACGACGGCTCGACCCGTGCCGACGCGCCGTCGCGGCAAGGTCGCGTGATCCAGGTCGACGGCCGGACCGCGCTGCGGTTCGAGCGCCGCTACCGCTCGTCGATCGAGAGGGTCTGGCGCGCCGTCACCTCACCCGAGGAGATGCGCCGCTGGTTCCCCTCGGAGGTCATCGGGGAGCGAACGGCCGGAGCCGCGCTGCGCTTCGACGACGAGTCGCACCGCCAGGAGGCGATCGACGCCGGCGAGCCGACGAGGGCGGACGGACCCGAGTTCACCGGACGCGTGGTCGCGTTCGACCCGCCGCACGTCTTCTCGTTCACCTGGGGTTCCGAGCTCCTCCGGATCGAGCTGTTCCCCGATGGCGACGGGACCCGACTGGTGTTCACCCAGGTGCTGAGCCATCCGTCGGTCGCTGCTCGCAACGGCGCCGGCTGGGACGCGTGCCTCGGTGAGCTCGATGCTCTGCTCGACCCGGACGGGCTCGACACCGGTGCTTCCGACCCGGCCGCCGGGGGCGGAGACGGCGACGGGTTCGAGGTCTACGACGAGTACGTCGCTCGCATCGGGCCGGCGCCCGGCGTCCCCGCCGACGACGGCTCGATGACGTGGGAGCGAGGCACCCACGTCGAGCCCGACGCGGTCCGCCGGGTCGTCTCCGAGGAGACCGACGCCTGGGGTGCGTCCGCCCGTGCCACTGATCCCCTCAGCTGGGACGTCTCGGGTGGTGACGGAGCGACGGTGATCCGCCTGACCCACGGCGGGATCGGCGACGACGTCGAGCTGGCGGCCACCTGGCACGCCCTGCTGCTCCAGCTCGACATGTACCTGGCCGCATCCGTGCTGGTGCCCGCCGATCCGGCGGACTTCGTGCCGATGTACCAGGAGGTCCTCGGGTCCTGATCGGGCGGAACGCGGCACGCGGCAGTGCGGAGGGTCTGCCCAAGGCTGGGGGCTGACCGGGGCTGACGGGGATCTGAGAGGTGCGTCGGGCCCGCGTGAGGGCTGTTAGCACTCACCACTTGTGAGTGCTAAGAATGTCTGGCACTCCCGTGCCGAGAGTGCCAACCCGCCCCACGGGCGGGAGGCGCACCGGTCGGGCGACCGACCCGCAACACGCACACCGCCACAGTTTCCAACGGAGGACTCATGGCCAAGATCATCCAGTTCGACGAGGACGCCCGCCGTCACCTCGAAGCGGGCATGAACCAGCTCGCCGACGCCGTGCGCGTCACCCTCGGCCCGAAGGGTCGCAACGTCGTCCTCGCCAAGAAGTGGGGCGCCCCGACGATCACCAACGACGGCGTGTCCATCGCCAAGGAGATCGAGCTCGAGGACCCGTACGAGAACATCGGCGCCTCGCTCGTCAAGGAGGTCGCCAAGAAGACCGACGACGTCGCCGGTGACGGCACCACCACCGCCACCGTGCTGGCCTGGACGATGGTCCGCGAGGGCCTGCGCAACCTGGCCGCCGGCGCCAACCCGGTCGGCGTCAAGCGGGGCATCGAGGCCGCCGTCGAGGCCGCCGTCGCCAAGATCCACGAGCTGGCCGTCGAGGTCGACTCCAAGGACCAGATCTCCCAGGTGGCCTCCATCTCGGCGGCCGACAAGGAGATCGGCGAGCTGATCTCCGACGCCATCGACAAGGTCGGCAAGGACGGCGTCATCACCGTCGAGGAGAGCCAGACCTTCGGCATGGGCCTCGAGTTCACCGAGGGCATGCGCTTCGACAAGGGCTACATCTCGCCCTACATGGTCACCGACACGGAGCGCATGGAAGCCGCTGTCGACAACCCGTACATCCTGTTCGTGTCCTCCAAGATCACCAACGTGCGCGAT